>NZ_JAPFCC010000001.1:600000-757500 GCF_025562715.2 Endozoicomonas gorgoniicola
ACTTTCAACCTTGCCTGCAACAGCTCCCGTCGAAACGCGTGAACCTGTCGCTTCGATAGCAGGTTTGTCAATAAACAACCGTTCAACCCAACTATTAACCAGGTAACCGAACAGCCCTAAGTAGGCATTATCCGATTTGCTCGTAATGTTTAGCCCATTGACTGCTTTATAATTGCCATATAATTTTACTGAAAATGGAGCTGATTCATTTCCTACGGGTTTCCATTGGTTAAATTTGCTCAGGTCGATGGGTTCTGTCAGCCAGTAAGAGCCATTGACTGGATGATCCGCATCCATGTATTGAACGAAATTGGTATTGTTCAGCAGGGTTATATCTTCGGCTTGTAACAACGGACTTATCATGCTTACAGACATCAGCCCAAAAGAGAAAACAAGCCTTAACCAGATGAAATGGAATTTCGTGATGGTTCTTAAAAAATTTATTTTTATCAGCTTTATTTTTTTCTTGACGCTTTTCAAACGAAAAAAATGTTCATAAAAATGCTGATAACGAATATAAACAAAGTGGATCGTCGAAATCATTGTGGCTTACTCTGTAAAGCTGCGTTTGATCTGGCAATCAAATATTCATAAAAGCTTATGCCACACTGTATAATTCATTCTATTTTTTTGTTATGAGATTTTGGGAATCAATAATCTAAAGGTTGTTTTAGCCTTATAACTCCATATTCAGCCTGGTCTGCCTGAGCTGCCTGAGCCTTACCGGATAAGATGCTGTTCTGCGTTTGTAATAGATGCTAGTGACGATAAGAGCAATTGTAGCGACTGTAGTGACTGTAGCGACTGCAGCAGCTACATAGCCCCAGACTGGAAACCCACTTGAGCTACGCAGTTGTTGTGGGTCATCAAGGGCTATTTTCATGACTTCAACAATATGGTTTGATCCCGGCTCGTCTAAATGCTTATAAGGCAGGTACATTTTACTGTCGGTCACTGTCAGCCCGTTGAAAAGCGCATCAGGGTGTTCAAGACTTTTGCTCGTGCGATAAACTTCTTCCAGATCATCATAGGTAACCGTAAAAATATTTCCCTTTTTATCGTATTTAACGGCATGGAGATATTGTCCGTCAGGGCAAAGCTTTATCCCTGCGGGTGAATCAGAGTCACTTAAATAATTGGGCAAGCTTTCATCAACAATAAAAGTGCCATCTACTTGCCCATTACCCGGATCAAACCTGCGAATTGACAGCAGGGCTCCATTGCGGGTAATGCTGGCAATATAGACCCACCCTCTGTGCACCGCTGAAACAGCCTCATAACTTGGAAAATAGTCAGGGGTGATCGCCATTACCTCTCCATCAACACCAAAAGACTTTTTACGGGAAAGGGTCAGACTGTCGTACTGTTGCAAAAATGCTGTCTTTGTCGTGTTTACAACGCTCGCAATATAAAGCAGCTTGCCATCTGGTGATAAGGACAGGCTGCTTATACGCTCCTGGTTGTTTATATCAGCCTGCTTGTGCAATGGGTCAGAAAGTGTCCTGTAATGTTCTTTTTCAGAAAAACGGCTGATGAAAAAATCCGAAGAGGATTTACCCGCAAAGTATATTGTCCCATTACTGCCAGCCATGACGCTAACCTCAGAGTCTCTTTCTGGCAGGTAGTCAATTGTATAGCCGGATTTGTCATTATTTTTTTCAGGTGTATTTTCTTCGGGCAATGGCAGACGAAGCAACAAAGGGCTTTTATCCGGTTTGTTTGCAACTAAATGGAGGTAACTATTGTTGCTGTTGCTGTTGCTGTTGCTCGTCAGCAAGCTATCGCCGATAAAAGACCAATCCGTCATGTCGGGCAGGTGGTGCGTTATTTTGCCGCAAGCCCCAAATTGCTTATCAAGCTCAGTCCCTGTGTATCGTGCCAGAACCAGAGCATTGGAATCCAGAGCATTGGAATCCAGGGGAGGGCGGATAGCCACATATAATTGATCGCTTATCACATCATAAGCCTGAGCCACGGGAGTTCCTTCCGGTGCAGGGCAGTCCTCACTCAAAGAGGGTTCTGTTGGCAAAGTCCTCATTTTCGGAGAGCAGGCAAAACCGCCCTGCCCACAATTAATGTCAAAACGGGCAATTTCCTGCTGCAAGAACCCCTTTAAAAACGGAAGGAACCCACTACGAACAGTCCATACCGCTAAATCCAGCAGAGTGGTTTCAGCCGATCCTCCCGGAGTTGCAAACTGACTCAGGATGGCAGGAAAAATATTTGTACCATTTTGGGTGTTATTGAGACGCAGGAGCTCCTGGTAATTGCCATTAATGTTTTTAAGCATCGGAAATGCTTTTTCCGGCTCACTGCTCCAGATTGTTTTGTTAAGCCCCTGCGGTACGGGCTGTGTTTTATTTTGTGTTATCTCTACCAGG
Organism: Endozoicomonas gorgoniicola; assembly: GCF_025562715.2. Taxonomy (NCBI): domain Bacteria; kingdom Pseudomonadati; phylum Pseudomonadota; class Gammaproteobacteria; order Oceanospirillales; family Endozoicomonadaceae; genus Endozoicomonas; species Endozoicomonas gorgoniicola. The sequence goes on from NZ_JAPFCC010000001.1 coordinate 602,382, forward strand.
TCAAGTGGAATGCTATGGTTGGTATTCATATTGACGAACACACCGCCTGTTTGTAAGTTGTGACGCTGCTCAATATTATTGCCTTTTATTATTCCATGGTGTGAATCAACAAGATGACCTGTAATGATTCTGGCTGTGTTCAGGTTATTATCTATGGCAAGATCTGTCCCCCAGGCACCTATCCCCCCCACACCTCCGACGCCTATAGGTTTTTGTGAGAAAAGGTTGTAGGTAATTTCTCCGTTATTCATATTTTGCCTGATGGGGGTTTCTCTCGCTTGCCCAGCAATGCCTCCAATAAAAGAGCCTCCATCTTTTTGGTGGAGTGCTCCCGCATTGACGTTTCTGTCAACGGAAGTGCTGCTTTCTACAAGTCCGACTATTCCGCCTAAAGTGCTTAACCATGCCGTTGAGAGACTTAGTGACCCGCTATTAAGATTGGAGGTGATAGTCGATGCACCGGCAGCCTTTCCCACTATCCCGCCATAATCCGATTCACTGGTTTGAAATGTTGATGCTATCAATCCGGTATGAAGATTGTTATTCGAGGAAGAATGTTCGGATAGCTCCCCTACAATGCCTCCGGTGCTGGACAATGAACTTGCGGTCACTATTTTTCCTGCATATTGGTTACTCCTGATAATTGAGCGCCCCCGAACAGAACCGGCTATTCCACCACTTTTACCATTGTACCCACTTGTTATTTCAATTATTCCGGTAGCAAGGTTATTGGACAGAATTGAGCCATGGCTGGCTATTCCCACAATGCCACCGGCATTGAAACTTTTTCCGGAAGTCTTTATCTTACCTGCATGGTTAATAACCTCTGTGATTGTTGTACTTTCAACCCCGCCTGCAACAGTTCCCACCGAAGTGGGTGAGCCTGCCCCTTCGATAACAGGTTTGTTAATAAACAATCGTTCGACCCGGCTATCAACCAGGTAACCGAACAGCCCTAAATAGGAATCATCCAATTTGTTCGCAATGTTTAGTCCATTGATTACTTGATAATTGCCGTATAATTTTACTGAAAATGGAACTGATTCATTTCCTACGGGTTTCCAGTGGTTGAATTTGTTCAGGTCGATGGGTTCTGTCAGTAAGTAAGAGCCATTAACTGGATGATCCGCATTAATGTATTTAACGAAGCTGCTATTGTTCAGCAGGATTACTTCTTTGGCCTGTAACAACGGACTTATCATGCTTACAGATGTCAGTACAAAAGAGGAGGTAAACCTAAACCAGATGAAATAAAGTTTCGTGATGGCTCTTAATAGTATTTCTTTTATCAGCTTTATTTTGACGATGTTTAATCTGAAACAATGGTCATTAAAAGACTGATAACGAATAAATACAAATGGGATCATCAATATCATTGTGGCTGCTCTGTAAAACTGCATTTGATCAGGCAATCGAACATCCATCAAAGTTTATGCCAAATTACATAATTCATTCTATTTTTTTGTTATGAGATTTTGGGAATCAATAATCTAAAGGTTGTTTTAGCCTTATCTCTCGCTGAATGGTTTAAATTCAGCTTGGAGCGCAAGAGCGCAACATTCGTTATCATACATAATAATGTTGCGCTCTTGCCACTGAACAGCAGGTGTCGTGTGTATCAGTTGAAGATACGGTTTTCCTGCTCCTGAACCCGAATAAACGTAGTACGCTTAGTCAGTTCTTTCAGCTTTGCAGCACCAACGTAGGTGCAGGTGGAGCGAACGCCGCCCAGGATGTCCTGTACGGTTTCAACCACTGGACCGCGGTAAGGTACTTTAACGGTTTTGCCTTCGGAAGCACGATACTTGGCAACACCGCCAGAGTGCTTGTCCATCGCCGTGTCGGAACTCATGCCGTAGAACAGGCGGAATTTTTTGCCGTCTTCTTCTACCAGCTCGCCGCCGGACTCGTCGTGGCCGGCAAACATTCCGCCGATCATTACGAAGTCAGCACCGCCACCAAAGGCTTTGGATACGTCGCCAGCGCAAGTGCAGCCGCCGTCAGAGATGATCTGGCCACTAACACCGTGAGCTGCATCAGCACACTCAACAGTGGCAGACAGTTGAGGGTAGCCAACGCCGGTTTTAACGCGAGTAGTACATACGGAGCCCGGGCCGATGCCAACTTTTACAATGTCAGCGCCTTTCAGGATCAGTTCTTCAACCATCTCACCGGTCACTACGTTACCAGCGATGATGACCTTGTCAGGGTGAGCCTTACGTACGCGGGTTACGTAAGATACAAAGTGTTCAGAGTAGCCGTTGGCTACGTCGATGCAGATGAAACGCAGCTTGCTGTCCAGAGCCAGGATTTCGTTCACTTTTTCGAAATCACTGTCAGAGGTGCCAGAGCTGACCATGATGTGTTCCTGAATGCCTTCAGGAGCATCAGCCAGGAACGCTTTCCATTCTTCAACGGTGTAGTGCTTATGCACTGCAGTCAGCATTTTGTGCTCGGCCAGAGCCAGAGCCATATTGAAGGTACCAACGGTGTCCATGTTGGCAGCGATGACAGGAACACCAGTCCATTCTGTATCGGTGTGTACAAAGCGGAAGGTTCGCTCCAGGCTTACCTGGGAACGGCTCTTCAGAGTGGAACGCTTAGGCTTGAACAGTACATCTTTAAAGCCCAGCTTGATATCAGCTTCAACGCGCATAATCTTCCCGTTAAGGCATTAGCCTGTCTAAAATAATTTTGCCACTGTCATTGAGTGATAAAATTACGCGACTCATGCCTGTTTTTACAGGTTAATACAGAGGGTGATGTACAAGCGGCGGGTGCCTGATAGGTAGTTTCCGTTTTTACTGAACACAGTATCGGAAAGGGATGCAGAGTTTTGACGCTTATACCAGCCGAGTATACAAAATCATTGTCAAAGATCAAAGGGTTGATTGTTAATTCAATTTCTTCGAATGATGGGTCAAGTTCAGGCAATGCAGCTTCAGTTTTTTTAACAGTAAGCTGCATTGGCTGTACGTTAGTCGATCAAATCCCGGATTTTGGTTTTGATCAGATCAATGGCAATACGGTTTTTGCCGCCGTGTGGAATGATCAGGTGAGCGTGCTGCCGGGCGGGTTCAATAAACTGCAGGAACATTGGGCGTACGGTTTCCAGGTACTGTTTGATCACGGAATCAACATCGCGCCCACGTTCGACAATATCGCGTTTCATGCGACGAATCAGGCAGATGTCCAGGGGGGTGTCCATATAAAAGCGCAAATCGAATGCTTCACGAATGTCTGGACGGGTAAACAACAGAATACCTTCAATAATCACCACGCGGGCTGGCAATACACGACGGCACTCGTCTTTACGATTGTGGACTGAATAGTCGTAAATGGGAACGTCGACTGCCTTGCCTGTTTTAAGCTGGTTCATGTGATCCAGCATCAGTTCATGATCCATGGAGTCCGGGTGGTCATAATTGGTACGAACACGTTCTTCCATGGTCAGGTGAGTCTGATCTTTGTAGTAGGAATCTTCAGAGATAATACACAGATGCTCAGACTGCAACTCTTCGATCAGGGTGTTCGCCAGCAGACTTTTACCTGATGCAGAAGCACCAGCAACACCGACAAGGATGGTTTTCTGTTTCATAAATAATCCACCATTGGGAATTGTGGATGAATAAAGGCTTCAGATGACTGGCAGTGGTTGCGGTAAGGGTTACCGAAACCAACTACAGCAAGCGTTACTCAGGTCTTGTGACGATCGACAGGGTGTGGTTTTCCATCGTCGTCTATAGCAACATAGGTGAAAATGCCTTCTGTGACTTTGACCCGTTGCTGGTTGAATGGCATCTTCATGCTCCATACTTCCAGTTTGATACGCATTGACGTTGTGCCAATATGCATGAACTCGGCGTAACAGCAGATAACATCACCCACTTTGACCGCCTGGTGAAACGACATGGATTCTATGGCTACGGTTGATATACGACTGTGAGCGCGCTGCTTGGCAGCCATGCCGCCAGCCAGGTCCATCTGCGACAGTATCCAACCACCGAAAATGTCACCATTGGCGTTAGTGTCGGCAGGCATTGCCAGAGTACGAAGAACCAGTTCACCTCGGGGCTCGTGCATCAGAGCATCTCCAAATCTATCCGGTTTGATCGGCGAATCCTAAGGGGCTGGGAGGCTGTTGTAAATTGGTAGATGTCAGTTTGTGATTTTTCCGCAGTTTCGGTATAAGAGCGCGTTTCAAAAGCCACATTCTTTATCCGGTAGAAAGGTTAGACAGATTTATGGGATCCGATTCTCTCGCCAATACCAGCCAGCTGGTCATGCGCAACGCTCAGTGGCTGGAAAGCAACAATATGCTGCTGGTAGGCATGCCAGCCGATAATCTGGCCCGTTTGTTGCTGGAAGAAAAGGTGGCAACCAGGGTGTCGGGTTTGACCAGAGACTATGCCGTTTATCGGCGGCTGAAGCCTTCATGGGAACGAAATGATCGCCTGAGACTGGAGTTCGCACCGGTAGTCTCTGAGACAAAACAGCGTTTTGATGGTGTCATTATTTTTCTTCAGAAAAGTAAGCCCCTGATGGATTACTGGCTGGAGATGCTGTTGCCACTTCTGACGGAGGATGGCTGTGTCTGGCTGGTGGGTGAAAATGGCGAAGGCATCAAGTCCTGGCGCAAACGTCTGAAAAACACCTTCGAGTCGGTTAAAAACCTTGATAATGCGCGACACTGTGGACTGCTGGAAGGCGCTTCGCCGCAACAGACAAAAGAATTTGACTGGCAAAAAGCGTTTACTGAGTTTGAAGTTCCTGTGGCAGGCAGGCATCTGACCATTCAGTCGCTGCCTGGTGTGTTCAGTCACGGTCGACTGGATGTGGGTACCGAAGTTTTACTGGATACCTTTGATAAAGTGCCTGCTGGTGAAGTGCTGGATTTTGGTTGCGGAGCGGGTGTTATTTCTGCAGCTCTGGCAGGTCTGGGTGCTGATAATGATTTGACGCTGATAGATTGCGACGCTCTGGCTCTGGCAAGTTCGGAACGCACTCTGAAGCAGCTGGGCGTTAAGCGATTCAAAACCGTTGCCAGTGATGGGCTGTCTGAGGTTCAGGGCTCGTTTGACTTGATTGTGTCGAACCCGCCTTTTCATCAGGGAGTAAAAACTCACTATGCCGTGACCGAGCAGTTTCTGGCAGAAGCCGCCCGGCGGTTGAATAAAGGAGGGGAGTTGAGAATTGTTGCAAACAGTTTCCTGCGTTATGAACCCATTATTGTTAAAGCCTTTGGTCATTGTAAAACGTTGGTGACTCGAAATGGCTTCAGTGTTTATCAGGCCATCAGGCATTAATATCATCCTAAATGTTCAGGTGTCGTGTTTTCGTCACCTGAACGATGCGTTGTCTGCTTTATTAAAAATTGCATATTTATTCTGACTCTCTATCAAACGCCATTTTTTAAGAATTATTTTTTCCTATACTAACCAGAAGTTGTGATTCCTAAGATCAGGGAGTGGTCGGATGTCCAGTATTTTTCAGAAAATAAATGCCTTTGTCCCCAGGCTTCAAAGGCCACTTAAAGCCGTAAAAACCAAACTAGCTGGTTTTGCACCGGTTGTTGCCACCAAGAAATTTCTATTTAAAAAAGCAGCAGCTATCGCTAAGCCTTTTGTACGGCTCTATGTCGGTGCAAGTAAAAGGTACCGAAATTTGCGCCTGCCAACATTCAGCCGTCGAAATGCGCTGGAAAGAGAGGTTGGTAAGCAGATTTTCAAAAGGGATGTTAAGGCCGCTGACGTTGAAAAGGCAATGACTGACCTCGGCAAGGCAAGAGGTACAAAAGAGCAGGCTGAAGAAGCTCGTCGATTGATGGACTCAATGCTGGTTGTTCAGAAAGAACTCGAAAAATATGCCGTAGCTGCTGAAGCCAGCGAGGAAGCTCTGGACAAACATCTTGGTATTGTTGATGAGATGCTGGCTGATAAGTTGGTTAATCTCAAAAACACGCGCTGGAAGGATTACCAGTCTCGTATCCGTGGCAAGTCCAATAGCCGGATTATTCATTTTCAGAGTCTGCACCAGCTGGTATTTGGAACCGATCATTTACCTGTTCGTGACAGAACCACAGCCCGCTTAGAAGGGTTGAGGCATTATGTAAGAGAAGCGCAGGTTGAGCGGCATCATGGCAATCGTCAGGATACGGATACTGATCTCGAATACGCAATGAAAAAAATGCGTGAAGACTGGAAGCTTCACAGAGCGCCGATTGATGGAGAAATACAGAACATTATTGGAAGCAAAGACAGAAGCAAAACCCGCCGGTTGCAGCATTTGATGGCTTACAGGGCGACCATAAAGATGCTGGATGAAGTTCTGGACGCTCCAGATACGAATATTGCCCGTCAGGCACGAGAAAATCTGGTCAGTGAAATGGGTGATATGCTGGGACTGAAAGAAACACTGTCTTCTGTCGATACGTTGCTGCGTGAAGAGTTTCCCGATACAGAGCTGCCTTCCGGATACTCTGAGAGGGTAGAGTCAGCCGCAGAGGAGACTGAGACAAAGCCTCCCGTTTCGCCTGAAAAGAAGAGAAAAAGGCCTGCGCAGAAACGAAGGTCAAGGCAGCGCCTGGGAGTAAGGCTTGATCCTGGCTTGCAAAAGTCAACCAATGACTGGTTTGCCGACGAAGCCTGGAAACGCTGGGATGACGAAACTTATGATCCTGGTAAGCCCCGGAAAAAATAGCCGTAATCAACACAGGGCTGCGTGTGAATCACTTGAGGCGTTGCCCTGTATTTTTTGTTGTGTTCCACATCCTTGTGAACAGTACTTTATATCAGAAGATTAAGGTAATACCCGGAAAGAAGCTCTTTCACCCTGTCTGAATATCCGCCTGTTTCTGTGTGAATCAAGATATTAGCCGGAGTCCTGTCCCCCGGTACTCCAACTCTGTTTTTTGTGATGGTCAAAACATGTCGGTGATCCTGGCGCTCTGGTTTGGAACGGATAGAAATTATCTGGTCAGACTTCAGTTCAGAGTAGGATTCAATGGCTTTTAAAAATGATGAGGTTGATAGCACTGGCAGCAAAACCCACGCTTTTCCCGAATGCGTTAAATGATGATTAATCGCTTCTGCCAGCTCATCGAAGCCAAGGTTGCAGGTATGGCGAGCCATATTGCGTTGCTTATCGGGTGCCTTCAGCGAGTTCTCAAAAAAAGGCGGATTGCAGATGATGGTGTCATAGCCATCAGGTGTGCCGGAGAAGCGTTGAATAGCCGACTGAATAACGGTTATTTGGTCAGACCATGGGCTTTGCGCAACATTCAGTCTTGCCTGACGGGCAGCATTGTCATCCAGCTCAATGGCATCAATGTGAGCCAGACTGCGCTGTGCCGCCATCAGGCTTAACAGTCCTGTTCCCGTGCCAATATCCAGAATACGCCGGCTCTCTTCGACATTCACTAATGCGCCAAACAGACAGGCATCCATGGTCACCTTCATGGCACACTGGCCCTGATCTACCCGAAACTGTTTGAACTGGAAATAGGTGTTCGATTTTCTTGCCATTTAATTAACCCTGCCCAACTGGCAGCTCTTTCTGAGTTGAAGGTTCTTTCTGAGCTGAAGGTTCTTTCTGAGCTGAAGGTTCTTTCTGAGCTGAAGGCTCTTTCTGAGCTGAAGGCTCTGGGCGTTTCGGTATTGAGAGCTTTTTGGCAGAGGGTTTGTGCTGTTGCAGAACAACGGCAAAAACAATCATCACCAGTCCGACGTAAGTGGTTGGATGAATGCTCTCCTGCACAATATTTGCGATGAAGAATAGAGAAAGGAAAGGACTCAGATAACTGATGTTACTTACGGCCGCCGTGTTCTCAGCCAGTTTAAGCGCTTTAAGCCAGAGGATATAGGCAAACCCCATTTCAACCAGACCAATGTAAGCAGCTCCCAGTAATCCTTCAATACCTGCGGGACGGAAATCAGAAGCAATAGCTGTTGCGACGATAATCCATGGCATGCCAAACAGGAAGCAGATCAGCAGGCCAACCAGTGGATCACCTTTCAGACGGGTATTGAAAATCCAGTACACTGCCCAGGCCAGTGTACTGGCAAGGGCGAGAACAACACCGACGGGGCTGCCAAAGTCAAGGTTCTGCAGCTGACCACGGGTGCTGATAATCAGTACGCCCAGATAGGCAACCAGACAACAAAAGACGTCTTTACGGCTAAGGGTTTTTCCCAGAAATGGAACAGCAAGGAGACTTAGCGCAACAGGCCAGCTGTAGTTAAGCGCCTGCGCCTGTTGGGCAGGCAGGAGTTCGTAAGCTCCGAACAGAAATATATGATAAAGAAAGGGGTTGAGTATACCGAGAAAGGCGTAGAGCCAGAATGATTCCCGGGCTTGACGGATTAACAGTTTACCTTTGTTTTGCAACAGGACAATGCTTCCAAGCAGCAGGGTAGATGTCAGAACTGACCAGAAAACCAGTTGCCAGGGGTCAAGATAATCAAGAGTCAGTTTGAACGCTGTTGCGATGGTCGACCATAACAGCGCAGTGACCAGAGCGTAACCGCATGCCTTGGATTGAGATGTCATTGCTTGCCTGTTTATTTATACACGTTTTCAAGATAGGGGCGCTTGTATAGCATATTCATAAACAGGCTGTCAGCTAATAGTTGGCAGCCTTCCATGGCTACAGCTGCGGGTTATTCTTCTTCACCGGTGACAAGACTTGCCTTGCGATTGGAAGCCCTGCCTGCGGGGGTATTGTTGTGTTCAAGTATGACTCCGCCTGCCATTGGCTTAATCCGGTCGCCGGAAATGCCCTGTTTGACAAGGTAATCCCTGACTGTATCGGCCCGGCGCTGAGACAAGTCAACGTTGTAAGCGGGTTCACCACTGTTGTCAGTGTAACCATATACCCGTAGTTTCAAATCCGGATTGTCTTTCATCTTCTGGCTAACGTTATCGAGTAATTGCCGGGAAGCATCATCAAGGTTTTCTTTGTCAAAGATAAAATAGATCTCACCCAGGTTTTCAGACACTTCCAGATAACACCCCTGTGCATCAACCGGCGCACCCTTCATGGTATTCGGGCATTTGTCCAGACCATCAGGCACACCATCGCCGTCTGAATCTATTGGGCAGCCGTGTTCGTTAACGGTCATGCCAGCAGGTGTGTCTGGACACAGATCCTGATGGTCAGGTACGCCGTCATTGTCTGAATCCACCGGGCAGCCGGACTCTCCAACTTCTACTCCCGGAGGCGTATCTTTACAAAGGTCGTAGCGATCGGAGACACCGTCGGCATCACTGTCTTTGTCAGTAAGTGCGCAAAGCAGGCCGCCAAGCAATGCCCCTACGGCGGTGCCTCCGGCAAAAGCGGCAGCACTGCCTTCTACTGCGGCACCCATAATACCACCCGAGCCACCCCCAATGAGCGCGCATTGCCCCCACCGCTTAAGACTGCCGTCAGTCGCACATCCCGATATCATGACGCTGAACAGGACTGGAATCAGAACTCCTGAATATGAGCGGGGGCTGGACATAAATAGAACTCCGGACGGATAGAAGGGACATTGCCAGATAGAGGCTGTACTCACGGAAACTGAAAAACTGTTTCTGGCACAAAATGCAACGACGACTATCTGTTTGCGTCACGGCAGAAGCAGGTTTTTAGTGCATCGTGAAAACCCACGTCCTATGGACGTGGTCATGAATGGTTGGCTCCGCCTGCCATGAACTACCCATGCTACTCCTTATCTCTGAGTTGTCCCCACAACTACTAGAGATAGGAAGTAACATGAGTAGATTTGAGAAGTTAACGCATGTCATTTGGCATTGCCAATATCATATAGTTTGGGTGCCAAAATACAGGTTTCGAGTCCTCACCGGAGCTGTAAAAGCTGAGGTTTATAACTGCATCCAGGTATTTTGTAGTCAACTTGGATGTACGGTTGTGGAACTTAATGTCCAGAATGACCATGTGCATTTGCTGGTAAAAGTTCCTCCGAAGGTTTCGATATCGAAGCTTCTGGGAACGGTGAAAGGGCGAACTGCTTTGAGGTTGTTCTCGAAGTTTCCGTACCTTAAAAAGAGGCCTTACTGGGGAAATCATTTTTGGGCAAAAGGCTATTGTGTCGATACGGTCGGAGTTGATGCAGAAATGATTCGTAAATATGTGAAGTACCAAGAGAAGAAGGAACGTCTCCAACAGGAGATAAACTTCAGGTAATAACCTGCAATCTTGGGACAGCTCTCACCAGCCTTCTTTGAAGGCTGGCGGTATCAGCCCCCTTTTAGGGGGCTTAAAGCAAAACCACGTTCTAAGAACGTGGATCATTTACTTGCATCGTGAAAACCCACGTCCTATGGACGTGGTCATGAATGGTTGGCTCCGCCTGCCATGAACTACCCATGCTACTCCTTATCTCTGAGTTGTCCCCACAACTACTAGAGATAGGAAGTAACATGAGTAGATTTGAGAAGTTAACGCATGTCATTTGGCATTGCCAATATCATATAGTTTGGGTGCCAAAATACAGGTTTCGAGTCCTCACCGGAGCTGTAAAAGCTGAGGTTTATAACTGCATCCAGGTATTTTGTAGTCAACTTGGATGTACGGTTGTGGAACTTAATGTCCAGAATGACCATGTGCATTTGCTGGTAAAAGTTCCTCCGAAGGTTTCGATATCGAAGCTTCTGGGAACGGTGAAAGGGCGAACTGCTTTGAGGTTGTTCTCGAAGTTTCCGTACCTTAAAAAGAGGCCTTACTGGGGAAATCATTTTTGGGCAAAAGGCTATTGTGTCGATACGGTCGGAGTTGATGCAGAAATGATTCGTAAATATGTGAAGTACCAAGAGAAGAAGGAACGTCTCCAACAGGAGATAAACTTCAGGTAATAACCTGCAATCTTGGGACAGCTCTCACCAGCCTTCTTTGAAGGCTGGCGGTATCAGCCCCCTTTTAGGGGGCTTAAAGCAAAACCACGTTCTAAGAACGTGGATCATTTACTTGGAACCGGGAAAGTATAGGTCAGGATGGGTTGTAGTGGTTTAATGATTCCGGACACTGAAATTGTGACCATACACTGAATTTGTTTGCGATAGCTCAGTTTACGGTAAACAAAACATGATAGTATGGTCAGGTTTTAAAATTTAACTGTCGCTGTGAGACCGATGTCTGAATAATATCCGACCATTATTTCTGTCTCGCGCGGTAGCGTGCCTGCTATAAACGGGAAAGAGGGCTTTGTACTGCATTGCCTCCTTTATTGAGGACATGAGTATAGATTTGAGTGGTTCGCAGGTCTTTATGACCCAGAAGCTCCTGTACCGTGCGGATATCATAACCATCTTCCAGAAGGTGTGTTGCAAAACTATGTCTGAAAGTATGGCAGGAGGCATGCTTTAAAATACCAGCCTGCTTTATTGCCTGTTTAACGAGCTTTTGTAAGTGGCTGTCGCTGAAGTGGTGGCGTCGCTTCCTTCCTGATCGTGGATCAAGGGACACCTTACAAGATTGAAAAACATACTGCCAGTGCAGGCTTTTGGCCTCGGCAGGGTATTTTCTGGCTAAGGCGTTAGGCATCCATACTTCATGAACGTTTTCCAACTTGTCGAGATTGTAATAATGTTCCGCTTTCTTGATCTGCTTTTTCAGGTCGGCGAACACAGGTTTGGGTAGCACTGTCACCCGGTCTTTACGACCTTTGCCGTCACGAACAACAAGGCACTGACGATCAAAATCCACGTCCTTGATCCGAAGCCTCAGAACCTCCATGAGTCTGAGACCAGAGCCGTATAATAACTGAACCATCAGCAGGGTTGATCCGGACAGAAATGACATGACACTGCGAATTTCCTCACGAGAGAGTACTACGGGTAGCTTTTGTTGTGGTTTAGCCCGGACTGCATTGATATCTTTCAGTGGTCGGCCAAGAACTTCACGATACAAAAACAGAACAGAAGAAAAAGCGAGGTTTTGTGTATTTGGAGCCACCTGCTTCTCTACAGCAAGCCAGGTTAGAAACTGAATCACTTCTTTATTTCCCATATCATCGGGATGTTTGTACCTATGATAACGAATAAATGTTTTGATCCAGTGGCAGTAGGATTCTTCCGTTCTGTAGCTGTAATGTTTAAGTCTTATCTTTTTGCGAACCCGCACCATAAGTCGCTCAGACATACTGATACCTTGTATATGTATATTTATACAGTATTTATAGCAGCCAGTTACTTTTGGTCAAATATGGACTTGTCGGCTTAATTGGAAATGATCACAGGGGCTGGCTGAATCCTTTGCAATACAAAGGTTTCAGCAGCTTCATGTATTGCGTATTATGCGGACAAGGAGGTAATCTATGCAAAATTCGGGGGTTATATAGACTTGTCCGCATATGTGGCAAAAATATGGACTCGTATGGAATTTTGGCAGGATTACGGACGAGTAAACCTACTAAGCGTTATGCAGCCATACAAAACAAAAATATTATGAGTAAAATTGCAGTTTTATCGGATATTCATAGCAATGTCTGGGCATTAGAATCAGTAATCAAAAATGCAAAAAAGAAAGGGGCAAAAAAGTTCGTAAATCTTGGCGATATCTTATACGGACCACTCGCTCCAAAAGAAACTTATGAACTTTTGCGATCCGAAGAAATGATTACTATCAAGGGGAATCAGGATCGCCAAATTTATGAGGCTAATCCAGAGGGAATCTCGGAAAATCCTACAATGCAGTTCATATTTGCAGAATTACCAAATGAAGCTCTGGAATGGATGAAGTCTTTACCTGCGTCATTATCTCTCCCAGAAGATATTTTTCTGTGTCATGGAGTCCCTGATAATGACCTGGTTTATATGGTCGAAGATGTATCATCCGGTATACCGAAGGTCAGGAATGAACATGAAATAAGACGGTTTCTTAGCAACGTATCAGAAAAGCTTGTCCTGTGTGGTCATTCACATATTCCAAGAATTATTGAGCTTACAAATAAGCAGCTTATCGTGAATCCGGGCAGTGTTGGTCTACCTGCATACAAAGATGAAGATCCGACATTGCATATTATGCAAAATTATTCCTCTCATGCTTCATACGCAATGATTGAACGCTGCACTACAGGCTGGAATGTTGAGTTTCTTAAAGTACCATATGAACTAAATAGTGCTGTGAATGCAGCGAAAGCAAGAAATCGCAATGACTGGGCTTTTGCACTCAAATCTGGTAGAGCTGCATAACAAATGGTTGCAGTTCGTTCGCTTCGCTCACCCGACGTGCCTTCGGCACGCGGCTGAACCAGGCGTTATGTGGCTTACATCCTGCGAAACCAAGAATCCTGAATCGTTAGAATTATTACTCCCCCGATAAGAATCCCGATAAAACCACCCAAAAAGGAGTACAAAAAATGAATTACACAGGAATTTTCATCGCTGGCGGGTTTACCATTCTCGGTGCTTTGATTGCCGGGGTCGTCGGTCAGCGTTTCATTGTTATCCAGATGCTCTATAACACCCGTTGGGCTGCTAACACCAAACTTCGGGAAGCGTTCAATGAAGAACTTGCCATCCTTCAGAGAAAGGCCGTCGATGAAGCAGAAACCTGCGCTATTCTTGAGCGATCCGTTATTAAGCATCAAATTGCTGTTAATGACTTCCTCATTCACCTCAAAGAGAAAGAAGTTATTGACTTTACCGATGCCTGGCTCCGGTACTATGGCTATCACGAAGAAGATGCCAAAGTTGAAGATGTGTTTTTTGAAAAATATTTTCATCATAACGATAAAGAGGGTAGAGACAACGCCATCAAAAATATTCAGGCCATTCTCTCGTTTGCCAATCCTCCAGTAGTTAAGCCGTGGTATCAATTCTGGTAATAGCAATCTAGTCGCCACATAACAATTGGTTCCAAGGGACTGCGCCTTCGGCGCACCCCCTGAACCAAAGCGTTATGCGTTCAACATTGAGGAAAAGAATGAAAGTAAAAATCAACTCAAAGAAAAAAATCCTTAAGTCATTCTTGGGATGGTTACCATTAACTCTTGTTACAATACCATTCTATTTCATATTTTTTACAGGCGGTATGATGTGGTTATTACAGACGCTAACTGCCATTGGAGAAGAAGAAATAAAGAAAATTGCTTTGCTGTTTGGAGTGTCATTTATATTCATAGGTGGATTTGGATACATAAACTGGTTAACAAAATCTCTTTCTTCATATAAATTGAGCTTAAAAAATGACGTTCTTGCAGTTTGTGGAAAAAGTGGTTGGGGAAAGCTAAACATTAAAATTCCAGCTAATACTGTTAAAGAAATAAACTTAGGTCAAAAAGCTAATACTCTTGAGAAATTATCATCAGGGAATGGGCTTATTCAGGATCAAGTTTCTTCTCGCTTAACATTTCTTAAAACTGATGGGAGTTCATTCAAACTGGACTTTGCTTCTAAAGCATTTGATATAGAATCACTTTGTGAATTTCTAATCTTTATCAAAAGCAAAGATATTGATAGCAACATAGAACGCGCATAACAAATGGTTGCAGTTCGTTCGCTTCGCTCACCCGACGTGCCTTCGGCACGCGGCTGAACCAGGCGTTATGTGCTCAAGCGTTCATCGAGAGTAATGATGATAAAAACAAAGAACTTTTTACTTGCTTTACCTGGGACAGTTATTGGGCTGTTCGTAGCGGCAATATTTTTTAATGAATACTTGATCATTGAAATAATGGCAAAGCCTGAACAAGTTAATTCCTATTATTTTGGCAGTGAAGTAATGATTGAACATGGAGGAAGAAAATACTCAAGTTCTTCAGCTTACTCCTTTTCATGTTTAGTTCTTGGCGTAATAGGCTTTATTGGTTCAGTTATTGCTCAAATTATTTCATTCTTAAGTAATAAATCGCCTGTATTTATTGCATATGTAATCAACTTAACTTCCATTGCAATAGTTTTTATGCTTTCAGTGCTTATTTGAAACTAAAAGATTAATAAAAGTACAATCATTATATTCATATCAGCTATAATTCAACTCTCAAAATTAGCTATGACTAAACATTATGAAAGTAGATGAAGAAAAAATAGATGATGCCGGATTAGCTCTATTACATCTTACACTCCATGATGATTTCAGAGCATGGAAACAACTGGATTTTGATCTCATGAATAGACTCCATGAGAAAGGCTTTATTGAAGATCCCATAAATAAAACGAAATCAGTTGTATTCACCGAAGCTGGGTTGAAAAAGTCCGAAGAATTGTTCAGAAAGCTTTTTGCAAACAATGAGTAAGCGCACATAAATCGGGTAGCCGGAGGTCTCTAACCTCCAGCCCCCACATCACACCGGCGTGCGGGTCCGCACCGGGCGATTCACCGAGGGTGGTGAAACCTGATCCACAAGTCTTTCAGGGAAACAAGCCCGAGTTTACTGAGAAAACTGTCGTTTAATGCTAACTGTGCCGCATAGGTTTTGCTTAGCCGGTAATACCCTTTGCTACTGGCTGCAATCGAGGCGGCCTTGATGTGATCAACACCTAACCTGATCAAATTTCTGTAACGGGTTTTCGGCTTTCGCCATTGTTTGATAAAACAACAGCGAATCCGCCGACGTATCCATTGATCCAGTCGCGGTATAGGACTGTAATATTCGGTTATCCTGAAATAACCCATCCAGCCCCGGATATATTCGGCCAGCTTCTTCAAGCGATATTCCATCGATACTCCCCAGCTTCGGCTGGTGAGTTTCAGGATTTTTTCGCCTGAAGCGGTTCAGACTCTTCTCCGACCAGCGGATTCGCTTCCCTGTGAAGGTAAAACTCAGGAACTCAGCTTCGGTAGCTTTCACCACCTTGCTCTTTGTCGGGTTTATCCTCAGTTTCAGCTTGCGCTCAAGGTAACGTGTGATGCTTTCCATCACTCGCTCCCCGGCTCGCTGGCTGCCAACGAGGATCACAAAGTCATCGCAGTAGCGTGCGAAGCAATGCCCCCGGTACTCCAGTTCCTTGTCCAGGTCATCGAGAAGGACATTCGACAGCAGCGGTGAAAGTGGACCGCCTTGTGGCATACCTACCCGGGTTGGGTAGCATTGCCCATCAACCATGACGCCAGCACGAAGGTAGCGGCCAATCAGCTTCAACAGACGCTTGTCGTGAATCTTTCGAGAGACTCTCGACATAAGAACATCATGGCTGACCGTATCAAAGAATTTACTCAGATCAACATCAACCGCCTGATGCAGCCCCTGCTTAATGTATCGATTAACCTGTTGTACAGCGTCTTGTGCAGACCTTCCCGGTCTGTAACCGAAGCTGCTGGGAGAGAAGTCAGGATCAAAGATGGGTGATAATACCTGCACAATGGCCTGTTGTATCACTCGATCCATGACTGTCGGGATGCCCAGCAACCGTTCTCCACCATCGGGCTTTTCTATAACAGCCCGAAGGACGGGAGATGGTCTGTAAGTCCCATTGAGTAAGGCTTGGCGCGCTGAAGGCCAGTGCTGACGGGCAAAGTCAGGATAGGCTTTAATGGTGATCCCATCTATTCCGGGAGCCCCTTTGTTACTTCTGACTTGTTTCCATGCTTTCAGCAAATTGGCAGGTTCCAGTGCGCAACTCAGTAGATCGTGGTTCAAAGCTGGTTAAAGATTCTTTCGCCAACTCCAGTGAGTCGCCGGACGGCTGCACTGTGTTGAGGGAATCAGTCTCCTCTTTTCGTCGGTGTTCAGTCCTTCGTTGACGACTTCCAATCGGATTAACGACTTCTGTCGAACAACTACTATGACGTCTGCTGACTTCTGTTCAATCACCACACAGAATTACTTCTGCAGGCGCTATTGGTGGTCATCGGGTTTGCTCGAACAGGGTGATGAACCCTGTCCGCCGAGCCTGTTGTAACCAGTGGCTGAGAACTGGGATTGACCAATCGCATGTTGAACAGACCTCCCCGGATAAGAGCATGAACTTTCAGTACACAACCGCCGCATTTACCGTATCTCTCAAACCAGAGGGCTTTGTGATCCTTGGCTCACTCGCCCACGAGACTCGGCCTTGTATACGATTTCTGTCCGTCGGCTCGCACTTTTGCAGTCAGACTGCCTCCGCACAACCCCTCGTGAGATTGCACTTGCCTTAAGCTAGTGGTTATCATCGGTGGGCTTATTCGGCTCCAGATCCGATGCTGGTTTACCCACAGGGGACTTTCACCCCATAAGTTCATGCCCATGCCGGGCGTACCAAATGGTTGCAGTTCGTTCGCTTCGCTCACCCGACGTGCCTTCGGCACGCGGCTGAACCAGGCGTTATGCGCTCAACATTGAGGAAAAGAATGGAAGTAAAAATCAACACAAAGAAAAAAATCCTTAAGTCATTCTTGGGATGGTTACCATTAACTCTTGTTGCAATACCATTCTATTTCATATTTTTTACAGGCGGTATGATGTGGTTATTACAGACGCTAACTGCCATTGGAGAAGAAGAAATAAAGAAAATTGCTTTGCTGTTTGGAGTGTCATTTATATTCATAGGTGGATTTGGATACATAAACTGGTTAACAAAATCTCTTTCTTCATATAAATTGAGCTTAAAGAATGACGTTCTTGCAGTTTGTGGAAAAAGTGGTTGGGGAAAGCTAAACATTAAAATTCCAGTTAATACTGTTAAAGAAATAAACTTAGGTCAAAAAGCTAATACTCTTGAGAAATTATCATCAGGGAATGGGCTTATTCAGGATCAAGTTTCTTCTCGCTTAACATTTCTTAAAACTGATGGGAGTTCATTCAAACTGGACTTTGCTTCTAAAGCATTTGATATAGAATCACTTTGTGAATTTCTAATCTTTATCAAAAGCAAAGATATTGATAGCAACATAGAACGCGCATAAATCGGGTAGCCGGAGGTCTCTAACCTCCAGCCCCCACATCACACCGGCGTGCGGGTCCGCACCGGGCGATTCACCGAGGGTGGTGAAACCTGATCCACAAGTCTTTCAGGGAAACAAGCCCGAGTTTACTGAGAAAACTGTCGTTTAATGCTAACTGTGCCGCATAGGTTTTGCTTAGCCGGTAATACCCTTTGCTACTGGCTGCAATCGAGGCGGCCTTGATGTGATCAACACCTAACCTGATCAAATTTCTGTAACGGGTTTTCGGCTTTCGCCATTGTTTGATAAAACAACAGCGAATCCGCCGACGTATCCATTGATCCAGTCGCGGTATAGGACTGTAATATTCGGTTATCCTGAAATAACCCATCCAGCCCCGGATATATTCGGCCAGCTTCTTCAAGCGATATTCCATCGATACTCCCCAGCTTCGGCTGGTGAGTTTCAGGATTTTTCGCCTGAAGCGGTTCAGACTCTTCTCCGACCAGCGGATTCGCTTCCCTGTGAAGGTAAAACTCAGGAACTCAGCTTCGGTAGCTTTCACCACCTTGCTCTTTGTCGGGTTTATCCTCAGTTTCAGCTTGCGCTCAAGGTAACGTGTGATGCTTTCCATCACTCGCTCCCCGGCTCGCTGGCTGCCAACGAGGATCACAAAGTCATCGCAGTAGCGTGCGAAGCAATGCCCCCGGTACTCCAGTTCCTTGTCCAGGTCATCGAGAAGGACATTCGACAGCAGCGGTGAAAGTGGACCGCCTTGTGGCATACCTACCCGGGTTGGGTAGCATTGCCCATCAACCATGACGCCAGCACGAAGGTAGCGGCCAATCAGCTTCAACAGACGCTTGTCGTGAATCTTTCGAGAGACTCTCGACATAAGAACATCATGGCTGACCGTATCAAAGAATTTACTCAGATCAACATCAACCGCCTGATGCAGCCCCTGCTTAATGTATCGATTAACCTGTTGTACAGCGTCTTGTGCAGACCTTCCCGGTCTGTAACCGAAGCTGCTGGGAGAGAAGTCAGGATCAAAGATGGGTGATAATACCTGCACAATGGCCTGTTGTATCACTCGATCCATGACTGTCGGGATGCCCAGCAACCGTTCTCCACCATCGGGCTTTTCTATAACAGCCCGAAGGACGGGAGATGGTCTGTAAGTCCCATTGAGTAAGGCTTGGCGCGCTGAAGGCCAGTGCTGACGGGCAAAGTCAGGATAGGCTTTAATGGTGATCCCATCTATTCCGGGAGCCCCTTTGTTACTTCTGACTTGTTTCCATGCTTTCAGCAAATTGGCAGGTTCCAGTGCGCAACTCAGTAGATCGTGGTTCAAAGCTGGTTAAAGATTCTTTCGCCAACTCCAGTGAGTCGCCGGACGGCTGCACTGTGTTGAGGGAATCAGTCTCCTCTTTTCGTCGGTGTTCAGTCCTTCGTTGACGACTTCCAATCGGATTAACGACTTCTGTCGAACAACTACTATGACGTCTGCTGACTTCTGTTCAATCACCACACAGAATTACTTCTGCAGGCGCTATTGGTGGTCATCGGGTTTGCTCGAACAGGGTGATGAACCCTGTCCGCCGAGCCTGTTGTAACCAGTGGCTGAGAACTGGGATTGACCAATCGCATGTTGAACAGACCTCCCCGGATAAGAGCATGAACTTTCAGTACACAACCGCCGCATTTACCGTATCTCTCAAACCAGAGGGCTTTGTGATCCTTGGCTCACTCGCCCACGAGACTCGGCCTTGTATACGATTTCTGTCCGTCGGCTCGCACTTTTGCAGTCAGACTGCCTCCGCACAACCCCTCGTGAGATTGCACTTGCCTTAAGCTAGTGGTTATCATCGGTGGGCTTATTCGGCTCCAGATCCGATGCTGGTTTACCCACAGGGGACTTTCACCCCATAAGTTCATGCCCATGCCGGGCGTACCAAATGGTTGCAGTTCGTTCGCTTCGCTCACCCGACGTGCCTTCGGCACGCGGCTGAACCAGGCGTTAGCTGCTACCAGCATATCTCAAAACCAAAGAAAATTGAGACATGATAGAAATATTGAGCTAATATATCTCAATATTATACTTTTTTGAGATAAATAATGTTCAAGGCACCACCAACTAATGCGCTAAACCCAAGTGTATTCGAGGAAATATCTGAAAATAGTCCAGAAAAATTCGGAGACTATCTTAGCTATTACAAACCACTGGATGGTAAAGGTCGCTATTTGCCATTCGATGAGTTCAGATACAGGGTCGAAAAAGATTTAGATGTCAGGATTGCTTGGTCTTTAACAAAGCTGTCTAGAAATAGTCAGTATGTGAACTTGTTGCCAATAGGTGAGCCAACAGGGCTATGCAACCTCATGCTGACTCCTTCAATTCAAAAAACTATCTCACATACTGATCGCAATGCAACTACAGCGGCATTGGAGTGGATGAGTAGCAAAATCGGAGAAGAGCAACATTTTGAATATCTTCTTAATGACCTTATTGAAGATGAAGCTATTAGTAGTAGTCAGTTAGAAGGAGCCGCTACAACCACTCTTGTAGCAAAAGACATGCTCAAGAGAAAGAGAAAACCAAGAACTTCCGATGAGAAAATGATTCTTGGGAATTATATAATGATGAAATTTGCATGGGAAAATAGGGATAAGCCTCTGACTATAGATTTGATATGTGACATGCACAGGTTTGGTGTTAGTGACATTGATGACGATAAATATACGCCAGGTGTATTTAGAAAAACTGATGATGTCGTAGTTGTAGATAGTGATGGCGAAACTGTTCATACCCCGCCATCTCATGAAGGTTTGCGGAAGCGCTTTAAATTATTATGCCATTGGATAAATCAATGCCATGATGATGCAGATAGTTCTGATTATCTTCACCCGCTAGTTAAGGCTGTTGCATTACACTTTGCAATAGGTTTTGAACATCCATTTCGGGATGGAAATGGAAGAGTTGCAAGATCATTGTTTTACTGGTTTATGTTTAAAAATGATTATGCGGCATTTCGGTATATTGCTATAAGCGTTCTGTTAAAAGCTGCTCCTGTAAAATATGGAAAGTCATATTTATATACTGAAACTGACGGTATGGATTTAACATATTTTATTGAATATCAATGTGGGATTATTCATAGAGCAATCAACAAATTCAAGGATGCATATAAAAAATCCTTGGATGATATTGAAAGTTTCAATCAATGGATTTGGTCTTCAGGTTTCTATAAAAAGCTATCAGAAAAACAAAAAGTGGTTTTTCAGGTGGCAAAAAGTGGTATGGCTAGTGCTTTTACTGCATCAAGTGTTAAAGAAAATCTTGGTTGCTCATATAATACTGCCGCAACTGTACTAAATGGGTTGGTTGACCTAAATATCTTTGAAAAAAAGAAACATGGAAGAGAATGGCTTTTCCACATGATGGATAAAGATTCTATCCAAAAAAATTGGAGAACGCAGCTAACAAAAAAATCCAGGTGACGCCTACGGCGCACCTGATTTTGGCGTTATGTGCCTAAGAGAGTAATGTGCATCAATTGGAAAAGATAAATTATAAGCATCTGCAAGAATTTCTAGTTCGATTTGATCAGACAAAATCAGAACACAAGAAAGTAGAGAGCAATTGGGGTTGTTACTTCTTCAGCCTTAACCCTGCATCTGCTGTTCTGTCAATTGTAATATTCTGCCCTATGATTTTGTTTGCAGCAGTGATAGAACAATACAGCTCCTCGTTGGCTCTTGGATTATTGGTTCTGTTCCATTATATTTTTGGTTATTTTCCATCTTACAAAGAAGTACCGACAATAAAAAAGGTAACGCAGCACATCAGTCATTATCGAAAAATCGATAAAAAATATAAAGAAAACCTCCAAGCAGGTAATGAAATCGCAGAGAGAATGGGTCTTTCATTCTCAGATGAAGGGTTCTTTCACACAAAAGATAAAAAGCATAGAGTTGCAGCTTTCAAAGAATCCTTAATCAAGTATCACATTTAGCACATAACAAATGGTTGCAGTTCGTTCGCTTCGCTCACCCGACGTGCCTTCGGCACGCGGCTGAACCAGGCGTTAGGCTCTATTCAAAAGTCAAACTATAACCAAACAAAGCAGTTCTTACAGGCTTGCATTTTTTGATGGATAAATCTAAAAGAGAACAGCATATAAAGTTTATAGGGAAATCTTTATCCGATATTGCTTCAATTGGATGGCTTCTAACAGTCAGAGAACGAAATGTTTTACAAAAATATGGCGCATGGATGGAAGCTTTAATGAACGGATCGTTGCAACCAGTTACTGAAGAGCAGGAACATTTTATAAGTGCAGCAAGTGGAAAAATAAAAGCTACTACAGAATATGAACTAATCTGGAAACGTGTTTTGAGCATTAGAAAAGAATATTCTGAAAAGCCAAACAAGCCACCAAAAGATGTACGTATTTTATTCCGTAACCGATGACTAATTTGAAAATCACCCCTCAATGTAGAGTATAAGAATATAAAATCTAACGGATGGTTCGAAATAATTGTTATTATTAGCTGCACAAGCAAACTTAGATGGTTCTGTGTTTCAGCCTAACAAATGGTTGCAGTTCGTTCGCTTCGCTCACCCGACGTGCCTTCGGCACGCGGCTGAACCAGGCGTTAGCTGTAGCCAGAGTTCAGTTAATGGTTTTCATCCGTTACTGTGTTCTTGTCGTCAAGTTTTTTGGTTCTGAGCTGCTTTCAGCAAAGCAGAAAAACTCAGCAAGTCAGGTTCAGTACAAGCTGGCGAGAGAGGGCGGTGCACTTTCCAGCGTGCAATGCCGACCATCGAATCAAGAGTTTTTGGCTCATTCCATTCGCATCACCTCCTGAGCTTGTGGTCGGCAAGCGGTTTCAGTGTTTTTTTCCCTCGTGCAACGCCAGCGCAAACACCAGCGTCTGTCTCTGGGGCATAAAATCTCTGGTTTATTCTGCTTCTCAAGCTTTTGATTCTGCCTGAATTCAAGTCATAAGTGCATAACCCATGACTTTTCTTGCATCTATTCCAGTTGACTCTTTAAATGCCTCATAAGGAGTCTTGTAGCCCAGGCACTTTCTTGGCCTGTTGTTCAGCTTATCCACTGCAATGATGACATCTTTTTCTGTCACGCCATTAAGCTCCATCGACTTGGGGAAATACTGCCTTAGCAAACCATTAGCATTCTCATTCTGGCCTCTTTCCCAAGAATGGTAGGGGGCAGCAAAGTAGCTGTCACATTTTAAAGCTTTGGCAATTGATTCATGCTGAACAAACTCCTTTCCATTGTCGTATGTTATTGTCTTTACAAACCTTTTCAGAGGCTTGAGTACGTCAATTATTCCCTGTTTAACCGCTTTTGCCTTCTTGCCTGGTAGAGGGACAGCAAGGCGAAGCTTGGTTTTTCGTTCATCTAATGTAGCGATGGCTCCTTTATGATTTTTACCTATTACAGTATCAGCTTCCCAGTCACCAACTCGCTCTCTGTTGTTGACCACTTCGGGGCGTTCTTCAATGCCAACCCGATTTGGTATACCGGTTCGGTTATGAGCTGAACCGTATCGCTTTCGATAAGTTTTTTTCTGGTGCCTCAAGTGCTTATAGAGCGAGCCTCCGCGCCGTTTATCATCCGCTACAAATTGATAAATCGTCTCATGATGCAGCTTGATTACACCGTCCTTTTCAAGCCTTCCAGCCACTTGTTCAGGACTCCAATCTGAACGGATATCGTTTGAAATACGTTGTTTAATGTCGTCTGTCAGCTTAATAGCTTTTGGCTTATCTTTGTGCCGCTGCCGAGCTGTGCGATTAGCCTGTTGGTGCCTGTACCCTCTTTGCCCTTTATTGCGGTTTACTTCTCGCGACACGGTAGGCTGTGAACGGCCAAGCTTTTTAGCAATTTTGTTTTGTGAAGTCCCATTTTTGAGTTCAGTTTCGATATAATATCTCTCTTCAGAGCTCAGGTGTGTATAGGCCATCCTTGGCTTCCTCTGTATGGTTTGGTTGCTTTACAGAATACCCCTGAGTTCTGATTCACTTCAAAGGTTCTGAAACAATCCTCTGGTTACAGAGGTTATGCACTTATGATACGAATTCAGGTCTTTACATAGAAGGTATTGACAAGATTTATCTTGGTGAAGAATATCAGTTGTTTGATGATGATTGGACCTGTATCGAGTACGAAGTGAATGATGAAATCTACGAATATGGTTTAAGAAACAAACTAAAAATAATGTGGTCGTTCTACTCAAATATTGAGCCTGTACAAAAAGGTGAATTGAGCTGGGAAGAGATTCAGGAGTATTGATCACCTAACAAATGGTTGCAGTTCGTTCGCTTCGCTCACCCGACGTGCCTTCGGCACGCGGCTGAACCAGGCGTTAGAGTTCTACGAGTATATTGCTATAATTTCGTATCTAATATACGTTTATCAGGATTAATAATGAGAGAGTGGAATAGAATTTATAAGATTTGGAAGAGTTGCAACGTAGCTGAAATCGATATTATTGATTTTGATTTGAAGAATCATGATAACGGTGCTGTATGGTTTGATATTTCAAGAAAAAAGCAATCTTGGTATCAATCCAGTCCAATAGACCAAACTGGTTCCATGCTTTTAAGATATGTCATTGGTAAAAATCCTGAGCTTGTTGCAGCTTTCAAAATTCACGCATTCACTTTAGATAAGGGGATGCATAGAAAGTTCATAAAACCTCTTTGTGATGCTTATAGCAAGTTTGGCGATTGTTACAGTAGTTGGTGGCATCCAAATGCGAAAAATGTATTACCTTATGTTGATACAGAAAAGTACTATTCAGATCAAGATCTGACTGAAAAGAAAATTGTTTTAGAGGCAGCTGAATTTTGGAGAAAAATATCTGAGCAATGGATGCTGGTAAAAACTCCTGACTTCATGGATTTTGATGATCCTCTACGCTCTCAATATGATGAGTTTCAGAGAAAATCAAATGAAAAGAAAGAGTATGAAATGTACTTGAGATTAAAAGCCAAATTTGAAGACAATTAACCGAGGGCGAACTCTAACAAATGGTTGCAGTTCGTTCGCTTCGCTCACCCGACGTGCCTTGGGCACGCGGCTGAACCAGGCGTTAGCTGTTCCTAAACTTCAGTACCTTTTCTTCCTCAACTGCAAGAGGCTGTTTTCATTTCATATAACCCTCAAAATCAACACCTGAAACCAGTATTCTCTGCGTACAAAGTTTGCGATTGGGAACTGTCGTATATTTTTCATCCATGTCAGCCCTAAATGCGTAAAGGAATGTACTTTAAGTTTTATCTTTGCTGGTAGGCGGTAGCGTTCATCAGCAAAAGACTTCTTTGGTTCTGTGCAATCTGGCGATCAGGTTTATTACTTTTTCCAGCGTGCAATGCCGACCATCGAATCAAGAGTTTTTGGCTCATTCCATTCGCATCACCTCCTGAGTTAGTGGTCGGCAAGCAGGTTCAGAGTTTCTTTCCTTCGTGCAACGCCAGAATAGGCAACAGGGTTTGTATCTGGGGCAAATAAACTCAAGGTCTGTGAAACTTGTGGCATTTTTAGTTCAGAGTATGTGGCTGGGGTCAGAGTCGATAATATTGGGCAAAAATGCGAGAGTTCACAGTTTGGAAGGAACAGCTAACAAATGGTTGCAGTTCGTTCGCTTCGCTCACCCGACGTGCCTTCGGCACGCGGCTGAACCAGGCGTTATACGCTCGTACAATATCTTTAGAAATGAAAAAAACTAGATATTTGCTATTATTTTTCACAAAAATTTATTCTTTCATCTAATAAGATAAGATGGCTCAATGAAAAAAATAATTGGCAAATATAAATTAACTAAAGCCCTTGGTAGAAAAGTGGAGGAAAAAATATATTCTCAAATTTTCTCTGAGATGGCATCTGGATACATTAGAAATGGACTCTGGGCTAAAGCGATACAAAGTGCTGATGGCGATATTGAAAAGCAAATTGCCAGATACATAAAATTTAGATTTCAGTCACTCACTGACGACATCGAAATCACAAAACAATTAAATCAATATCCTTCATTTCGTAGCATTTTTTCTGGAAACAATAACAATTTGATAAGTTACGATAATGGAAATATTCATGACTTTATATCTAAAGCATCAAAATATAATGATATAGAGCAAATAATATATCTAACAAAAAAAATGGCAGCTCATGAAATTGTAGAAAAAATAAATACACCAGATGATCTTGATGACTATCCGATACATATAGCTGCAAGAAATGGTAGTGAAGAGGTACTACTCTGGCTTATTGAAAATGGTGCAAATCTCAATATGACCAATTGCTGGAACTTGACCGCATTACAAGTTGCAGAAAAAGCAAATCAATTAAGCATTGTAGAAATATTGGAAGCACGCGTATAACAAAAACTTCCAGTTCGTTCCGGGGCTTCGCCCCTCCACCCGACGTGCCTACGGCACGCGGCTGAAGTTGGCGTTAGGTGCTACCAAACCATTTAGTATTCAGTTCTTTCAACTCGTTTTTATCAGTCACTTTGATGATTACTGAGTCAACTCCACATAACGGACAGATAGCAGTTTTACTACCGTCAACAAATTCAGTGATTGTATTACCGTTGAAAATTTCACAGCAGTAATAGCAACCGCATTGCTGGTCTTTAACATCGAGCCTATGTGCTTTATCAATCACGGCCTGTTGTGCTTTGCTCACATCGTCCATCACTTTCATAAACACTCGCTTCTTTTCCTCTGGGCTTGCGTTCCGTATGAACTCAGAAAATTTAGTATTCATAGTCAAGCTCCTGCACCTAACAATTTCATCCAGCCGACCTCCTTCGTCGGCGGCTGATAAAGGCGTTATGTTGCTTTCCTGACTTTCATGATTGATGACTATACTCAGGTGTGTTTTCTGCTGGGTCACATTACTTGAGCTATATCATGAAATTTCGATTCCTATCTTTCTTGTATCTTGTTGTGTTTTTTGGGAGCCCTGTTCAGTCTGACAACAGAAATGCATCCTTTATCTTGGGCTCCAATGCCTGTGACGGCGTGAAGTATCAATTTCATGATTGTGTAGACAGAGTTATTACAGAATGCAATTGCTATGAATCAGGTGTGTGCATCGGTAAAGGAAGGTGCATTAATATTAACACAAAAGAACATTGTAATTTTTCTGCAACATCCAGTTTATTCAAGCCATCAGATAGTATCGAGTGTCCGTCTTGTAACGCAACTATGATTAAGTTTCAGCTTCAATACGCAGAGTGCTCACCTGATAACATTCGATGTTTTAGTATATGTGGTTATGATACTTGTATAAATAAAATAACTGCATTAGAGCCTAATGACCAGTTGTATGGATGTAATATAACAAATTTTATCTCATGCGAATTAAGTGAAGCAGATAGTTATGCATCTGCCAGCGGCTTATGTTTTAACCCAGTTACATCGGAAACTTGTAACTACTCTATAAAGATGAATGATCGCCAAAATTACTGCTCAGTTAGTTGTGACACATGCAGTGTAAACAGCACAGTTTATTCTGAATTTCCTGCTTTAGATACTAACACTGGATGTCAACCGATTAATTGCTTGCCTGATTGTCGGAATAGTGACCAAGACCATAATAGTCAATTTGGCATAATTTTTGGCCAAATTGGTGGTGGTGTTCTTTTAGTGACAACTGCTGCAATAATCATATACAAATGTACTCGTAAGTCGGGTTATCAGCGCATTAACTGAAGTTAAAGAAAATTCCTATTCACTGTCGTGTGTCGGAAAAAGCTAGCAACTAAAATCAAGCAAAAGAGTTACCGCCACATAACAAATGGTTGCAGTTCGTTCGCTTCGCTCACCCGACGTGCCTTCGGCACGCGGCTGAACCAGGCGTTATGTTGACTTACCCAACTCCTTAGTAAGAAAGTGGGTAGTGTTTGTGACCAAGCTGTTACAGTACAGCTTTCCTTTGTCAGTCAGTGAGATTTTATAATCCTTCCGCTGGATTATATCTTGTCCATTTTTAGCCAGCATGAACTTTGCATTCTTGCAGGTCATACTTCTTGTGATCCGTAGCTCGCTGGCAATTTCCATATAATCCATTGGTCTGTCTTCGTGCATCAATACCAACAAAATTCCAATCTGTATCGGTGTCAGCGATGGCGCTAATTTTTCGCACTGGACAAGGTATCTCAGTACCGGCTTCAATATCTCGCTTTGCAACTTTCTACTCCTGTGCAAATCGTCAACATAACAATTCGTTCAAACCGATCCGCCTACGGCGGTCGGCTTAACTCAAGCGTTAGGCGCTAAAGTTAGTTTCTCCTCTGACCAGTTCTGAGGGATACATCCAATGTTCATAGAACTTTGTCCCACCAACTCCGCCAGCTATATAGCCGACTCGCAGATAGGGCATAAAAAAGAATCTGCGAATCTGACTGTGAAACTTCACTACAGTAGGCAACAGCTTTCCGGTTGCAGGTGATCTGACGTACATTCTCTTCTCCTTAGTCTGTGCCATGCGCCTAACAATTTCATCCACCCGACCGCCTTCGGCGGCGGCTGATAAAGGCGTTAAGCGCTTCAAAAATTCACCATCGGAGTAAAAATGGTAAATAAAACTATCGTTGTGTTAGCAAACTCTTATAAGCATTCGCAACATTGTGTAGCTGGAAAATGCATAAGAACAGGTAATTGGGTTCGTCCAGTATCTAATCCAAGTGGAGCAGAGCTATCGCATGCACAAGTAAGATACCAAAACCCTCACGGAACTTATAACAATGTCAGACCTCTTCAAAAAGTTGAAATATATTTAAGCCAACATGTTCCGCTTGAAAATCAACCGGAAAACTATTTAGTTGGGGATGGGGTTTGGCAACAAAGATACAGAATAACGGAAGATGAGCTTCAGAATTTTCTAGATCATCCATATGATTTATGGGGTGAAGGTAGTAGCGTACCATTTCAGTTTATACAAAATGGCGAGGTAGAAATAGAGCAGTCGCTTTATCTGGTCGAAGTGGACAACCTGAATCTCTTCAAGAATCAATATGAAAAGCGTCGTGCTTCATTTGAGTACAATGGTATTGGTTATGAATTAGCTGTAACTGACCCAAACTTTGACTCTATCCTAGCCAGTGGTCAAGAAACAAATGGGATATTATGCATTAGTCTTGGGGAGAATTTTGAAGGAAGTTGTTATAAAATAGTAGCAACTATTTTTTAAATGGAGTGCTCATGGATATTTATACTATTGGTTTTACAAAGAAAAATGCAGAATTATTTTTCAATTTTCTAAAGGCATCAAAAGTTGAAACATTGATTGATGTAAGATTAAACAATGTTTCACAGCTTGCTGGATTTGCTAAAAGAGATGACTTAAAGTTTTTCCTTAGAGAGCTTTGTAATGCTGAATATCACCATGCACCTGAGCTTGCTCCAACTAAGGAAATACTCAACGCCTATAAAAAGCAAGAAATTACATGGCAGTCCTATGAAGATAGCTTTTTGAATTTAATGTCACAAAGAAATATAGAAAAAAACATTAACAAGAATATTTTAAAAAATGGTTGTTTGCTCTGTAGCGAACACGAGCCACATTTTTGTCATCGACGCTTAGTTGTTGAATACCTAAATGAGCATTCTGACATTGACCTCAAAGTAAAGCATTTGTTTTAATATGAATCATGTTTTAATTCTATATCCAGAGCTTTTCAAGTGCTTTCCTAAGTTTGAGAGAAAGGTGTTGCGCATACTCTCAAACTTGCAGTCATACTCTATAGTAACTATTTGTGATCATCACGGTTTTATTAAAAAAACAAATGAAGAACATCTTAACAATGTTGACCTCATAGAAACCCATGACTGGCAAAGCCATTCAATCACTCATGCAATAGTATTTGATGACGGTGAGGAATTTACAGAAGAAGTGAAGGTTCTCAACGAGGAAAAAATCCCACTTAGAAAAGTTAAAATCGCCATCACACGCGTTGTCAATATAAAACAAGATAAAAAGTACAACGGAACTAATAGCACTGTTGATTACGAGTACATTGGAAGAGGTTCAAAATGGGGAAACCCTCATTCTATGTATGAAGACGGTGACGATAGAGATGAGGTTATACGAAAGTTCAAATACGACTTTGACTTTGATAAATTTCCTCATTTAAAAAAAGAAGAAGTCTACTCCTTAACAGGAAAAAGGCTTGGCTGTTTTTGTAAGCCTGCTAGCTGCCATGGTGATGTTTTGGCAGATTATCTCAACAGCTGGGATGACGGAAAGTAAGGGCGCTTAACAAAAAAATCCAGCCGACCGCCTTCGGCGGCGGCTGATTTGGGCGTTATACGAATAGAGTCTAAACAACTAGCACAATTGAAATACAAACATCCATTTCAGTAACCAGAAAACATAGGATCTCCCTATCCTATAAAGTCTATTGAAACTTAAAAACTTGTATTTGCGAGGGTGACGTATCAGCTACTCATCCTCCTCTTCATCGATTACCGGCATATCAAAATAAGGTCCACTACTTTCTCTGAAATCTTCAATTTCTTCACATGTTAATAATACTGGTAGTGGGGCGTCAGCAAAAATTCCAGCATTATAATTAACACTGATAAACCCCCGGCTATGCCGGGGAGACTCTCATAGGTTTAACCGTAGCGACAGTAGCTAACCTTCAGTTTCCGACCAAGAAAATTGAAGGTAAAACCAATGAGAGACTACAAGAGTTTGGCTCATACGCGTTGGGATTGTAAGTACCATATTGTCTTTATCGGTTCTTCCCTGTTTTAAGTGGGTAGTTTTCAACGACGTACGCCAGTGGGGTACAAGTCCAAGCCTCCAAGATGAAAGTAGATCGCTGTCTTATATCTTTCACGGTTTCGAAAGCCACAAGCCCGATTCTTCAAACTCTGAATCTTGCTGTTCACTCCCTCTGCTCGACCGTTATTAGCCTCAAGGACAATAGCGTTGATGATACCCCACAAGTGCTCTTTGACCGTTCTGGCAACTTCTTTTATGGGCTCAAGCCGACATCTCTGCGCCCAGCATAGCCACCTCTTCCAGGCCTTGATTGCCCAAGCTCTGGACTTGTAATTCCATAAGCTCATTGCCATTTGCCGGATGGCCCAGGCGCGAGCTGTTTTAAGTGTCGAGTTTCTCAGTGGTTCGAAGTTATCCCACTGCTCTTCAGACATGTTTTCAGGGTTAGTCAGCCAGTCGTAGCGAGTCCCCTTAAGCAGCTCTACACCTTGGTTTACAAGGGCTTTGTTCTCTTCTATCCGAACCTTGTTGACAGCTTTACCCAGAGACTGAGCAACGTGAAACTTATCAAATGCAATCTTCTGATCTGCGTCTGGAACATTCTCACTGACTGACTTGATGTAAGCCTTGGACATGTCCATCGTCACGCATTCGATCCCCTCTTTATGGTCATAGGGCAGTGTGTCAAAGTACTCGTTGAGACTGTCACTTTTACGGTCATCAGAAACGTGAATAACAACGCCTTGGTCGTGGTCAGTGACCACTGTGACGTATTCATGATGCTTTTGAAATGAGGTTTCATCAACAGCGATTCGTTTTGGTGGCTTAGCATCACGACGAGCCAGTCCTCTCTTCACTGCACGCTGCTGAATACCGTCTATGGCATTCCAACCAAGCTTCATTTGTCGTGCAACTGCCTTCGTAGTTGCCTCCTTTAGCCAGTCAATAACAAGGGCTTCAAACAGAGCTGTATATCGAGAGTCAGATTCAGCCCAGGGCACATTGATGGCTAACACCTTATGCTCAGGGCACTGGGTCCGTGGAACCCTGGCAACTAGAATAGTCTGAAACTGACAGGTATCCAGATGACGCCACTTCTGAGTGATGTGGTCGTAGCCAGAGCAGGGCTTATCGCAAACACTGCATTTGCAGGCCTTTTTACCATTGTGTTCAATGAATACCCGAACCTGTTGATCCTGTAATGACAATTCAACTTCAGAAACGAACCAAGGAGACTCAATACCCAGTATTTGAGAATAGAGTTGCTTATCACGCATCGGTGCATCCTTGCATTGAGTGCTTCAGAATATAATAAATCACCCACTCAAATTGAGGAAGAGCCTCTTTATCCCAAAGAGAAGACGAAAGGTAATCTATGGGAATTTGAGAAAGTTTCTCGGAGAAATATTTCATGAGCTTGCCAGAAGGAAAGGCTGCAAAATTCTCGAAGGGCATTTGATGTCTGATCATGTTCACATGTGCATCAGTATTCCACCCAAATATCCGGTATCTCATGTCGTTGGATATCTGAAAGGAAAGTGTGCAATAGAGATTGCGAAAAATTTCAAAGGCAAGCAGCGTAACTTTAACGGAGAGCATTTTTGGGCAAGAGGTTACTTTGTCTCAACAGTAGGACTTGATGAAGAAGTGGTTCGGGCATATATCCGAGATCAAGAAAAGAATGATGGAAATAGAGATCAGTATGATCTTGACTGGTAAGCGCCCTTGGGCGCAATAAAAGCCCTTAGAGGGCGTAATCTGATAAGCCTCCGGCTATGCCGGAGGTCAGTTAACTTTGCCAGCCATAAACTGTTAATATGTGAACTATATTATTCTTTGCTAACCTCCGAACGTAGTGTGCATCTGTTGAGAGTACATAAGCCCAACCACCGTATGATGCACGGGCAAAGCTTCGATAACGAACATTGGCATGCTCAGGTGAAGAATAGGTATCTTTCCAGTCTAAGTTTACAGCCGTCATTCAGCACTTAATCTGAGAATTTCCTAAAACCATCTAAAATGTAAAAAATTTTCAGACTGAGCATATGCCATGCAACCTCATCAATTTCACATTCAACGCATCGACCATACGGGGTTGGTGGCCGGTATGTGCAAAGAGCTCGGGATCGCTAACCTCTTGGATTCTCTGGTTCCCAACCAATCTGAAACCAGAAAGATTTCCTTCGGAGAAACCGTTGTCTCAATGCTGCTTAACGGACTGGGCTTCACTGCTCGCACACTCCACATGTTCCCTGAGTTTCACGCCGACAAACCACTGGATAAACTTATTCGGCCGGGTATAGAGCCGGAACATATCAACGAAAGTGTACTCGGCAGAGCCTTGGATCAAATTTTTGAACTGGGTGTAAGTGAGGTCTATTTATCACTGGCTGTCAAGGCCGTTAATGTCTTGAAACTGCCGTGTAATGCTCTGAATCTTGATTCAACCAGCTTTCATGTGGACGGTCGTTATAACAGTGAGTCTGAAGTCGATGAAGAAGATCTGAACTGCATTAAAATCTGTCGTGGATACAGCAGAGATCACCGACCTGAATTAAATCAGGCGATACTGCTCCTAATGACTGAAAATCAGGCGGGTATTCCCGTATTCATGGCCGCATCCAGTGGCAATATAAACGACAACACTAATTTTAAAAAAGTCATCAGCAAGCATTTGAAATGCTACAAAGAGGCGCTGAATAATCGTTACCTGATCGGCGATGCTGCACTTTATACAACAGACAATGTACAGATATTGCATCAGCAAAAGCAACAGTTCATCACCCGGGTTCCGGCTAAAATAAAATCCGCAAGAGAGCTTGTGGACAGTGTCGCTTCTTGTGCGATGACACCGGTTGAAGATGCCGAAGGTTATGAGAGCTGCGAAGTACTGTCCGACTATGCGGATGTATCTCAACGGTGGGTTCTGATTCGCAGTGAACAGGCTCGGAAAAGCGAACAGAAAACACTGCTCAAAAAACTGTTGAAAAAGTCAGAAAAAGAAGCGGAAGCACTGACCAGCAAGCTGGCGAAGAAACCGTTCAAGTGTGAAACGGACGCATTGCGTGCGTTCAATGAGTGGCAATCAAAAAGCAATTATTGTCAGGCAGAACCTGTAATTACGACAAAACCATGCTATACCAAAGTGGGACGTCCGGAGAAAGACAGCAAACCAGATAGCGTGGAGTATTATGTCAGCGGTCATCCTTGGGTATCCGTTGACTGTCGTAAAGTAGCAGAGGCTTCCCTGGGGTGCTTTGTGTTGGCAACAAATGATCTGGACAGGAGCCGGCTAAGTTCAGCAGAAGTGTTGAGCACTTATAAATCACAGCAGTCGGTGGAGCGTGGATTTCGGTTTCTTAAAAGCCCTGAATTTCTGGTCTCCTCGCTGTTTTTAAAGAAGCCGGAACGTATAGAAGCGTTGCTTATGGTGATGACGCTTTGCCTGTTAGTCTACGCAGCGATACAGCATCGAATCAGGCATGAATTAAAGCGTCAGAGTAGGTTCTTTCCGGATATGAAGCGAAAGCCCTATCAGAATCCGACTGCACGCTGGGTATTTTTTTGCTTTCAGGGAATTAATGTTTTATTGGTCGATGGTCATGAAAAACATGTCGTTGGCTTGCAGGAGAGGCAATTAACCATCATTTCAATTCTTGGTCGACCGTACCAAGAGATTTATTCCTGATATAGGTGCTGAATGACGGTTCCAGTCTAAGTTTACAGGCATAATGGATATCAACGCCCCTAAGCGGTTTAATGATTTATATTGCGAACATAGAATCCTAGTTTGCAATACAGGGTTTACAATTTTTTTCTTCACATTTTGGGTAACTTCTCTGAATTCGTAGGTAAATTTTCAAAGGGGTCGGCTACACCCCAGTAAAATCAGTGAGCAGTGTTTAAAAGAGATTCCTGGCTGCACTTTTTTAGTAGTTACCATTTTTGAACTAATGGTTCCAAAAAATGTAGGAATATTTTGATAATGTTAATGAGGGTACGTAGCTGTTAAGAGGGATTCGTATAACAAATGCTTCCAGTTCGTTCGCTTGCGCTCACCCGACCGCCTTACGGCGGCGGCTGAAGCAGGCGTTATGTGGCTTACATTCTACGAAACCAATAATCCTGAATCGTTAGAATTATTGCTCCCCCGATAAGAATCCCGATAAAACCACCCAAAAAGGAGTACAAAAAATGAATTACACAGGAATTTTCATCGCTGGCGGGTTTACCATTCTCGGTGCTTTGATTGCCGGGGTCGTCGGTCAGCGTTTCATTGTTATCCAGATGCTCTATAACACCCGCTGGGCTGCTAACACCAAACTTCAGGAAGCGTTCAATGAAGAACTTGCCATCCTTCAGAGAAAGACCGTCGATGAAGCAGAAACCTGCGCTATTCTTGAGCGATCCGTTATTAAGCATCAAATTGCTGTTAATGACTTCCTCATTCACCTCAAAGAGGAAGAAGCTATTGACTTTACCGATGCCTGGCTCCGGTACTATGGCTATCACGAAGAAGATGCCAAAGCTGAAGATGTGTTTTTTGAAAAATATTTTCATCATAACGATAAAGAGGGTAGAGACAACGCCATCAAAAATATTCAGGCCATTCTCTCGTTTGCCAATCCTCCAGTAGTTAAGCCGTGGTATCAATTCTGGTAATAGCAATCTAGTCGCCACATAAATCGGGTAGCCGGAGGTCTCTAACCTCCAGCCCCCACATCACACCGGCGTGCGGGTCCGCACCGGGCGATTCACCGAGGGTGGTGAAACCTGATCCACAAGTCTTTCAGGGAAACAAGCCCGAGTTTACTGAGAAAACTGTCGTTTAATGCTAACTGTGCCGCATAGGTTTTGCTTAGCCGGTAATACCCTTTGCTACTGGCTGCAATCGAGGCGGCCTTGATGTGATCAACACCTAACCTGATCAAATTTCTGTAACGGGTTTTCGGCTTTCGCCATTGTTTGATAAAACAACAGCGAATCCGCCGACGTATCCATTGATCCAGTCGCGGTATAGGACTGTAATATTCGGTTATCCTGAAATAACCCATCCAGCCCCGGATATATTCGGCCAGCTTCTTCAAGCGATATTCCATCGATACTCCCCAGCTTCGGCTGGTGAGTTTCAGGATTTTTCGCCTGAAGCGGTTCAGACTCTTCTCCGACCAGCGGATTCGCTTCCCTGTGAAGGTAAAACTCAGGAACTCAGCTTCGGTAGCTTTCACCACCTTGCTCTTTGTCGGGTTTATCCTCAGTTTCAGCTTGCGCTCAAGGTAACGTGTGATGCTTTCCATCACTCGCTCCCCGGCTCGCTGGCTGCCAACGAGGATCACAAAGTCATCGCAGTAGCGTGCGAAGCAATGCCCCCGGTACTCCAGTTCCTTGTCCAGGTCATCGAGAAGGACATTCGACAGCAGCGGTGAAAGTGGACCGCCTTGTGGCATACCTACCCGGGTTGGGTAGCATTGCCCATCAACCATGACGCCAGCACGAAGGTAGCGGCCAATCAGCTTCAACAGACGCTTGTCGTGAATCTTTCGAGAGACTCTCGACATAAGAACATCATGGCTGACCGTATCAAAGAATTTACTCAGATCAACATCAACCGCCTGATGCAGCCCCTGCTTAATGTATCGATTAACCTGTTGTACAGCGTCTTGTGCAGACCTTCCCGGTCTGTAACCGAAGCTGCTGGGAGAGAAGTCAGGATCAAAGATGGGTGATAATACCTGCACAATGGCCTGTTGTATCACTCGATCCATGACTGTCGGGATGCCCAGCAACCGTTCTCCACCATCGGGCTTTTCTATAACAGCCCGAAGGACGGGAGATGGTCTGTAAGTCCCATTGAGTAAGGCTTGGCGCGCTGAAGGCCAGTGCTGACGGGCAAAGTCAGGATAGGCTTTAATGGTGATCCCATCTATTCCGGGAGCCCCTTTGTTACTTCTGACTTGTTTCCATGCTTTCAGCAAATTGGCAGGTTCCAGTGCGCAACTCAGTAGATCGTGGTTCAAAGCTGGTTAAAGATTCTTTCGCCAACTCCAGTGAGTCGCCGGACGGCTGCACTGTGTTGAGGGAATCAGTCTCCTCTTTTCGTCGGTGTTCAGTCCTTCGTTGACGACTTCCAATCGGATTAACGACTTCTGTCGAACAACTACTATGACGTCTGCTGACTTCTGTTCAATCACCACACAGAATTACTTCTGCAGGCGCTATTGGTGGTCATCGGGTTTGCTCGAACAGGGTGATGAACCCTGTCCGCCGAGCCTGTTGTAACCAGTGGCTGAGAACTGGGATTGACCAATCGCATGTTGAACAGACCTCCCCGGATAAGAGCATGAACTTTCAGTACACAACCGCCGCATTTACCGTATCTCTCAAACCAGAGGGCTTTGTGATCCT
Organism: Endozoicomonas gorgoniicola; assembly: GCF_025562715.2. Classification (NCBI taxonomy): domain Bacteria; kingdom Pseudomonadati; phylum Pseudomonadota; class Gammaproteobacteria; order Oceanospirillales; family Endozoicomonadaceae; genus Endozoicomonas; species Endozoicomonas gorgoniicola. The sequence goes on from NZ_JAPFCC010000001.1 coordinate 639,363, forward strand.
TGGCTCACTCGCCCACGAGACTCGGCCTTGTATACGATTTCTGTCCGTCGGCTCGCACTTTTGCAGTCAGACTGCCTCCGCACAACCCCTCGTGAGATTGCACTTGCCTTAAGCTAGTGGTTATCATCGGTGGGCTTATTCGGCTCCAGATCCGATGCTGGTTTACCCACAGGGGACTTTCACCCCATAAGTTCATGCCCATGCCGGGCGTACCAAATGGTTGCAGTTCGTTCGCTTCGCTCACCCGACGTGCCTTCGGCACGCGGCTGAACCAGGCGTTAGCTGTTCCTAAACTTCAGTACCTTTTCTTCCTCTACAGCAAAAGGCTGTTGTCATCTCATATAACCCTCGAAATCAAGACCTGAAACCAGTATTCTCTGCGTACAAAGTTAGCGATTGGAAACTGTCGTATATTTTTCATCCATTTCAGCCCTAGATGCGCAAAGGAATGTACTGTAAGTTTTATCTTTGCTGGTAGGCGGTAGCGTTCATCAGCAAAAGACTTCTTTGGTTCTGTGCAATCTGGCGATCAGGCTTATTGCTTTTTCCAGCGTGCAATGCCGACCATCGAATCAAGAGTTTTTGGCTCATTCCATTCGCACCACCTCCTGATTTTGTGGTCGGCAAGCAGGTTCAGAGTTTCTTTCCTTCGTGCAACGCCAGAATAGGCAACAGGGTTTGTTTCTGGGGCAAATAAACTCATGGTCTGTAAAACTTGTGGCATTTTTAGTTCAGAGTATGTGGATGGGTCAGAGTCGATAATATTGGGCAAAAATGCGCGAGTTCACAGTTTGGAAGGAACAGCTAACAAATGGTTGCAGTTCGTTCGCTTCGCTCACCCGACGTGCCTTCGGCACGCGGCTGAACCAGGCGTTATGTGCTTCTATAAATCAAGGAGAGAGTATGTTTGCAGTTATTTTTAAGGCAAAAATAAAAAATCTTGACGAAGAGCACTTTTCTACAGCAGAAGAAATGAGAAATCTTGCCTTTGGAAAATATGGCTGCAAAGGATTTGATTCATGTTCCGAAGGTGATTTTGAAATAGCAATCTCCTATTGGGAATCAAAAGAACAAATTCATGCTTGGAAAAATGATGAAAAACACAAACTTGCTCAAATCAATGGGAAGTCTAAATGGTATAAATCCTATCAAGTGCAAATTGTTGAAATCTTACACGATTATAAAACAGAAGTTTAAGCAATGAAGCAATGGTCAAAAAATGATATCTAAAACAGCTAAAATGAGAGTTGCCAGACCAACAGATAACTTATCTGATATAACCAAAATGTATGTTAATGGGCTTGGTTTCGACTTGTTAGGGGAGTTCGTTGGTCATAACGGCTTTGATGGTTCAATCATAGGTCATAAAAATCACAACTACCACCTTGAGTTTACACATCATGTAGGCACAAAGGTTGGTAAAGCTCCAACAAAAGATAATCTGCTTGTTTTTTACTTACCTGACACAGAAGGATGGCAAAATAGTTGCCAGAAAATGATCAATGCAGGGTTTATTGAAGTGGAACCCTACAACGATTACTGGGGTGTTTCCGGTAAAACCTATGAAGACATAGATGGCTATAGAGTTGTTTTACAAAATAGAGAGTGGTCAGCTTAATTCAGCCACGCACATAACAAATGCTTGCAGTTCGTTCCGGGGCTTCGCCCCTCCACCCGACGTGCCTTCGGCACGCGGCTGAAGCAGGCGTTATGTGCTTCTATAAATCAGGGATAGAATATGTATGCCCGACATTCACCACCCAACATGACATTTTTCTAATACCTGCTATCTATCAGATAAGCAAATATCAAGAAGCCTTGTTATGCCTCCTATTCAATACCGCTCTCAGGTCATGGATCATCTCGGTCTAGTGGCTGGAATGTGCAAAGAGCTGGGCATTGCCGACCATATCGACAGGCGCGCGCCCAAAGTATCTGACGAATGGAACATCTCCCACGGTGAGGCCGTTGTCGCGATGATTATCAATGGCCTCGGCTTTACGGGGCAGTCTCTCCACATGTTCCCTCAGTTCTTCTCCAATAAACCCCTCGATAAACTGATCAGAGAGGGGATTGAGCCCGAGCACATAAACGACAAAGTTCTTGGAAGAGCACTGGATGAACTGTTTGAACTGGGTGTCAGTAAAGTCTATTTTGAGCTGGCTATCAAGGTGGCTACGCATCTCAAATTGCCATGTGATGCACTCAACCTTGATGGCACAGGATTTCACGTCGATGGCCGTTATAACAGCGAGGAGGAAGTCAGTGACGAAGACCTCAATTGCATCAGGCTTTGCAAGGGCTACAGCCGAGATCATCGTCCTGATCTGAACCAGGCCATATTGCTCCTGCTGACCGAAAACCGGGCAGGCATTCCGATGTTTATGAAAGCAGCCAGCGGTAATGTGACGGACAAGACCAGTTTCAAACAAGTGGTTTCTGAGCATATAAAGAGCTTCAAAGCGGCACTTAATGCCCGTTACTTCATCGGTGATGCCGCATTGTATGTGGCTGAAACCGTTCAGGAACTGAGTCAGCAGGATCAGTTGTTTATCTCCAGAGTTCCTCTCAACATTGGTGCAGCCAAAGAACTGGTTCAAAGTGCGCCATTGCGCTCAATGGTTGAGGTTGAAGGGTTTGAGCATTACGAATCTGTAGAAACTCTGTCTGACTATGCAGGTGTCGTACAACGTTGGGTACTGTTTCGAAATAATCAAAGCCAGAAAACAGAACAGAAGACACTGACAAGGCGTATGCAGAAAAAGTCCCTGAAGGAATTCAAGGAACTTGAGAAATTGGGCAAGAAGCCATTCTGTTGCGAATCGGATGCCATGGAAGCTTTCAAGCTATGGCAAAAACAGTCCGTATACTGCCAGGCTGAACCTGAGATCATCGAGAGTCCCTGCTATAAAACCAAAGGCCGTCCTGCTGATGGGACAGTTCCCGACCACTATGAATATTAGGGGCTTTTACAGGTTGGCTGATGGAAAATGAGGGGTTGCAACAGAAATAGCCTTTCAGGAAAGATTGATTTGAACAGATCAAAATTTCTGAAGGATCAGACATGTGTACAACACCCTCACTACGTCCTATGTTCGCATTTCCCGGCTGGGTAATCGAGCAGATTGATATTGATTGGGAAGTCAAACAAGCTTTTGTCTATCTCCGCAGGGATGGCCGAATTCAGCACGAGAAATGCAGTCAATGTGAAACCCCTATGGGACAAATGAAGACAAAAGATCGGTGTGTCCAGGATTTACCACTGGGAGTTCTACAGGTAAATCTTCTCTTCACAGCTTTTCAGGGCCGCTGCTCACACTGCAACAATATTGAAACCGTTACTATTCCTGGTTTAACTCCCAAGGCTCAGGCAACCGATCGCCTTAAACGACACGTCAGCCATTTATGTCGCTATATGCCCTGCGACAAGGTGCCTGAATTCATTGCTATATCCGGTGGTACTGCCCGTCGTTGGGATAAAGAGATGCTGCTGAGAATGCTTTCAGCTCCAAAGCGTGACGGTATTCGCGCTCTGCTCATTGACGAAAAATCCATTGGCAAAGGCCATCAGTATCTTACCGTTGTTCTTAACGCCGACTCAGGAGAAACCCTCTTCCTTGGTGAAGGCAAGCGAAAAGAGACTCTGGATGAGTTCTTGAGCAGCCTGACTGAAGAGCAAAAAGCGAGCATCGAGTGTGTTGGCATAGACCGTGGTGGCAGCTATCAGGCTTCGGTGAAAGAGCACTTGCCCAATGCGGATATTGTATACGACAAGTTTCACATTATTGCCAATTATAATGATGTGATAGATCAGATAAGGCGCAGGGAGTGGCGTCAGGCTGAAGAAGAGAACAAGCCCTTTATCAAGGGTCAGCGGTTCAACCTGTTCATGAACCCTGAGAACCTGACTCCAAAGCGAGAAAGCAGTCTGAAAGAGCTCTTGAGCATGAACGAGGATCTCAATCAGGCTTACATCCTGAAAGACATGCTCAAACAGCTATGGACGTACACGTACAAAGCGTGTGCCGGCAAGTTTCTGGATAGATGGATAGAGTTAGCAAAAGAAACCGGAATTGCAGAACTTAAGAGGTTTGCTAAGGGCTTGGACAGGGCAAGAGAGGGCTTGCTGTCGTACTGCCATCATCGTATAACCAGCGCGAAGATTGAAGCTTTCAATGGAGTCATCAAACGGATTATCTACAAAGCTTGTGGCTACAATGATCTTGATTACCTCTATCTTAAAATCAGGCAGGAGGCTGTAAAATGATCAGCCAACCTGTAAAAGAGCCGAATATTATGTGACAGGCTCCTGCGCGGTTGCTGTACAGACTCGTCGTGATGCAGAAGCATCGTTGGGTTGTTTTGTTCTGGCAACCAACGATACAGATACAGCCCGGCTTGACGCTGGCGAACTACTGAGGACGTATAAATCCCAGCAGCAGGTTGAGAGAGGTTTTCGCTTCCTGAAGAGCCCTGATTTTCTGGTGTCTTCACTGTATCTCAAAAAACCTGAGCGTATTGAGGCCCTGTTAATGGTGATGACACTCTGTCTTATGGTCTATGCTGCAATTCAGCATCGAATCCGCTATGAACTGAAAAGGCAGAGCCGAACGTTCCCGGACATGAAGAAGAAACCAGCCCAGAACCCAACGGGCAGATGGGTTTTCCTGTGCTTTGATGGGATTCATGTGCTGTCGGTTAACGGGACGGAGAAACACATGGTTGGAATATCGGAGAGGCAATCGACGATCATTTTTATTTTGGGCTCAACGTACCAAGAAATTTATTCCTGAATAGGGTGGTGAATGACGGGTATGCAGTAATTTTTAAGGCAAAAATAAAAAACTTGATAATGATTATTTCTCTACAGCAGAGAAATGAGAAATCTTGCATTTGAAAAATATGGCTGCAAAGGGTTTGATTCGTGTTCTGAAGGAGATTATGAGATTGTAATATCATATTGGGAATCAAAAGAACAAATTCAAGCTTGGAAAAATGATAAGAAACACCAAATTGCCCAACGCTACGGGCAGAAAGAATGGTATAAATCATATCAAGTACAGGTTGTCGAAGTTTTACATGATTATAAAAAAGAAGCTAAAGGTGATTAAGTGTCAGAAATAATTATCAGGCATAGTGAAGTAGCAGATATTCCTGAGATCAAAAGAATTTACGAAGGTAAGGTTGCTTCATCTGGTACGTTACAGCTACCTTACTCTTCAATGCAGTTATGGCAATCAAGGCTTGAAAACCTACCAACAGGTTTTTGCAGTTTGGTCGCCGAGCAGAATTCTGAGATCATTGCACAGGTTGGTTTCGAGGTTTACCAAAATCCACGCAGGAAACACGTTGGTAGTTTTGGTATGGCTGTTAAAGATTCACACCAGAACCAGGGTGTTGGTTCAAAACTCTTGTCAGAGATAACTAACTTAGCCGATAACTGGTTAAATTTAAGACGAATTGAAATCACAGTATTCACTGATAACGAAGCGGCTATTTGCCTCTATAAAAAGCATGGTTTCACCATAGAAGGTGAATCACCAGACTACGCATTCAGGAATGGCAAGTATGTGAGTGTGTATCACATGGGGAGAGTACGCACATAACAAATGGTTGCAGTTCGTTCGCTTCGCTCACCCGACGTGCCTTCGGCACGCGGCTGAACCAGGCGTTAGGTGCCTGAGGTCAAACAAAGGTTTATATCTTAAGGTTCTGTCTGCGCTGCGAGTTTTACACAGAGCCAATATGCAACTTCTGTTTGTGTTGAGAGTTTTTTTGTTTGGTGTTTCTGGCAGTAATTTCAGATCAACCTTCAGCTTTGATTCTGTTCCACGGTTAAGTTATTTCAAACTTTCAGCCTTTTGGTTTCGTGAACTTTGGGACTAATGAGTTTCCCTCAGGGTTGGTGAAAGTTCAGTGTTTCTGGCGAGTAAGTTTTCGTTCTCATTTAAAGAAAAGGGTAACTGGGTATTCCAGCGCATTCGGCCACCAATTCCGGTAACATCCGGCCACCTGTTCCAGTGTATCCGGCCACCCCTCTTCGGAGCGTAGCGACGCATCGGATAGCAGCTTAGGACGTAAGTTCTGAATTTGCCAGTTTTGACTGTTTCTTGCGCAGGGAGTCGCCCTTCAGTGGCACCCGGTGAGCGTTGTGAATCAGCCTGTCCAGAATGGCATCTGCCAGTGTTGGATCGCCGATCAATTCATGCCAGTGATCTACCGGCATCTGACTGGTGACCAGGGTGCTTTTTACATTGTGCCGGTCTTCTACTATTTCTAACAGGTCACGTCGTTGGCTTTCTGTCAGAGTTGATAGACCCCAGTCGTCTAAAAGAAGAAGGTCAGTTTTTGCCAGTGCTGTCATCAGTTTCACATAGCGACCGTCAGCCCTTGCCAAGTTCAGATCTTGCAGTAATCTCGGCAGCCTGAGGTACTGCACTGTGTACCCATCCCGGCAGGCCTTTTGTGCCATTGCACAGGCTAGCCAGGTTTTTCCCACACCTGTCGGCCCTGTAATGATCACGTTCTGATGCTCCCGTATCCAGTGGCTGGATAACAACTGCTGTATCTGGTCTCGTTTAAGACCACGGGGGTGACGATAGTCTATGTCTTCCATGCAGGCATCATGACGTAGTCGTGCTTTTTTAAGCCTTGTTTTTAAACGCCGGTTATCCCTTGCGGTCACTTCACGGTCAATCATTAAGCCGAGCCGCTCATCAAAGGACAGCTGCTCTATATCCGGACTTTTAAGCTGCTCATCCAATGCTTCGAGCATACCGGTAAGCTTCAGAGCCTGAAGCTTTTCCATCGTAGGGTTCATTAACATTTTTATTCTCCTGTCGTCGTTAGTTAAAGTAGTCTGAACCCCGAAGGTTCTCGTGCTCATCAGGCAACAACGTCTCTGTCTCCAGTTCCGGAAGCGGTTGCTGATCGAGATTGTGCTTCAGGATTGACTCTATGCTCCGGTAAGTGCAGGTGTCTGCATAAAGTGCACGACGACAGGCGTTTTCAAGTCGGTCATTACCGTAGCCTTTGGCTAAACGGATGATGCCCTGACAACTTCGGTAACTCTGTTCAGGATAACGCCGTGTTGCAAGGACGCGCTGGATGACGGCTGCGGTTTCAGGTCCGATTTTTGCCGCCCAGCTTTGCATTCGCTCTGGTGTCCACTCGGCATATTTACGGTGCTTTTCCGGCATGTGGCTGGCTTGAGTAGTATGCCTGCCCTTATGCTGCGAACGCCGGTGGCTGGCGACTCTTTGCCCCTTATGGAAGCACTCAATCGTCTGACTGGTCATGCGTATACTTAATTGCTTTTTGACCAGCTGATAAGGGACCGAGTAGTAGTGTTTGTCGACCTCTACGTGGTAGTCAATATGTACTCGTGCCTCTTTCCATTCTGCGTATTGATAACGCATTTCAGGCAGTGGGCGCAGTGCAGGCTTATCAAGAGAATCAAACAATGAGCGACGGCTGCCGGACAGTTTCTGGAACGGTTGGTTATTCAGTTCTGTCAGTAACCCTGCAATAGCCTCATTGAGTGAAGCCAGAGAGAAGAATGTCTGGTGACGTAAACGCGCCAGTATCCACCGTTCAACTATCTGGACAGCAGACTCGACCTTACCTTTATCTTTGGGGGATCGTACCCGCGCAGGTACGACAGCGACATTATAATGTTCGGCCAGGTCTTGATAAGTAGGATTGATCTCAGGCTCATAACGATGAGGATGCTTCACGCCACTTTTCAGGTTGTCCGGCACCAGGTTATTGGGTACTCCACCCAGGTATTCAAAGGTACGCACGTGAGAGCCTATCCAGTCTGGCAAGGACTGAGATAATGTGGCTTCTGCATAGGTGTAACTGGAGGCACCAAGCGTCGCAATAAACACCTGCGCCTGCTGAACCTCCCCTGTGTGCTGATTAACGACAGGAACCGTCTGTCCAGCGTAATCGATGAACAGCTTGTCGCCTGCAATATGATTTTGGCGCATAACAACATCAAGATGCGTTCGCCACTCTCTGTAGCGGTCACTGAACCAACTGTACTGATAGCCGTCAGGATGATTGGTCTTGTATTCCTGCCAGAGTACCATCAGGGTGACACCGGACTTGCGAAGTTCCTGATGAATTTCGCTCCAGTCTGGCAAGGCCAGTTGCCGTTTTGAGGCAGGCGGCTGAACGGGAAACAGTTGTTGATCCAGTGTCGTCTCATCCAGATTAGACGACAAAGGCCATTCCAGTCCGGAAGCAGCAAACCGGTTAAGGTAATCACTGACGGTTGCTCTGGAAATATTGCAGCTACTGGCAATCTTCCGGATGCTGAGTTGGTGCTCGAATTTGAGCCTGAGTACTTCACGAATTTTGCGCATGGGCAGTCTCTTCATGATGCTATCCACTCGTCCTTGAGGAGGTCTCAAGCTTGAGGGTAGCGGTGAATTATGGGACTGCGCCACTGGTCGGTAAGGGGGTGGCCGGATGTAACGGAATCAGTGGCCGGATACTAACGGAATGGGTGGCCGAATGTAAGCGGAATCGGTGGCCGGATGGCTCCGGAATACCCAGGTAACGCCAGTATTAACTTGGTCACCTTCTCAGCAAATGCTGACAGTGGGTGCATGTTAACTTGATGGTTTTGGGGTCGGTTCCAAAGTTGAGCTTCAAAAAGCTCTATGCTTTTTTGTCTCAGAGTTTTAATTCAACTCCTCTGCCTTTCTCAGCAGTTTATAGCGGTGATTCCGCAGCAAACGGCAAGAGGAGTTGTTTCAAGTTGGGTGCCAATAAACAACAATGGAGTTGCGAGGGCACCTAACAAATGGTTGCAGTTCGTTCGCTTCGCTCACCCGACGTGCCTTCGGCACGCGGCTGAACCAGGCGTTATGCGTAATTAATCGAGTTCTGTGTATGAAAATAATAGAAGCAAGAAAAACAGATTTAAATTCATTCTTTATATATCTCGAAGAGCATCTCTTAGAAAATGGAGAGAATGCAGATTTTCTTTTTCAGCCTGTGTCTAGAAATCAGAAAAAACTAGCTGAATCTACAAAAGATAAATTCACAATTGCTTTCTCAAATGAGTTTGGAGAATCTGGTTGGAGAAAGCTCTGGGTTGCTAAAGATGAATCAGGAAAGATAAGAGGTCATATAGATTTACGCCCTCATAGTGATGTGAACTGTCAGCACAGGGTTTTACTTGGCATGGGAGTTGATAGCTTATATCGGAAGCAAGGTATTGGCACAGAGCTGATTAAAACAGCTATAAACTTCTGTCAGGAAAATAAAGTCATTGACTGGCTAGACCTTTGTGTTTTATCTGAAAACACTCCTGCAAGAAATCTATATCTTAAGAATGGTTTCAGTATTGTAGGTGAATTTCAAGATCAATACAGAATTGATGGTCAATCTATTTCTGAAACAGCAATGACCATGGGTGTATAAAATTACGCATAACAAATGGTTGCAGTTCGTTCGCTTCGCTCACCCGACGTGCCTTCGGCACGCGGCTGAACCAGGCGTTATGCGCCAAAGTGAATCTCAACATCCATACTCTTGTGAAGAATTCTGACAATTTCTATCTGTTTCTTGCTGGATTGCTTGAAAAATATTACATGACTACCTTGAGGAAATTTCAAGTAGCCATTTCTAATTTCATCACAGGATTTTCCAATATCTGGTCGATCAGATAGTAAATGGAAAGTGTCATCAAACTGCTTTAAGTAAAGGTTCCGTTGTGCTTTACCCCAGCGTTTCATAGTGAATTTAGCGATTTCTTTTAAGTCGGCCTTGGCTTTCTGGGTTAAAATAAAAGGCTTCATTTTCTGTCTTCGCTATCCAATTCATCAATTAAGGTATCGTAGTCGTATTCAGCAAAACCACTATCTTCACCTTCTATAAGCAAATTTCTGAGAGTGTTAAGTTTGGTCTCCTTGCTTTCCAGTAAGCGTAGAGCTGCACGAATAACCTCACTAGCAGAGCCATAGCGACCACTGTCAACCTGACTAGAAATAAACCAATCAAAGTGTTCACCCAAGGTTATACTGGTGTTTTTAGCCATTTTAAGCCTCCTGATCTGGTAACAAATACCAATATATACCTGATTATGGTATATAGTACTCATAAGTCAAGCAGGCGCATAACAAATGGTTGCAGTTCGTTCGCTTCGCTCACCCGACGTGCCTTCGGCACGCGGCTGAACCAGGCGTTATGGTGCTCATACAAAACAATGAAGATCGCTCATATTAATCCCGATAATTATCTTGAAACTAATGAAGGAAGGGTGTGGACTCCTGAACGCAGCAAAGCAGCTTGGGAGTCTGCATATTTAGATTTTGAGAATATTTTGAAGAGAAGCTCGGGTATTGCTGATGTCTACATAGTCTTTGGTGTTCAAGGTTCAGGAAAAACAACGTGGATACGTAATCATGAGCCAACAAAACCGTCAATTTATTTCGATGCAGCTCTTCCAGCTAAAAAGCATCGAATACAAGCAATATCAATTGCAAAAAAATATGCAAAACAAATTCACGGTGTATGGATTAAAGTACCATTGGTGATTGCTAAGTCACAAAATATGGCTAGATCGCAAGATAAGCAAGTATCTGAAAGCGCTATTGAAAGTGTCTTTAAGCAACTTGAGGCACCTGAACAATCTGAAGGATTTGATCATCAGATTATTTTATCGACACATTTATAACAAAAATTTATTACTTAAAGACCGCACCATAACAAATGGTTGCAGTTCGTTCGCTTCGCTCACCCGACGTGCCTTCGGCACGCGGCTGAACTAGGCGTTAGCTGTAGCCAGAGTTCAGTGAATGGTTTTTATCCGTTACTGTGTTCTTGTCGTCAAGTTTTTTGGTTCTGAGCTGCTTTCAGCAAAGAAGAAAAACTCAGCAAGTCAGGTTCAGTACAAGCTGGCGAGAGAGGACGGTGCATTTTCCAGCGTACAATGCCGACCATCGAATCAAGAGTTTTTGGCTCATTCCATTCGCATCACCTCCTGAGCTTGTGGTCGGCAAGCGGGTTCAGTGCTTTTTTCCCTCGTGCAACGCCAGCGCAAACGCCAGAGTCTGTCTCTGGGGCATAAAATCTCTGGTTTATTCTGCTTCTCAACCTTTTGACTCTGTGCCAGTTGCCAGTTCAGAGAAAAAAATGTTGGGCAAAAATCCTCAAGTTCATTCTTTAAATGCTACAGCTAAATCGGGTAGCCGGAGGTCTCTAACCTCCAGCCCCCACATCACACCGGCGTGCGGGTCCGCACCGGGCGATTCACCGAGGGTGGTGAAACCTGATCCACAAGTCTTTCAGGGAAACAAGCCCGAGTTTACTGAGAAAACTGTCGTTTAATGCTAACTGTGCCGCATAGGTTTTGCTTAGCCGGTAATACCCTTTGCTACTGGCTGCAATCGAGGCGGCCTTGATGTGATCAACACCTAACCTGATCAAATTTCTGTAACGGGTTTTCGGCTTTCGCCATTGTTTGATAAAACAACAGCGAATCCGCCGACGTATCCATTGATCCAGTCGCGGTATAGGACTGTAATATTCGGTTATCCTGAAATAACCCATCCAGCCCCGGATATATTCGGCCAGCTTCTTCAAGCGATATTCCATCGATACTCCCCAGCTTCGGCTGGTGAGTTTCAGGATTTTTCGCCTGAAGCGGTTCAGACTCTTCTCCGACCAGCGGATTCGCTTCCCTGTGAAGGTAAAACTCAGGAACTCAGCTTCGGTAGCTTTCACCACCTTGCTCTTTGTCGGGTTTATCCTCAGTTTCAGCTTGCGCTCAAGGTAACGTGTGATGCTTTCCATCACTCGCTCCCCGGCTCGCTGGCTGCCAACGAGGATCACAAAGTCATCGCAGTAGCGTGCGAAGCAATGCCCCCGGTACTCCAGTTCCTTGTCCAGGTCATCGAGAAGGACATTCGACAGCAGCGGTGAAAGTGGACCGCCTTGTGGCATACCTACCCGGGTTGGGTAGCATTGCCCATCAACCATGACGCCAGCACGAAGGTAGCGGCCAATCAGCTTCAACAGACGCTTGTCGTGAATCTTTCGAGAGACTCTCGACATAAGAACATCATGGCTGACCGTATCAAAGAATTTACTCAGATCAACATCAACCGCCTGATGCAGCCCCTGCTTAATGTATCGATTAACCTGTTGTACAGCGTCTTGTGCAGACCTTCCCGGTCTGTAACCGAAGCTGCTGGGAGAGAAGTCAGGATCAAAGATGGGTGATAATACCTGCACAATGGCCTGTTGTATCACTCGATCCATGACTGTCGGGATGCCCAGCAACCGTTCTCCACCATCGGGCTTTTCTATAACAGCCCGAAGGACGGGAGATGGTCTGTAAGTCCCATTGAGTAAGGCTTGGCGCGCTGAAGGCCAGTGCTGACGGGCAAAGTCAGGATAGGCTTTAATGGTGATCCCATCTATTCCGGGAGCCCCTTTGTTACTTCTGACTTGTTTCCATGCTTTCAGCAAATTGGCAGGTTCCAGTGCGCAACTCAGTAGATCGTGGTTCAAAGCTGGTTAAAGATTCTTTCGCCAACTCCAGTGAGTCGCCGGACGGCTGCACTGTGTTGAGGGAATCAGTCTCCTCTTTTCGTCGGTGTTCAGTCCTTCGTTGACGACTTCCAATCGGATTAACGACTTCTGTCGAACAACTACTATGACGTCTGCTGACTTCTGTTCAATCACCACACAGAATTACTTCTGCAGGCGCTATTGGTGGTCATCGGGTTTGCTCGAACAGGGTGATGAACCCTGTCCGCCGAGCCTGTTGTAACCAGTGGCTGAGAACTGGGATTGACCAATCGCATGTTGAACAGACCTCCCCGGATAAGAGCATGAACTTTCAGTACACAACCGCCGCATTTACCGTATCTCTCAAACCAGAGGGCTTTGTGATCCTTGGCTCACTCGCCCACGAGACTCGGCCTTGTATACGATTTCTGTCCGTCGGCTCGCACTTTTGCAGTCAGACTGCCTCCGCACAACCCCTCGTGAGATTGCACTTGCCTTAAGCTAGTGGTTATCATCGGTGGGCTTATTCGGCTCCAGATCCGATGCTGGTTTACCCACAGGGGACTTTCACCCCATAAGTTCATGCCCATGCCGGGCGTACCAAATGGTTGCAGTTCGTTCGCTTCGCTCACCCGACGTGCCTTCGGCACGCGGCTGATAAAGGCGTTAGCTGCTATACATCATTCGCAAATTTTGAGGGACATGATGGTTATATTTCCTGATACAGAGAAAAAGCTCAAATCTAAAATTTCGAGTTATAAATCATCCATGAAAAAGGAGAAAAAAGACATTGGATTTATAAGCGACGGGAGTGGTAAAAGGTATATTCTGTTTAGCTTATATTTTGTTCTAAATGATTTGGATAAATTCGAAGAATATGTGGGATGGTATAACGAGGAATTTCCAGATGATATGGGGGAACCAATCCAAAAATTATGTTGGTCTCTTGGTTTATATCGAGCAAACAAAATAGTTGAAGCAAGATTTATGCTTGCTGAACTTATGCTTTTAAATCTGTACTTGATCCCGCACGTGATAGGCGAAAATCTAGAGCACGAGCATGATATTTGGCATTCAACTAATTTTCATTATTTAGATTACGTACACGACTTACCAAAAGAAGTGAAAGATAATATTAAGAACTCCGAAATAGAGTGGATGAGAGAATGTTATAATTCACCAGATTTTAGTCGCATAAGAAAACGCTACATCGAAATATATCACAAGCTTCTAACAGTTCGAGAAATTGAAGAAAGAAGAGTTTTACTCAAAGAGTCATATTCATTATTGAGTTCACTGTGACAACGCAGCTAACAAATGGTTGCAGTTCGTTCGCTTCGCTCACCCGACGTGCCTTCGGCACGCGGCTGAACCAGGCGTTATAAGCCTTAAAGAGAGTATTGAGTGTGACAGATAAATTTTTTCAAAACAAAAATTATCAGAAAGGAATAAATGATTTCCTAGATGTGGTAATTAGGTATGCAAAAGATCATGAAGATCAGCAAGAAAGAATAAATGTTGTTTCTGTTGTTTTAACAAGTATGCTAAAAGCTCCAAATGACTGGGATAAATACTGCCAATTTAATGTTGACATGATTGGTGATAATTTCATCGAAAGTATGAGAGAATTTAAAAGCAATGAAGCTGAGTACTTTCTTAATGTATACGTAGACTGCTATAGATTTTTAAGTGAAATTTCTTTTTCCATGCCTAATGCAATGGCACTGACTTAAGGCTCCAGCCCTTGATATAAAAAGGCTTGCCCAAGAAGAAAATGGACTATAAAAGTCATGTAACAATTAACGCCCTGAGCAAGCCCATGACCAAGTTTAGTCCAGAATATCTCAGCCTCGCTGACGACCTTCGCAGACAGTACGCACTGACTGGAGATGAAAACCTTTCCGGCATACTCACAAACGAAGACCTTGACAACTTCCAGTCACAATACAAGGGCGGCAGGGTTAGAGATTTCCCACCAATAAAGACACTCGGCCTGTTTATGCACCAGGCTGCGAGTGAAAATAAATCTTGCTGCAATGCCCTGATTGCTGATACCAGAGATCAGGTAGCCATGGGGCTAGAGCCAGGCAAAACCAGTAACAGCGCTTACTGCAAAGCAAGACAGCGTCTTACTGAATCGAGCCTCGTGACGCTACTGACCCAATCCGGTAATAATCTGGACAACTCCAGTCCGGAGTCATGGCGTTGGTCTAATCGTCGGGTAGTCATTGCTGATGGCTCGACACTCTCTATGCCTGATACCGTTGCAAACCAGAAAGCCTACCCGCAACACGGCTCGCAAAAAAAGGGGTCGGAAATCCGCTCCTGAGAATAGAAGTGCTTACGACATTGGGCAGTGGTGCGGTATTGGGCTACGCTGTCGCCCCGCACAAAGGCAAACAGACTGGTGAAACCGCACTGTTCAGGCAGCTTGTAGGACACCTCAGAGCCAACGATATCGTTCTTGGGGACGCTATCTTTGAAAATTATTTTTTGGTCGCACTACTCCAGTTAGGTGACATCGATGCTGTCTTCGAAAAAAACGGTGCTCGTCATGTGGATTTCAGGCAATGCGATCAGAAGCTGGGCAAAAAAGATGGGCTGATACGTCTGGAGAAACCTCCACGCCCGGACTGGATGAGCCGTGAGTACTACGACCAGTGGGTTCCTGATGAATTGATGGTCAGGATTGTGAAAAGCAAAAAACGCATTATCGTCACAACCCTGTTGGATGCTGATAAATACCCACGGTCAGAGATTGTGAGCCTTTACCTTGCCCGCTGGCATATTGAGCTGGATTTAAGATCCATCAAATGCCTCATGAAGATGGATGTACTGCGTTGCAAAACACCGGAGATGGTCAGGAAGGAGATTACTGTCCACCTGCTGGTTTACAACCTGATACGAACCCTGATGGCACAAGCCGCAACAGGGCTGAGAAAACAGGCTCGAGAGATGAGCTTTAAGGCAGCGCAGGAAACGATACAGGAGTTTCATGTGCTTCTGCTACAGACAGAGATATCACTACTGCCAAAGCTGGTAAAGCACATGGTACAGATTGTATCGGAGCATATTGTAGGGAACCGACCGGGTCGTAGTGAGCCCAGAGCAGTAAAAAGACGACCAAAGCCCCATAAAAGGCTTCAACACTCAAGAGCAGAAGCACGCAGACTGACCGAGTATCAACGGGGTAAAGCTTAAGTCAGTGCCATTGATGCCTAATGATTTAAACATGGACTTACGCCACGCAAAAGAATTTATAGAACGCGATGAAGAAAATCTGAGTGGCATACATAAAGATCAAGTTAGATATGCTAGTTTATACATGCTGACTGAGATCAGTAAGCGCATAATACATCACAAAAACATTGAACAGGCTGTCAATTTACACAAAAGGCTTGATTCAATTGAGGGTGAAAATAAGAGATGGAGTGATGAGTACAATAATAGAATTGAAAAAATAAACGGGCTATCAGCAAAACTTATAGAATATGAGACGGGTTATAATTTTGTAGCCCTATATAAGGGGTTTAGTGACATTGCTGAAGAAAAGAAAAAAGAGCTCAGTAAGTTGTTTTTGTCATTGATTGTAATGGGTATTATTATCATTCTACCTTTAGCGTTAGAAATAACATATATTTTTAAGAATATAGATATAATTTCCAGTAAAAAAGAAGCCTTGCTTCTGATGCTGTTACCTATAGCCTCATTGGAAATTATCTTAATCTATTTCTTTAGAATTATTTTAATGAATTATAAATCAGTTAAGGCGCAACTACTTCAAATAGATTTGAGGAAAACATTATGTCAATTTATTCAGAGTTATGCTGACTATGCAAAAGATATACGAGAGAAAAGTAGCACATCTTTAGAAAAATTTGAAAGTATTATCTTTAGTGGAATATTAACAACTGATGAAAATCTTCCAAGTACATTTGATGGATTAGAACAGATCATAAAAGCTGTTAAAGCAGCAAAACCGAGTTGATCGGCTTATAACAAATGCTTCCAGTTCGTTCCGGGGCTTCGCCCCTCCACCCGACGTGCCTTCGGCACGCGGCTGAAGCAAGCGTTATGTGGCTCAAAAAACATCGAGGAAAATATGAATACACAAGAATTAAAATCTATATTTCTGAAGTCAGTAAATGAATACACAGAAGAACTTTTCAATATAGGAAAAGCTCCAGAATATACTAATAAAATATTCAAAACTGTGTTACCAAAATTAGCTAAAGAGCTTGAACTTGAGCCTAAGAAAGAATTTGTTCCAGGAAATGTTGATTTAGCTTTATTAGAAACAACAAGTGATGGTTTCAAAAGACCTTTGTGGGTTATTGAACATGAGAACAATGGTGCTAAGGCATATGAAGAGGTTACTAAATTATCTTTACTAAGTTCTCCAAACAAATTCTTAATAACCTACATTTGGGATAATCGAGAGGGAAGAGATGGCATATTAAAAGAATGGGCAAAAATAATCTATAACCTTGATATGAATAATGAGATAGGGAATTTTAAAAAGTTCTATATCGCAATTGGTTCAATGAATCCATATAGTTCAGAACAACTTCCTAATAAATTTGTTCAAAACATCGAAGATGCATGGGAGTTTTATGAATATTCAGATTCGAAATTTCACCGAGTGTAACGCCACATAACAAATGGTTGCAGTTCGTTCGCTTCGCTCACCCGACGTGCCTTCGGCACGCGGCTGAACCAGGCGTTAGGGCTCCCACAAAATAATCAAAAAAGGCCACCATAAGGCAGCCAATATATGTTGAAAAAAGTATTTGTTAGGGTGAAAGTCTCATATTGACTGGTACTATCATTCTGTCTTCTGCGAAGGGAACGGGATGACATTATCTACTCCTGTTTTCGTAACCTTACAGCAATAAGTCACTGCCAGTAGCTTCCAACCATTGTCGAACAGCTTGCTCTGGATTAATGACCTAACCCGAATATTTCATAAATGAGCAACAAGTTCCGGAAAAAACATCCCATTCTGATTTTTTCGGAGGTCTGTTGCTCTACTGTCCATGAAAAAGGTATTACAACCCGAACTCACCATTAATTCGGATGTTTTTTGATCAGCACCTGCTTTTTCAGGACAACAGAATTCCCCAACACTCTTTCTGTTGGTCGCTATTTTATTCTGATTGAGTTTATGAAGCTGACTATCCCGGTCGAGGCAGCGGCATTGAATAAAAGACTTCGGTTATATGCTGCAAAAGCCCTTTTATTGGACAGCTGCGGGGCAAGTGAAGTTTGATTCGGTCTTTATACTCAACCACTTTAACCGCGACCTTACAAAGTTTTGTGATCACGGTTGATGGCTGTGCCTTTTCCAGCTCCGTACCTTTCAGTGCCTTGGTTCTCAGCTCATAGTGAAGAACATAAGCAGCGCAGGCGTAAAACATTCTCAGGTGATTTGCCAGAAAGCCTTGATCTGACAAGCGATCACCGGACAAATCACTTTTCAGATGCTTAATGAAGTTCTCATCCTGCCCTCTGGGACAATAAAGGTCTTCATATATTTCCTCGGGGGAAGCCTCCATCATCGAAGTCACAATAAAGCGGGGATTGTCGCCTTTCTGGTTGACCTCTGCCTTATAGATTATCCGGGTGTCCAGCCCTTTCCAGCTTTTTGCCTGATAGTCCGTTTCTCCGTAGAGCCTGAGTCGCTCAGGCTCTGGCATGTTGTTCAGTTTTGCCAGCCCGGTTTTAACGTCGAGAGCTTTCCGCGCTTCATCCAGCAACTCTTTGGCTTTAGGTCGCAAGGCCGTCTTGTGTCCTGCGCCTTTTCCCAGCACGTAGTCGGAGTGAGGGTCATCCTGAACAACCTGCATTAACTCTGGTTGGGCAAAGTGGCTATCCCCACGAACCAGTAAATGGGTTTTCGGCCATCTTGTACGGATCAGCTTAATGAGGCGCTGGAGAATAGCTGCATTCTCTCGGCCTGTGGGTGTTTTTCCAGGACGCAGGATCGAAGTGATCAGCTTGCCGCTGAGCCCCTCAAAGATCATTAAGGGCAAGTAACAGTAGTCTTGATATTTGGCGTTGAACAGGTTCATCTGCTGGCCGCCATGGGTGATAGCAGGCGTATGATCCAGGTCGATAATGATGGCTAATGGCGGGTATTCATAACTGCTGATGAAGTGATCAGCCAGTGCTTTGGTCATATTATAAATATCCCGTTTGGTCATGGACTGACCAAGCCTTGTATACGTTGGAGCGGAAGCCAGATGGTTATCATCGTCCAGTGGGTTTCTTCCATTGGCAAGCTTAAAGATTGGGTCTTTACGCAGATGGTTGCTGTCGTTTGCATCTTCATAACCACAGGCCATTTGCAAAACTCTTTGGGCAATGAGTTCTTGCAGGGTGTGGTCGATGTAGGATTGATGACGTTTATCGTCAATGCCGTCAGTCAGCCTGGATATGATACCGCTGTGAAGCATTGTTTCACGTAGCATCAGGGCGCCAAAATCAGAGGATAATTCTCCGCCATTGAAGTCTGCCCGGATAGTTTTTCCGTTGGAGGGGTGAAAACGAAGCTGTTCTTGTGTAAATTTGTTCATGGCAAGTTCCGGTTTGCTTCTTCCGAAGCATTTTTTTGGTCGACCCAATTATATCAAGTGATTGGGCGGAACTTGCCTCTTTTTATGAAATATCCGGGCTAAGAGTCAGAATTCCTTGGCCTCCCGGATGTCGCCAACGCATACCCGAACACTTCATACGCTGCGTTACCAAAGTTTTGCAAGCCGCCTCAATGACTCCCGAACCTATCGGCAGATTCTGTGACAAGTGTTCAGCGTATTGCATACGAGCGCGATTGTTCCTGAAATATTCCAGCTCTGTTTTCAGCTTTGATCGTCGAGGATGTCGCTTGTGCTGGTAAGCCAGTGCCTTGATCACTTTCTCAACCCCTTCAGGCTCTTCCTTTAGAATGTGGCGATAGGTGGTGAATTTTTCTTTGGATTTAGCACTGTTTTCGCCATAGGACAGATCAAATGCCTTCTTCAGGTGTTCTGCAGCATGGTAAAAGTCTACGATCTCATGGCCTTCCGGGAGTTCATTGGCAAGGAAAGTCCAGTTGTCTTTCGCTCCGTCTGCCACTTTGACCAGAGTCAGGTCAGGCTTTTGCCGAAGGGCTTCATCCAGCAGTTCAGAGAGTGAGTTCTTCAAAGTTACTTTTTTACTTTCGGGCATACGCCCGATTCTGACAGTTGACAGGCGTTCACCCTGAGTATCGTAAAACGACAATGTTCCACAACTGGCCTCCTGGCAACCGGCTGGACCACGGGTTCGCTTACCGTCGTTTTTATTTTGTTCGCGTTTTTCCTTACGCTTGCCGTCTTTCATTGGCAGCATAACACCGTCGAGAGACGCTGCCGCAGTCACCGCCTTTTCTGGAACTTTAACGCTTTCCCAGAGGATACCCTCAAAGGCTTCCCTGTTTGGCTCCCATTGATTGTTAAACTTCTTCGGGAGTCGAGCCAGAGAGCTTTCCGAAGGCGACATATTGCCCATCAGATCAAGCAGGCTCTTCACGTCGCCCGGTGGCATTTGAGCGACCATCCAGATAGCTTGCTTTGCCGCCCTTGGTGTCCAGTATCTCTCGACAATACCCGCCCGGAGTTCCAGCGGGACGATGCAGCGATCCTGACCGTTGCGGTAGAGCGTTCGTGGAACGTTGATGGAACCGGCAACGGTCTGATAGGTTTCTGAACTTCGCAATACTCGATGGTAACAGGTGCCGTTGACTTCAATGACCGGAGTGTCAACATCAAGTCCGGATAAGTCTTCTTCCAGAACACCTCGCTCTGCCTGAGCAAAAAGCTTGTGAACTTCACCTTCATAATCTTCAAAGTGCTGAATGGGGTCGAACTGTTGACGTAGAGCTGCCAGTTTATGATCAAGCTGCTGAATTGCATGACAGGAAGAATTGGCGACTTCAGTCAGTGGCTGACATACTTCCATCGGGGCGGCCTCTCACTAATATGGTGTCGTTTTATCAGTAAACATCATAGCGGTGTTTGGCCGTTACCCTTGCTGAGCAGGAAAAATTTGTTGCTACTGCATACTTATTGGGCTGCAGACCCTGAAAAGAGAGTCAATATGAGACTTTCACCCATTTGTTAGTCTTCAAACCACTCTCTAGCCAAAGTGGTTAGCCCTTGGAAGTCTTTAACTTGTAATTCACGTAAAGTCGGTTGATGAAAGTGACTGAAGCAAGCAGAAACGCATTCTCCCCAATTTTGATGATTACCTTCTTTTTTAATGTAACCATCAAAGCCATGAGATGGCATACATTCTTTCGTATTGACTATCAGCGCATTTAGTAGAGGGAGTCCATGATAAATGCAGAAGTCACCAAGCATTCCAGCATAATGGCCGACCATGTTATGCCCGAGGCCACACGCATTTTCAATTTCGTTATAAGGCACAAGCCGCTTTGATCGAGCTGCTAGAATCATGTAGCGTAATAGGCAGGCAAAAACATCAGGACGTATTTTAACTGACATACGGTTCTCCACGAAGAAAATCAAGTATGTTTCGAGTCTGAAAAGGCTATAGCAGCTATTCGTGACTCTATGATTTTGGCTTTCAGTTAGTGAATTCGGCTTACGTTCGTACGAACAGGTAAACCACAAAAGCTTCCAAGTTCGGAAGTAAGATAAAACATAGTGGATATTTACAGTGAGGCAAGATTTTTTTTAAACGATAGGCCCGCCCTAACAAAAACTTCCAGTTCGTTCCGGGGCTTCGCCCCTCCACCCGACGTGCCTTCGGCACGCGGCTGAAGTTGGCGTTATGCGCTTCAATCCAATGCAAACTCAAATATTGATATCATTATATGATACTATAATCTATAGTATCTTCTATGAATGCTAAACACCGAAAAACGCTCATAGCGATATTTAAAGATCCAGCTCCAAAACAGCTGGAATGGAAAGCCATAGAAGCTCTCCTTATCGCTGTCGGAGCCGAAGTTATCGAGGGGCGCGGATCGCGTGTAAGGTTCCACAAGGTTGGGGAAATTGGAACTTTCCACAGACCACACCCGAAAAAAGAGGCAAAGCCGTATCAGGTGAAAGATGCACGAGATTTCCTAATCAGAATTGGAGTCAGGCCATGAACACAATGACACATAAAGGTTATGCAGCCAGCATAGAATACAGTGACGATGATGAATGCTTTATTGGTCATATTGCAGGCATCAAGGATCGAGTTGGTTTTCATGGAGAGTCAGTAACAGAACTCAAGGATGCCTTCCACGAGGCAGTTGAAGATTATCTCGAAACTTGCGCAGCGGTTGGTAAAGAACCTCAGAAACCATATTCAGGCAAGCTGATGCTCCGCATTCCTCCAGAGCTTCATGCTACGATTGCAACAGCCGCCCAGGTTAGTGGTCAAAGCATTAACCAATGGATTTCAAGAGCATTGGTTCAAGCTTCTCGCATATAAGTCAGCGCATAACAAATGCTTCCAGTTCGTTCCGGGGCTTCGCCCCTCCACCCGACGAGCCTTCGGCACGCGGCTGAAGCAGGCGTTATGCAGCCATACAAAACAAAAATATTATGAGTAAAATTGCAGTTTTATCGGATATTCATAGCAATGTCTGGGCATTAGAATCAGTAATCAAAAATGCAAAAAAGAAAGGGGCAAAAAAGTTCGTAAATCTTGGCGATATCTTATACGGACCACTCGCTCCAAAAGAAACTTATGAACTTTTGCGATCCGAAGAAATGATTACTATCAAGGGGAATCAGGATCGCCAAATTTATGAGGCTAATCCAGAGGGAATCTCGGAAAATCCTACAATGCAGTTCATATTTGCAGAATTACCAAATGAAGCTCTGGAATGGATGAAGTCTTTACCTGCGTCATTATCTCTCCCAGAAGATATTTTTCTGTGTCATGGAGTCCCTGATAATGACCTGGTTTATATGGTCGAAGATGTATCATCCGGTATACCGAAGGTCAGGAATGAACATGAAATAAGACGGTTTCTTAGCAACGTATCAGAAAAGCTTGTCCTGTGTGGTCATTCACATATTCCAAGAATTATTGAGCTTACAAATAAGCAGCTTATCGTGAATCCGGGCAGTGTTGGTCTACCTGCATACAAAGATGAAGATCCGACATTGCATATTATGCAAAATTATTCCTCTCATGCTTCATACGCAATGATTGAACGCTGCACTACAGGCTGGAATGTTGAGTTTCTTAAAGTACCATATGAACTAAATAGTGCTGTGAATGCAGCGAAAGCAAGAAATCGCAATGACTGGGCTTTTGCACTCAAATCTGGTAGAGCTGCATAACAAATGGTTGCAGTTCGTTCGCTTCGCTCACCCGACGTGCCTTCGGCACGCGGCTGAACCAGGCGTTATCTGCCTAAAGTAGCTTCCAGTTTCTTCATAAACTCAGTGTGAACATACGGAGTCATATCAGGCTCGTAGTTGTCCATATCGTATTGCTTGAAGCGTTTGTAGCATTCATCAAGCAATGCCAGAAGCTCATGCCTCTTTACGGTCAGCTCAATTAACTTATCCTCTACGACGTGAGAATACATAGCCTCTCCGTCCAGCGTGGCTTCAACCCTATCCTCTTTAGTAACAATGCAGTTGTCGTCGATCCATTTATCCAGATCGGGGGCAATATCAACTAAATCTAAATCCATGCTGCTAATCCTGTGTTAAGCGGCAGATAACAATCGCTTCCAATGGACGTGCCTTCGGCACGCCACTGAAGCGGGCGTTAGCTGTAGCCAGAGTTCAGTGAATGTTTTTCATCTGTTACTTTGTTCTTGTCGTCAAGTTTTTTGGTTCTGAGCTGCTTTCAGCAAAGCAGAAAAACTCAGCAAGTCAGGTTCAGTACAAGCTGGCGAGAGAGGGTGGTACACTTTCCAGCGTGCAATGCCGACCATCGAATCAAGAGTTTTTGGCTCATTCCATTCGCATCACCTCCTGAGCTTGTGGTCGGCAAGCGGGTTCAGTGTTTTTTCCCTCGTGCAACGCCAGCGCAAACACCAGAGTCTGTCTCTGGGGCATAAAATCTCTGGTTTATTCTGCTTCTCAACCTTTTGATTCTGTGCCATTGGCCAGTTCAGAGAAAAAAATGTTGGGCAAAAATACTCAAGTTCATTCTTTAAATGCTACAGCTAACAAATGGTTGCAGTTCGTTCGCTTCGCTCACCCGACGTGCCTTCGGCACGCGGCTGAACCAGGCGTTAGGTTTCTATTTAAAAAAGGTAGCTATGAAAAATAAATATATGTACAGATATAAGTACCTGCCTTTTGATGAAGGCTCAAAGTGTATTTTAACTAAAGGCACAATAAAGTTTTCAAACCCTACAAAATTTAATGATCCTTTTGATTGTTTTCCATACTACGATATAGAATCAATCAATAGATTACCAGAAACAAGAAAAGAGCTTGTTCGAGAAGCTTCAAACCAAAGTGGATTTAGTCCAGCAGAGCATATAAAAAATAAAAGAAAAATTATTAATAATATAAAGAGTTCTTTTGAAAATAAAAATTTTGCAACAAGCATTTTGGACAGTGTAGGGGTAGTAAGTTTAACAAGAACTCCTGTTAGTATATTGATGTGGTCACACTATGCAGATTTTCATAAAGGCTTTGTTGTTGAGTTCAAGATACCCGTAATGTTGCCAGAACGAGAAAAATATAGAATGGATCGATGGCTCCCTTGCCTCAAAGTCAAATACTCAAAAAATAGACCTATCTTAAAGTACGGAATGGATAATCACCAACAACTTTTGAATAAAATCCTACTAACCAAAAGTCGGATATGGAAATACGAGAAAGAGGAAAGGGTTATAGATACAAAAAATGGTCCTGGAATTAGAACCTATCTCAGAGATAAATTATTATGCAGCGTTATTGCTGGAGCAAAGATGGAGCAAGATGATTTTAAAGAGTTATCTGGCTCTTCGCCGTTTCATATGGATTTCAGTAAATCCGCTACAGGGCTGGCAATCATATAGATCATCATCAGAAAAGTTCCTGTATTTCGATAGCCCCTTGCTCTGCTTCTGGCTGCCTGAAACAAGCTGTTCAGCCCTTCCATGCGAGCATTGGTATAGGTTGAAGACCATCGTTGTATTATCTTATCAGCGTGACTCTCTACCGTTGATAATGCCTTACGTACCGGAACCAGAATTTCACACTCTCCCAGTTCAGATTTTGCATATTTGATGAAATGCGTTAACCTCCAGCGAGCCGCCTGCGCTGTTTTGGCCTTCCGGATCCAGCGGAGCTTTTCCTTGATTCGCCATGCTATACCAGTTTTCAAGTCACTGCTTTCCAGTTCGGCAAGTGCTTCCACCTGTTTTTCAGTAAGTGGCCCATCTGCCTTCTTTAGCACTGCCCAGCGCAAACTTTTCGGATGCTGCCCCAGTTTTCGCTCCTCTTTGCGGACATCGTCAACAGCCCGGGTAAACAGCTGAACAACGTGGAACCAGTCAACAGTGACGTTGGCTTGCGGCAGCTCTTCTTTCACGGCGGCCAAGAACGCTTTTGACATATCGCAAACCACCTCAAGCACATTATCTGCCTGGCCTCCATGCTTCTCCAGAAACGCCCTGAACTCCTTAATAGTACCTTTGCCCTTACCTGTGGTGGCAAAGATTACGGGCTTGTCGTGCCTGTCCATATCAATGAAAACGGTAACATAGTTATGACCTCGTTTTGAGGCCGTTTCGTCCAGCCCTATAGCCTTCAGAGATGACAGATCCATTTGCAGTAATGCCTGACTGACGTAATGCTTGATCACCCGCCATATACGCTTGTCATTGACTCCAATATGTTTGGCACAGGCTTTGACCGGCATCTCCCTGACCAGAGACAGCAACGCCTGTTCAAAAAGAAGGGTAAACTTACTGTTCTCTCTGGCCCAGGGAACATTTACACGAAGAGTGCCGTGTTCTTCACAGGTTGTCCGAGGTACTTTAGCGGTGATATAGCAATGATGCTGAAAAAAGTTCAGATGCTGCCAGGTTAGTTCCTTAAAGTCATGCGTCGGGCAAGCCTTACCGCATTTGGGGCAGGGAAACAGGCTGCCACGATCAGCGCTGACTCTGAGTCTGAGTTGGTTGGGCTTCTGGGATGTATCGAGGTGTTGATCAACTATTTTCCAGGGTGCCTGCAAACCAAGACCAAGCATGAAAATCTGGTTACCATCCATGAACAATTGCGAAACCTGTGTACTTTATTTGGCGGGTAATTATCAGTCAGATAACCGTACTAAATCCATAGCAAACAGCGAGGAACCAGTTATCTTCAATTGTTAATGACGTTAATTTACAAACCGATCATAACGTAAAGTTATACAGAGCAAGACAGTCAGAAAAAGAATACAAAATTTTTATACTAGGTCATCGAGTATCTAAAGAGAACGAAACCTAACAAATGGTTGCAGTTCGTTCGCTTCGCTCACCCGACGTGCCTTCGGCACGCGGCTGAACCAGGCGTTAGGTGCCTGAGGTCAAACAAAGGTTTATATCTTAAGGTTCTGTCTGCGCTGCGAGTTTTACACAGAGCCAATATGCAACTTCTGTTTGTGTTGAGAGTTTTTTGGCTTGGTCTTTCTGGCAGAAATTTCAGATCAACCTTCAGCTTTGGTTCTCATTTAAAGAAACGGGTAACGCCAGTATTAACTTGGTACCTTCTCAGCAAATGCTGATAGTGGGCTCATGTTAACTTGATGGTTTTGGGATCGGTTCCACGGTTGAGCTTCAAAAAGCTCTATGCTTTTTTGTCTCAGAGTTTAAATTCAACTCCTCTGCCTTACTCAGCAGTTTATAGCGGTGAGTCCGCAGCAAACGGCAAGAGGAGTTGTTTCAAGTTGGGTGCCAATAAACAACAATGGAGTTGCGAGGGCACCTAACAAATGGTTGCAGTTCGTTCGCTTCGCTCACCCGACGTGCCTTCGGCACGCGGCTGAACCAGGCGTTAGGCTGCCTCCAAGCTTGACAGTGTTGCGCAACGCGCTACAATTATCTGCATGATTAAATCATTCAAACATAAAGGGCTGAAACAGTTCTTCGAGTCGGGCAAAAAGGCTGGAATTCAAGCCAAGCACGCAAAGAAACTGAGGATGCAGTTGGTGGCTATTGATACAGCCCAAGTGCTTGAAGATATTGACCTCCCCGGATTTGCACTGTACTCATTGAAGGGAAATCGCTCAGGAATATGGTCAATTTCAGTAAGTGGTAACTGGCGAGTTACCTTTGAATTTCGGGATGGCAATGCGTACATCCTTAATTATGAGGATTATCACTAATGTCTATGCATAACCCACCCCATCCGGGAGAATTTATTGAGTCCATATATATGGAGCCTTATGGCATCAGCTGTCGGTACCTTGCAACACAGCTTGGAGTTGCTGCATCAACTCTTAGCCGTGTCATCAAAGGTAAAAGTGCTATTTCTCCTGAAATGGCTTTGAGGCTGTCTAAGGTTTTAGGCCGTACACCAGAAAGCTGGCTCAGTATGCAAGATAATTATGAGCTGTGGCAGGCAAAGAAAAGAATAAATCTCTCCAACATACAACCTCTCAAGTTCCTGACAGCCTAAATCGGGTAGCCGGAGGTCTCTAACCTCCAGCCCCCACATCACACCGGCGTGCGGGTCCGCACCGGGCGATTCACCGAGGGTGGTGAAACCTGATCCACAAGTCTTTCAGGGAAACAAGCCCGAGTTTACTGAGAAAACTGTCGTTTAATGCTAACTGTGCCGCATAGGTTTTGCTTAGCCGGTAATACCCTTTGCTACTGGCTGCAATCGAGGCGGCCTTGATGTGATCAACACCTAACCTGATCAAATTTCTGTAACGGGTTTTCGGCTTTCGCCATTGTTTGATAAAACAACAGCGAATCCGCCGACGTATCCATTGATCCAGTCGCGGTATAGGACTGTAATATTCGGTTATCCTGAAATAACCCATCCAGCCCCGGATATATTCGGCCAGCTTCTTCAAGCGATATTCCATCGATACTCCCCAGCTTCGGCTGGTGAGTTTCAGGATTTTTCGCCTGAAGCGGTTCAGACTCTTCTCCGACCAGCGGATTCGCTTCCCTGTGAAGGTAAAACTCAGGAACTCAGCTTCGGTAGCTTTCACCACCTTGCTCTTTGTCGGGTTTATCCTCAGTTTCAGCTTGCGCTCAAGGTAACGTGTGATGCTTTCCATCACTCGCTCCCCGGCTCGCTGGCTGCCAACGAGGATCACAAAGTCATCGCAGTAGCGTGCGAAGCAATGCCCCCGGTACTCCAGTTCCTTGTCCAGGTCATCGAGAAGGACATTCGACAGCAGCGGTGAAAGTGGACCGCCTTGTGGCATACCTACCCGGGTTGGGTAGCATTGCCCATCAACCATGACGCCAGCACGAAGGTAGCGGCCAATCAGCTTCAACAGACGCTTGTCGTGAATCTTTCGAGAGACTCTCGACATAAGAACATCATGGCTGACCGTATCAAAGAATTTACTCAGATCAACATCAACCGCCTGATGCAGCCCCTGCTTAATGTATCGATTAACCTGTTGTACAGCGTCTTGTGCAGACCTTCCCGGTCTGTAACCGAAGCTGCTGGGAGAGAAGTCAGGATCAAAGATGGGTGATAATACCTGCACAATGGCCTGTTGTATCACTCGATCCATGACTGTCGGGATGCCCAGCAACCGTTCTCCACCATCGGGCTTTTCTATAACAGCCCGAAGGACGGGAGATGGTCTGTAAGTCCCATTGAGTAAGGCTTGGCGCGCTGAAGGCCAGTGCTGACGGGCAAAGTCAGGATAGGCTTTAATGGTGATCCCATCTATTCCGGGAGCCCCTTTGTTACTTCTGACTTGTTTCCATGCTTTCAGCAAATTGGCAGGTTCCAGTGCGCAACTCAGTAGATCGTGGTTCAAAGCTGGTTAAAGATTCTTTCGCCAACTCCAGTGAGTCGCCGGACGGCTGCACTGTGTTGAGGGAATCAGTCTCCTCTTTTCGTCGGTGTTCAGTCCTTCGTTGACGACTTCCAATCGGATTAACGACTTCTGTCGAACAACTACTATGACGTCTGCTGACTTCTGTTCAATCACCACACAGAATTACTTCTGCAGGCGCTATTGGTGGTCATCGGGTTTGCTCGAACAGGGTGATGAACCCTGTCCGCCGAGCCTGTTGTAACCAGTGGCTGAGAACTGGGATTGACCAATCGCATGTTGAACAGACCTCCCCGGATAAGAGCATGAACTTTCAGTACACAACCGCCGCATTTACCGTATCTCTCAAACCAGAGGGCTTTGTGATCCTTGGCTCACTCGCCCACGAGACTCGGCCTTGTATACGATTTCTGTCCGTCGGCTCGCACTTTTGCAGTCAGACTGCCTCCGCACAACCCCTCGTGAGATTGCACTTGCCTTAAGCTAGGAGCCTGTCGGACTTGTAACAAGTCCAGAAAAGAAGGCGGCATCATAACCCTGCTGCCTGTTTAAGCTACTGTGCAAGCTGTTCTCACAACCGCCACTCTTACCCGTAAATAGTAAAACATCGCCCAAAAAGCTCTGTATGCAGCCAGAAGTTGAATCATAAATAACCAATTTTCAATGTCCGCCATCGCCATGGCAAACATTTTCTTCAGATTGAAGCCTGTGCAGAGCAGATCCCATTCAGCAGACACCTCTGCAAAGCCTCGAACCAGAAATTGGCGATACCCCATCACTTCTTTCTGTATTCCAAAGGTTGGTTCAATCGTACTTTTCCGCAAGGCATAAACAGCCCGACCTTCTTTTGTCTGCAGCCGCCAACGCATCAGGTCTAATGCTGTTACATCGTCGCCTTCCGGCATAGGATCATCAGGTTTAAAGCGCTCCATCAAAGGTTTATTGTGGGCATCACGCTTCTCTGCGATATACGCAGTTGCGCCATAGTTATCCACAGCTGACACATTACTCTCACTGAAGTAGCCTGTGTCTGCCAGGATCGCTTCGGGCTTGCCAAGTTCGTCTTCACGAGTTGCCAGTTCTTCAAGGGCTGGCTCTACCTGCTGTTTGTCGTTTGTTGCCTGAGTAATGTGTTTTTCTACGATCAGTCCGCTTTCAACATCAACTGCAGCCTGCGCATTATAAGCTTGTTCATAACTGCCGCCTGATGTTGGCATGATGCGGGAATCACGATCTGTCAGATTGACCTGGTCTTTGTCTCTTGGGTCTGCCTCTGGGGCTTTGGGTTCTCTACCCCTCGGCTTTTTTCCAGACTCCCTGATCGCTTCCCTGCGAGCCACTTTTTCCTCATATTCTTCCAGCTCGTATTGGTATCGCTCCTCAGCGCGACGCTCTATTTCTGCTTTTGCTTCGGCAATAACAGCAAGGCGATCTTCCCTACGCTTGAGCTCCTCTGGAATAGAAAGCTCTTCAGGCTGCTCTTCTGCATCGGCTTTCTCTGCCATTTTCAGGAGCTCATCCACCTCAGACTTGAGCTGTTTTTCCAGCTTGCAGGCATACTCGTAGCTGAGGGCTTTGTGTTTGCTGGCATTCGCTTTCATTTTGGTGCCATCCAGACTGATGGTTCCCATTTTTAACCACTGGGCTTCTTTAGCGATCATTAGAATCTGGGTAAACAGGTTGCTGATTTCCTTGCGAAACCGCTTCCGGAAAGCATTAATACTGTCATGATCTGGGTGTTCATTGGCACAGATATAGCGGAAAGCAATAGAGTCGTGAGTAGCCTTCTCCAGCTTTCGGCTGGAAAAGACACCTGTCGCATAGCCATAAAATAACAGCGAGAGCATGAGCGATGGATGCCAGGCTTTGGAACCTCTACCGCTGTAGGACTTGATGAACGGATCAAGATCGAGCTGCTCGACGACCTCTACAACAAAACGGGCGAGATGACGTTCCGGCAAATAATCATCGACACTGGCGGGAAACATGTCTGGAATACTGCGGTCAACGGGTCTGAAAGTCCATCTCTTCATTTGTCAGAGGTTGCTTGCTTGAAAAGTGATTATTGGCAATTATGCCAGATTTTTGCTCTAAGTCCGACAGGCTCCTAGTGGTTATCATCGGTGGGCTTATTCGGCTCCAGATCCGATGCTGGTTTACCCACAGGGGACTTTCACCCCATAAGTTCATGCCCATGCCGGGCGTACCAAATGGTTGCAGTTCGTTCGCTTCGCTCACCCGACGTGCCTTCGGCACGCGGCTGAACCAGGCGTTAGCTGTTCCTAAACTTCAGTACCTTTTCTTCCTCCACAGCAAAAGGCTGTTGTCATTTCACATATCCCTCGAAATTAACACCTGAAAACAGTATTCTCTGGGTACAAAGTTAGCGATTGGGAACTGTCGTATATTTTTCATCCATGCCAGACCTACATGCGCAAAGGAATGTACTGCAGGTTTTATCTTTGCTGGTAGGCGGTAGCGTTCGCGAACAAAAGACATCTTTGGTTCTGTGCAATCTGGTGATCAGGTTTATTGCTTTTTCCAGGGTGCAATGCCGACCATCGAATCAAGAGTTTTTGGCTCATTCCATTCGCATCACCTCCTGAGTTTGTGGTCGGCAAGCAGGTTCAGAGTTTCTTTACTTCGTGCAACGCCAGAATAGGCAACAGGGTTTGTCTCTGGGGCAAATAAACTCAAGGTCTGTGAAACTTGTGGCATTTTTAGTTCAGAGTATGTGGCTGGGGTCAGAGTCGATAATATTGGGCAAAAATACGCGAGTTCACAGTTTGGAAGGAACAGCTAAATCGGGTAGCCGGAGGTCTCTAACCTCCAGCCCCCACATCACACCGGCGTGCGGGTCCGCACCGGGCGATTCACCGAGGGTGGTGAAACCTGATCCACAAATCTTTCAGGGAAACAAGCCCGAGTTTACTGAGAGAACTGTCGTTTAATGCTAACTGTGCCGCATAGGTTTTGCTTAGCCGGTAATACCCTTTGCTACTGGCTGCAATCGAGGCGGCCTTGATGTGATCAACACCTAACCTGATTAAATTTCTGTAACGGGTTTTCGGCTTTCGCCACTGCTTGATAAAACAACAGCGAATCCGCCGACGTATCCATTGATCCAGTCGCGGTATGGGACTGTAATATTCGGTTATCCTGAAATAACCCATCCAGCCCCGGATATATTCGGTCAGCTTCTTCAAGCGATATTCCATCGATACTCCCCAGCTTCGGCCAGTGAGTTTCAGGATTTTCCGCCTGAAACGGTTCAGACTCTTCTCCGACCAGCGGATTCGCTTCCCTGTGAAGGTAAAACTCAGGAACTCAGCTTCGGTAGCTTTCACCACCTTGCTCTTTGTCGGGTTTATCCTCAGTTTCAGCTTGCGCTCAAGGTAACTTGTGATGCTTTCCATCACTCGCTCCCCAGCTCGCTGGCTGCCAACAAGGATCACAAAGTCATCGCAGTAGCGTGCGAAGCAATGCCCCCGGTACTCCAGCTCCTTGTCCAGGTCATCGAGAAGGACATTCGACAGCAGCGGTGAAAGTGGACCGCCTTGTGGCATACCTACCCGGGTTGGGTAGCATTGCCCATCAATCATGACGCCAGCACGAAGGTAGCGGCCAATCAGCTTCAACAGACGCTTGTCGTGAATCTTTCGAGAGACTCTCGACATAAGAACATCGTGGCTGACTGTGTCAAAGAATTTACTCAGATCAACATCAACCGCCTGATGCAGCCCCTGCTTAATGTATCGATTAACCTGCTGTACAGCATCTTGTGCAGACCTTCCCGGTCTGTAACCAAAGCTGCTGGGAGAGAAGTCAGGGTCAAAGATGGGTGATAATACCTGCACAATGGCCTGTTGTATCACTCGATCCATGACTGTCGGGATGCCCAGCAACCGTTCTCCACCATCGGGCTTTTCTATAACAGCCCGGAGGACGGGAGATGGTCTGTAAGTCCCATTGAGTAAGGCTTGGCGCGCTGAAGGCCAGCGCTGACGGGCAAAGTCAGGATAGGCTTCAATGGTGATCCCATCTATTCCGGGAGTTCCTTTGTTACTTCTGACTTGTTTCCATGCTTTCAGCAAATTGGCTGGTTCCAGTGCGCAACTCAGTAGATCGTGGTTCAAAGTTGGTTAAAGATTCTTTCGCCAACCCCAGTGAGTCGCC
The DNA here is from genome assembly GCF_025562715.2 of Endozoicomonas gorgoniicola. Classification (NCBI taxonomy): domain Bacteria; kingdom Pseudomonadati; phylum Pseudomonadota; class Gammaproteobacteria; order Oceanospirillales; family Endozoicomonadaceae; genus Endozoicomonas; species Endozoicomonas gorgoniicola. The sequence goes on from NZ_JAPFCC010000001.1 coordinate 672,018, forward strand.
GGACGGCTGCACTGTGTTGAGGGAATCAGTCTCCTCTTTTCATCGGTGTTCAGTCCTTCGTTGACGACTTCCAATCAGATTAACGACTTCTGTCGAACAACTACTATGACGTCTGCTGACTTCTGTTCAATCACCACACAGAATTACTTCTGCAGGCGCTATTGGTGGTCATCGGGTTTGCTCGAACAGGGTGATGAACCCTGTCCGCCGAGCCTGTTGTAACCAGTGGCTGAGAACTGGGATTGACCAATCGCATGTTGAACAGACCTCCCCGGATAAGAGCATGAACTTTCAGTACACAACCGCCGCATTTACCGTATCTCTCAAACCAGAGGGCTTTGTGATCCTTGGCTCACTCGCCCACGAGACTCGGCCTTGTATACGATTTCTGTCCGTCGGCTCGCACTTTTGCAGTCAGACTGCCTCCGCACAACCCCTCGTGAGATTGCACTTGCCTTAAGCTAGTGGTTATCATCGGTGGGCTTATTCGGCTCCAGATCCGATGCTGGTTTACCCACAGGGGACTTTCACCCCATAAGTTCATGCCCATGCCGGGCGTACCAAATGGTTGCAGTTCGTTCGCTTCGCTCACCCGACGTGCCTTCGGCACGCGGCTGAACCAGGCGTTAGCTGTTCCTTCTGAGTAACTCCTTCGGGACTAGGAGCCTGACCGAGAATAGGATTTATCTGATATAATAGCGTTCAAAACGCAGCCCTGATGAAGCCTGATGTCGCCACCACCAAAATTCAAGGATAGCCCTGTTGAGTTCGACCAGCACCTGCTGTTTCCAACCAACATCTTTGATCTTCTTCCCAAAGATCATGACTGCTACATCTATGAGACCATCTTCCAGAACATTGATACCTCGGAAGTTGAAAAGCAGTACCATCACCTTGGACAGCATGCCTACCCACCCAAGCTGATCGTAGGTATCCTGATCTACGCCTACAGTCATGGTGTATTCAGCTCCCGTGAAATAGAAAAACGGTGTCGGCAGGACTTGGCATTCATGTATATCTCTCAGATGAATTGCCCAAACTTTCGGGTCCTGGGGGACTTCCGCAAAAACAACCTGTCGTTTTTTCATGACTGTTTCAAACAGTCCGTCAAGCTGGCGATGGAGCTGAAACTGGCATCGCTTGGGCATATCAGCCTGGATGGTTCGAAATTCAAAGCCAACAGTTCAAAGCATAAGGCCATGAGCTACGGCCGGCTTAAAGCCAAAGAGGCAGAACTCAGCGCTGAGGTTGATGAACTGATCAAAAAAGCCAGCCAGTGCGATCAGGAAGAAGACGACGCCTACAAAGAAACCAATGGCTACAGTATTCCTGAAGACCTCCTGTTTAAAGAAGAACGGCTGAAGAAAATTAAGGCTGCTAAAAAAGCACTGGAAGAGCGTGAGAAAGCCCTCAATCCGGACGAGCCAATAGACGACAAGAAACAGATTAGCTTTGCAGACCATGATGCCCGGATGATGAGCAAGAAGGGGTACTGCGAATACAGCTACAATGCTCAAATTAATGTAGATGCGGATCACCAGATCATTGTCGGCCAACACATCAGTCAACGCGCCAACGACGTAAGTAGTCATGCATACGAAATCATATATTCCTGACCGACCCCATCAAAAACTCGCTTTACCTCTTTCTCAAAGCCTCTGAAATTCACAATTGATAATATATCGATCCATTCATATTTAGCCTTATCCCATAGAATCTCAATCAGGTTGAGCTCGGGAGAGTATGTGGGGAGAAATAAAACAATCATTTTTTTCTCAAGAATCCAGTCATCAATTCTTGCTCGGAACGCTTTACTGGTGTGAATGCTGGCATTATCAATAATGACCACAGTGTAACGATCATCTCCTCCGTACTCTGGAGCTGTCATCTGATAGGCAAAATAGTCGAAAATATCAATGACTGTCTTGCTATCAACTGATCCAATTACAGGGTAATAAAACAGTTCACAGGAACGGTTCATAAACCCCAGAACATTGATTCTTTTACTTTTTACTGAAGGTATACGGAGCTGTTTGCCTTTCTCCTGCCAGCCATAAGGTACGCAAGGCTCCTGACTAAACCCTGACTCGTCAAAATAGAACAAATTAATTAAACCTTTATCTTCAGCTTCTTGAGCATCTTTCAATGCTGCCTTACTACGCTGAAACTGCTCCTCATCTCTTTTATGCTTGCATGATTTACGGAGTCTTTTGTAAACCATCCCCAGCTTTTTTATTATTCTACCTATTGTCGTCTTTGATGCGGATTTGCCTGTTTCCTCTTCGATTTTGGATTGGACATATGATATACGGCGGGGTTCCTTAGCCACCAGTTCTTTAATGCGCAGTTCTTCTTCAGAATTGTAAATAGGTTTCTTCCCTCCGTCGTGTGTTTTGTATAGCCCTCGAATACCATAATCCTCCCAGTCATCAAGCCAGCGTGATACCGTCTGGTACTGAACCTCAAAGATATCGGCAATTTGAGCCATAGGAAAGCCACGAGAGCTGAGCAGTACAGCGTGTGCTCTTTCTCTGACATAGGGTGTTGGGCCATGACTCCTGGCGATCTGCAGGGTTTCTCTAATGGCCCCATCTGTGATAGGTAAAACGGTTTTCATTTTCGTTGAAGCAGTAACGCAGGTGTTGTTGGTGATAGCTGGAGTATAATCACTACACTGAGCGCTGCCGGTAGAATTGGAATAACTATTTTTAGTAACCGGACGGTCAAAAATATTCGATAGCTAATTTATAACTACTTACAGGAAGTAGAGCCTGCTCTTCAGGCTTTGTCAGAATCTACCGATAGCGCGGCTGTGGATAAATGGAGTATGGACAACGGCTATTTTTCAGGGCCAAATCTGCACACCTTGGATAAACATGGAATAGACGGTTATATCGCTACTGACAAGGAAGAAAAACCGGCTGTTACGGACCTTGAAAATACTGATCGAAAATTTGTCAAAGCGGATTTTACATACAATATTGAAGCTGACGTCTTCATCTGTCCGGCTGGGGAAAAATTGGTTACCAATCCAGCCAGTAAAGCTAAGAGGAAAGGCTACCGGGCAAACAAGGAAGTATGCCGAGAGTGCGCTTACCGCTCCAGATGCAGTGGCTCCAAGAAAAGTGCAGGCAAGGTAATTCGCACAGACAAGTTTGAAACTGCACGACAAGCCATGAATAAAAAAATGGAAACAAGCGAAGCGAAAGCGGTATACGAACGTCGCAAAGTAATAGCGGAACCGCCGTTTGGTCAGATAAAAAACTCTGGATTCAGGAGTTTCAGTCTGCGCGGGAAAGAGAAAGTGGAAGCAGAGTTTTCACTGGTATGCACAGTGCATAATTTCAAAAAAATTGTGAAGAAAGCTTTAACGGGGTCACTCCGTCTTGAGGATTTAAAAAAGGTTGAAAAAGCGGCATAAAGGTAAAGAAAAGCTGTAAATTGGCAAAAATGAGCAAATCAACCTCAAAAAGTGGTTGTTTTTTGCTCATTTTGAATTTTGCGAAACCTTTAGGAGGACTGCCTAAGCTATTCTCGGTCAGGCTCCTAGTTATTTGCATAGAGTCAAGATGGTGCGGCTGTTTCAATTTCGACCAGTTTGTAACCCATGTCTTCAGCGCGCTTTCTCATGTTTTTAATGACTCGGTCACGGTATTGCTCCTCGTAGTAATCCTGACCTCTATCTACGTACTCTGAGCCGTTTTTCAGCATGCTGTAAATCAGCCGGGCAAGTTTATGTGCAGTCGCTGTAATCGCTTTTGGTGCCCCCAGCTTACTTCTCATTCGACGATAATAGGCTCCCAGCGCACTTTTCGAACTCACCAGAGTCAGTGCAGCCATACGCAGAGCAGAAGCGGCCCGGTTAGGGATTCTTTTGGTCTTGCTGCTCAACACTTTGCCTCCTGATATCTTGTTTCCCGGGCTCAGTCCCAGCCAGGAACAAAAGTGCTTCACTGTCGGCCAGCGACTCATGTCTGTACCAATTTCAGAAACTACCTTCAGGGCGGTATTTTCCTCTATTCCCTCAATCGATGTCAGATCTACCCCTGTCACCCGGTAAAGGTGAGTTCTTACATCAAAAGCAGGGGCGCTGGCTGATTTGCGTTTTGCAGGCAGAGAGATACTCTTCTGAGTAACTCCTTCGGGACTAGTTATTTGCATAGAGTCAAGATGGTGCGGCTGTTTCAATTTCGACCAGTTTGTAACCCATGTCTTCAGCGCGCTTTCTCATGTTTTTAATGACTCGGTCACGGTATTGCTCCTCGTAGTAATCCTGACCTCTATCTACGTACTCTGAGCCGTTTTTCAGCATGCTGTAAATCAGCCGGGCAAGTTTATGTGCAGTCGCTGTAATCGCTTTTGGTGCCCCCAGCTTACTTCTCATTCGACGATAATAGGCTCCCAGCGCACTTTTCGAACTCACCAGAGTCAGTGCAGCCATACGCAGAGCAGAAGCGGCCCGGTTAGGGATTCTTTTGGTCTTGCTGCTCAACACTTTGCCTCCTGATATCTTGTTTCCCGGGCTCAGTCCCAGCCAGGAACAAAAGTGCTTCACTGTCGGCCAGCGACTCATGTCTGTACCAATTTCAGAAACTACCTTCAGGGCGGTATTTTCCTCTATTCCCTCAATCGATGTCAGATCTACCCCTGTCACCCGGTAAAGGTGAGTTCTTACATCAAAAGCAGGGGCGCTGGCTGATTTGCGTTTTGCAGGCAGAGAGATACTCTCGGACTTATCATCAAACTGGTTCAACTGGTCTTCCAATGCCTTGTCACAATCTTCAATTTGCTTTTCGTAAAAATCATAAAGCTCAACAGACTGCTTTAAGGCAAATAGGTGTTCCACCCGGTAATGCCCATGCAGTGACTTAGCAATGACTTTCTCTGATTTTTTACAATGAGAGTCCCGGTGTTTGGCCAGTACCTCTGGGTCACGCTCTCCCGCGAGAATGGAGAGAATGATACCCATCCCCGTTTTGCCAGTGATATCCGCAACGACATTGTCCAACAACAGGTTCATTTGCCGTAAAGCTTTCTGCATGTGCTGTATGTGCGACGCCCGGTAACGGATCAGGGTTTCACGCTGACGCATATAGGCACGCAAGGCACACACCTGATCTTCAGGGCGAAAAGCTCCCTCAAGCAGGCCATGAGTATGCAGTTGTTGTAACCACTGACAGTCCTGCACATCACTTTTACGACCAGGGACGTTTTTAACATGACGAGCATTCACCAGTTTGACGTCAAGGCCGTGCTCTTCAAGCATTTCGAAAGCGGGAATCCAATAGATTCCGGTAGACTCCATGACCACGGTCGTAAGTAACTGCTCAAAATTGACTGGCAAATCAACCTCTACAGGTCAAAGAAAGTTATCCTGATCTTTCGTATATTTCACCGTATGCACCTGCCTGACTCACTATTCTCCAGTACAGACAATGAACAGTTGCGTTCATTCGTCAAAAACCTTCTCGACACGGTCGAGAAGCAATCTGTGCAAATTGAAAGGCAGCGCGTTCAGATCGAACAGCTGGTCGAAGAGAACGAACAGCTTCGAGCAGAAATTCGCCACCTGAAGAAGCACAAGGGCAAGCCTAAAATCAGGCCTAATGTCTCGGACAAGGGCGATGATCAGGAAGACAGCTCTTCTGCGGAAGACACTGATCAGGCTGCCGGGAAAAGTGACACTGATCGTCCGCCGAAAAGTAAACGACCACGATCACAAGAAGCCGGTGAAACCGCTGCACCACCAATGACTGTTGACCGAGAGGAAATCTGTTCAATCGCTGCTCCCGGTGAGAACTGGCGCTTCAAGTGCTATATCGACTTTTTCCATACTGAGCTGGACTTGCGTTTTGTCACTACTCGCTACAGGCGTGAGTATTACACAACTCCGGAAGGCGGGGTGTCAGCCCCGCTACCTGATCATGTGAAAGACCGTTTTGGCGACAACCTGAAAGCCCATCTGCTGGATTTTTATCATTCATGCAGTACGACACAGCCACTACTGCTATCTTGGCTGCACGACCATGGATGCTCAATATCAGAAGGTTCCCTGAGCAACATCCTGACGAAAGGCCATGATATTTTCCACCAGGAAAAAGAAGAATTGCTGGAAGCAGGGCTGACTTGCTCTGATTATCTCCAGGCCGACGACACAGGTGCTCGCCACCAAGGAAAAAACGGCTACTGCCTGTTTATCGGCAACCCTTATTTTTCCTACTTCCATAGCAGCGACAGTAAGAGCAGGATTAATTTCCTGGGCTGTCTGCAAGGGCAGCAGCGGCTTTATCTTCTCAACGACGTTGCCATTGACTACATGGAGAATCAGGTTGATGTGTCGAAGAAGTGGATCACTGCGCTATCCGAATGCGGCGAGAAGCGTTTCTCAACAGAAGAAGAGTGGGAGAGCTTCCTTAACAGCATTGGTTGTGCTGCCCCGCAACAAAGGCGCTGGGCGACAGAGGGTGTTTTAAAGGCCGCATTGATGCTCAATCATCGCCTTGAGAACCTGATTATCCATAGCGATGGAGCCCGGCAGTTTGATACAGCCTTTCAGCATTCGCTGTGTTGGTACCATGCGGGAAGAAACATGGACAAGCTGATACCGGCCAATGACCTGGAACGAGCCGCCCGTGACACCGTGCAGGATCAGTACTGGTGCCTCTACGACGACATTGAGGCCTACCAGAAAAAACCAACGGACAAGGAGAAACAGAAGCTCTACCAGGAGTTTGATCGTTGGGTAACACAGCGGGTTGACTACCCTGCCTTGCAGGCTGAGTTGGGCAAACTGATGGTTGTCAGGGAAGAGCTGTTATTGGTTCTTGAGTATCCGTGGCTGCCACTGCACAACAACCTGAGCGAGAGGCAGATCAGAGAGTATGTGAAACGGCGAAAGGTTAGCGGTGGTACCCGGAGTAAACTTGGGAGGAAATGCCGCGACACCTTTGCCAGTTTGAAAAAGACCTGTAAACAACACGGGGTGTCCTTTGCCAACTATCTCAGGGACAGGCTGACTGGAACCAATCTGATTCCGCAGCTGGGGCATCTCATCCTGAAGGCATCAGGCTATCAGGAAACGGTTCTTGCCAATGGAATATGAGCAGTTACGGTCGTAATTCCGATTTTCACGAGCCATTGAGTCATCATTTCGAGATCAGAGGTAAAGCAGGCAAAAGACCGAACCGACTGTTCATCGAGCTCTTTAGGGACAGCAACAAAGTGGAACTCTGAACCAATATCAATGCCTGCAGCATAGAGGTTCACGGTTTTTAGATGGCCAGATATCCGCTTTTGAACTTTAGCCGGATTTGGGTTGTGTTTCATGACTGCGTTCCTACACTACTGAACGAAGGCATATCCGGGTATGGGGCTGTCGATCATATGCAGTCTTCTGAACGAGATCGCCAGGCGTCATCAGTGATGCGGTCGCCAGCCTCCCGACCACGCTAAACTTCGGGCAAGAGCACCAGTGTGCGTTCGGTCTCTGGCTCGGATATGCCTCCTTCCTTATCGTAGGACGAAGAATTGAGGTTGGCAGCTAAGAGTTACTCTGGGTTGTGTGCCCGCCGGGCGGGCGGGCTAGTCCGCTAAACTCAAACCAATTACTACAAATGATGCTAACTTTTTCATGTTGATACCTTTGACTGATAAATTCTCTTTAAGAAAATTATATTAATATCGTTTCGATTACTAAGTATGAATTTAAAAGAGAATAAAAAATATCGGAATACAAGCCATGTGCATTTCCAATCATTCTCAACTCAAAAAACTATTATTTCATTAAATTGCTTCAATGTTGAGTGAAATATAACGCTGAAGCTCAGGCGCAGCCGAAGGCTGTCGCTTGGAGCGACTTGGTACGCCCGGCATGGGCATGAACTTATGGGGTGAAAGTCCCCTGTGGGTAAACCAGCATCGGATCTGGAGCCGAATAAGCCCACCGATGATAACCACTAGCTTAAGGCAAGTGCAATCTCACGAGGGGTTGTGCGGAGGCAGTCTGACTGCAAAAGTGCGAGCCGACGGACAGAAATCGTATACAAGGCCGAGTCTCGTGGGCGAGTGAGCCAAGGATCACAAAGCCCTCTGGTTTGAGAGATACGGTAAATGCGGCGGTTGTGTACTGAAAGTTCATGCTCTTATCCGGGGAGGTCTGTTCAACATGCGATTGGTCAATCCCAGTTCTCAGCCACTGGTTACAACAGGCTCGGCGGACAGGGTTCATCACCCTGTTCGAGCAAACCCGATGACCACCAATAGCGCCTGCAGAAGTAATTCTGTGTGGTGATTGAACAGAAGTCAGCAGACGTCATAGTAGTTGTTCGACAGAAGTCGTTAATCCGATTGGAAGTCGTCAACGAAGGACTGAACACCGACGAAAAGAGGAGACTGATTCCCTCAACACAGTGCAGCCGTCCGGCGACTCACTGGAGTTGGCGAAAGAATCTTTAACCAGCTTTGAACCACGATCTACTGAGTTGCGCACTGGAACCTGCCAATTTGCTGAAAGCATGGAAACAAGTCAGAAGTAACAAAGGGGCTCCCGGAATAGATGGGATCACCATTAAAGCCTATCCTGACTTTGCCCGTCAGCACTGGCCTTCAGCGCGCCAAGCCTTACTCAATGGGACTTACAGACCATCTCCCGTCCTTCGGGCTGTTATAGAAAAGCCCGATGGTGGAGAACGGTTGCTGGGCATCCCGACAGTCATGGATCGAGTGATACAACAGGCCATTGTGCAGGTATTATCACCCATCTTTGATCCTGACTTCTCTCCCAGCAGCTTCGGTTACAGACCGGGAAGGTCTGCACAAGACGCTGTACAACAGGTTAATCGATACATTAAGCAGGGGCTGCATCAGGCGGTTGATGTTGATCTGAGTAAATTCTTTGATACGGTCAGCCATGATGTTCTTATGTCGAGAGTCTCTCGAAAGATTCACGACAAGCGTCTGTTGAAGCTGATTGGCCGCTACCTTCGTGCTGGCGTCATGGTTGATGGGCAATGCTACCCAACCCGGGTAGGTATGCCACAAGGCGGTCCACTTTCACCGCTGCTGTCGAATGTCCTTCTCGATGACCTGGACAAGGAACTGGAGTACCGGGGGCATTGCTTCGCACGCTACTGCGATGACTTTGTGATCCTCGTTGGCAGCCAGCGAGCCGGGGAGCGAGTGATGGAAAGCATCACACGTTACCTTGAGCGCAAGCTGAAACTGAGGATAAACCCGACAAAGAGCAAGGTGGTGAAAGCTACCGAAGCTGAGTTCCTGAGTTTTACCTTCACAGGGAAGCGAATCCGCTGGTCGGAGAAGAGTCTGAACCGCTTCAGGCGAAAAATCCTGAAACTCACCAGCCGAAGCTGGGGAGTATCGATGGAATATCGCTTGAAGAAGCTGGCCGAATATATCCGGGGCTGGATGGGTTATTTCAGGATAACCGAATATTACAGTCCTATACCGCGACTGGATCAATGGATACGTCGGCGGATTCGCTGTTGTTTTATCAAACAATGGCGAAAGCCGAAAACCCGTTACAGAAATTTGATCAGGTTAGGTGTTGATCACATCAAGGCCGCCTCGATTGCAGCCAGTAGCAAAGGGTATTACCGGCTAAGCAAAACCTATGCGGCACAGTTAGCATTAAACGACAGTTTTCTCAGTAAACTCGGGCTTGTTTCCCTGAAAGACTTGTGGATCAGGTTTCACCACCCTCGGTGAATCGCCCGGTGCGGACCCGCACGCCGGTGTGATGTGGGGGCTGGAGGTTAGAGACCTCCGGCTACCCGATGTACGCCCGGCATGGGCATGAACTTATGGGGTGAAAGTCCCCTGTGGGTAAACCAGCATCGGATCTGGAGCCGAATAAGCCCACCGATGATAACCACTAGCTTAAGGCAAGTGCAATCTCACGAGGGGTTGTGCGGAGGCAGTCTGACTGCAAAAGTGCGAGCCGACGGACAGAAATCGTATACAAGGCCGAGTCTCGTGGGCGAGTGAGCCAAGGATCACAAAGCCCTCTGGTTTGAGAGATACGGTAAATGCGGCGGTTGTGTACTGAAAGTTCATGCTCTTATCCGGGGAGGTCTGTTCAACATGCGATTGGTCAATCCCAGTTCTCAGCCACTGGTTACAACAGGCTCGGCGGACAGGGTTCATCACCCTGTTCGAGCAAACCCGATGACCACCAATAGCGCCTGCAGAAGTAATTCTGTGTGGTGATTGAACAGAAGTCAGCAGACGTCATAGTAGTTGTTCGACAGAAGTCGTTAATCCGATTGGAAGTCGTCAACGAAGGACTGAACACCGACGAAAAGAGGAGACTGATTCCCTCAACACAGTGCAGCCGTCCGGCGACTCACTGGAGTTGGCGAAAGAATCTTTAACCAGCTTTGAACCACGATCTACTGAGTTGCGCACTGGAACCTGCCAATTTGCTGAAAGCATGGAAACAAGTCAGAAGTAACAAAGGGGCTCCCGGAATAGATGGGATCACCATTAAAGCCTATCCTGACTTTGCCCGTCAGCACTGGCCTTCAGCGCGCCAAGCCTTACTCAATGGGACTTACAGACCATCTCCCGTCCTTCGGGCTGTTATAGAAAAGCCCGATGGTGGAGAACGGTTGCTGGGCATCCCGACAGTCATGGATCGAGTGATACAACAGGCCATTGTGCAGGTATTATCACCCATCTTTGATCCTGACTTCTCTCCCAGCAGCTTCGGTTACAGACCGGGAAGGTCTGCACAAGACGCTGTACAACAGGTTAATCGATACATTAAGCAGGGGCTGCATCAGGCGGTTGATGTTGATCTGAGTAAATTCTTTGATACGGTCAGCCATGATGTTCTTATGTCGAGAGTCTCTCGAAAGATTCACGACAAGCGTCTGTTGAAGCTGATTGGCCGCTACCTTCGTGCTGGCGTCATGGTTGATGGGCAATGCTACCCAACCCGGGTAGGTATGCCACAAGGCGGTCCACTTTCACCGCTGCTGTCGAATGTCCTTCTCGATGACCTGGACAAGGAACTGGAGTACCGGGGGCATTGCTTCGCACGCTACTGCGATGACTTTGTGATCCTCGTTGGCAGCCAGCGAGCCGGGGAGCGAGTGATGGAAAGCATCACACGTTACCTTGAGCGCAAGCTGAAACTGAGGATAAACCCGACAAAGAGCAAGGTGGTGAAAGCTACCGAAGCTGAGTTCCTGAGTTTTACCTTCACAGGGAAGCGAATCCGCTGGTCGGAGAAGAGTCTGAACCGCTTCAGGCGAAAAATCCTGAAACTCACCAGCCGAAGCTGGGGAGTATCGATGGAATATCGCTTGAAGAAGCTGGCCGAATATATCCGGGGCTGGATGGGTTATTTCAGGATAACCGAATATTACAGTCCTATACCGCGACTGGATCAATGGATACGTCGGCGGATTCGCTGTTGTTTTATCAAACAATGGCGAAAGCCGAAAACCCGTTACAGAAATTTGATCAGGTTAGGTGTTGATCACATCAAGGCCGCCTCGATTGCAGCCAGTAGCAAAGGGTATTACCGGCTAAGCAAAACCTATGCGGCACAGTTAGCATTAAACGACAGTTTTCTCAGTAAACTCGGGCTTGTTTCCCTGAAAGACTTGTGGATCAGGTTTCACCACCCTCGGTGAATCGCCCGGTGCGGACCCGCACGCCGGTGTGATGTGGGGGCTGGAGGTTAGAGACCTCCGGCTACCCGATTTATGTTGACGATTTGCACAGGAGTAGAGAGTTGCAAAGCGAAATATTAAAGCCAGTGTTGAAATACCTTGTCCAGTGCGAAAAATTAGCGCCATCGCTGACACCGATACAGATTGGAATTTTGTTGGTATTGATGCACGAAGACAGACCAATGGATTATATGGAAATTGCCAGCGAGTTACGGATCACAAGAAGTATGACCTGCAAGAACGCAAAGTTTATGTTGGCTAAAAATGGGCAAGATATAATCCAACGGAAAGATTATAAAATCTCACTGACCGACAAGGGCAAGCTGTACTGCAACAGCATGGTAACGAACACAACTCATTTCATTACTAATGAGTTGGGTAAGTCAACATAACGCCTGGTTAAGCCGCGTGCCGAAGGCACGTCGGGTGAGCGAAGCGAACGAACTGCAACCATTTGTTAGGCGGTTTGTTCCTGAACCTCAATGTTTGTTACTCCTGATTTTATTAGAGATTCACATATTTCATCATGCATAAATAATACAAGCTCTGATTCTAGATAATAGTCTTCTATTTCATACAAAAGGTCTTCGCGCTTAGATGATATTTTTTTATTATTAAGTAGTGCCTGTCAGAAAACCTATGAAAATTGAGTCACTGACATTCATCAAACAGTAGAACTGCTCCGCAAGCATTATCAGAGTCTCGCTTATAGGGCACTTCTTGATCAAAGTGCTTGCAAAATAGCCAAAACTGCCATTTTACGAACGTGCAGAACCCTCATGCACCCATGATCAAATTTCGGACGGCAAAAGACTGCTGTCAGTAGGGCTAAAAATCCCGTTCTTGTAAAATCCTGCCCAAGCGCTTCAGGTTGCCACCCACAACCGCAAGGGCAACATAGCGCTTGAAGGCATCAATGCCCTTGTCCGGACATTTATCGAGGCCATTGGCTTCCAGAGCATTAATGTCAGACTCTACGGCGGAATGCTTTCTTTTTGCCCGGGTAAACTCAAGGTGGTGCTCTCGTTTTTTGTCTTCTGCGGAAAGCCTGCCTTTCTTCGGCAGAATGGTTCGTTCCAGAAAGCCATCAAGTTCCTCAAGGTTGGCGGGGCTCCAGAACCCTTTGTCATAACTGACCTGGCTCAGCATGGGAAAGCGTTGTTTTGCTCCTTTTGCGATAGGCACTGCAACCTGATCGTCTGTCTGCTTTTGCATCACATGGTGATTCAGCGTGAAGCCAAACTGGTCTTGCAGTACGCATACCCGCAACCCCAACTCTACAGGAACTCCGGCTTTACCCTTGCTGATCCATTCTGTGTGGGGTTCAAAAATCGAGAACACCTTGTCGCTGTGAGGAATCTGCTGATGCTCGATCACCCGACGATAAATCAGATTAATCTGGTGACGACTGTGGGCAATGTAGTATTTGAGATTCTCCAGCGCAGACTCATCGGGGGCGCTTTTTTCTACCAGGGCAGCTGTGCTTTCTGCCTTGCGGATAATGTCGAGACTGTACTTAATGTATTCAAGGTGTGCCGTTTCAATATCGTGCTGACGTGACCGCTGTTTAAACTCGCAGGCAGCAACGGAATGTTTCAGATTCCGCACCTTGTGATAGCGCTTTCGATGCTGTTTTTTCAGGTATTCCCGCTGACGCCACGCTGGTAACTGGTACTGGCCAGCCAGGGTGGACGCAAACTCAATAGCCTTACGACAGGCATCGTTTAACAGGCTGATGTCTGTGGGAAAATGAACATCGGTCTTGACTACAAACGAATCGGCACGGCCATATAGCGGCTCATCTTTTTTTTAACCAGTTGATGGCCTGCTGCCACGACAATCTGGTTTACCTGGTCCAGTATTTCGGGCGTGAACAGGCTGATATTATCCTGCAATGTCTGGATATGATAAGAGTGCGTGCAGTAAGGACCGTGCCCAAGCATTTTCCGTAGCGTGCCGTGTTCATTGGCCAGCTCCTGAAGACGGTCATAATCACAGTTAGTGACCAGCCGCAGGGTGCCAAACACCAGTATGTTCCAGAGATCCATACCGGGACGACCATTATTACTGCTGGCAGGAATCATACTTTCAAGAACTTGAAAGACCTGCTCTCTCAGATCAGGTGTAACCCATATGTGCTGCAAGCCCCGCAAAAGCCGGGGAATATCATCTCTGGACTTGGGGTTGAATGTGATGGCGGAGATATCAACCTCGCCCAACTGCATTTGTGGATTAATGGTTTGACGCATAAACTCGAAAACAGCCTGTCTGGGAAAATCTTCGAGTATTATATTTGGCCTCAGGCTGTGTTTTTCAAGGGCTTGAGGGTTTTCGGACAGGCACTAAGTAAGCCATCAAAGTTCTTTTGGTATACTTTTTCTAAATTTGGCTGATAGCACCCATCAATTTTTAAGTTGTCTCCATAGAATATTTTTAAAAGATTACTAACATCCTTCCCTTGAATGCCATTTGCCACAATTAATTCATTACATAATTCAACCATCTTGCAGTAATTTTTGAATGATTCCACTTTTTCAACAAATCTAAAACTTTCAAATAGCTTCTCCGCTTCCATAATATCCAGATGAACTTCACATATAGTTGTACGCCAATTTTCAGATGTTTTTTTACCCATAACGTTACAATTCTCTTTGTATAAATGTTGATTAGTTGCTCTGTGTACGAAAAAAAATTCGACATGTAAATTATTTATGAGCTTTTAGCATAATTATTCAAGCTCTTAGATTTAGAGTAGCTTTTAAGTCTCTGAAGATTTTGTGATATTTAGAGTCTTTAATTTTAGTGCCTGATCTTATGCGCTTTGTTCATCCTAAATTCAGCGGTTAACCCCTGAGCTAAACTCTCACCCTCAACAATATTGAGGGCTTGAAGATGATTCGACCACCAAAACCCACTCCCCCAAAGGGTGAGTTGTCTGAAATGGAAAAAGACCCCTTATCCGTCAAACTCGAAGTCGATTCTTTCGACGGTAAAATTCATGTCGAGTGGGAGCCTGAAGCATCGGTCACCCCAATGGGACAGCTTCCTTTTTTTATACAGTTTTTAAAAACAGGTCACCGATTTGAACCCTGGATTAACGATTGCCCACTAACTTATAAAAGCCCAAACGCCCCTCAAAAAGTGGATGTGATTGGCTCATTAATGCTTTCCATTCTTTCAGGACATAAACGCTATGCGCATATCGGAACAATTATTGGTGATAAAGTAAACGCTCAGTTGCTTGGGATGAAAAAAATTGTCAGCGATGATTCTGCCAGGCGTGGTTTAAAGAAGATTGACGAAGATGAAGGCGTTGAATGGATGCAAAAACACCTCCATCTCTGTTTTGATCCGTTATTAACCATTCCATGGATTATGGATGTTGATGTTACCGTGAAAACCATTTATGGGCATCAGGAAGGAGCGGTTAATGGCTATAACCCACATAAGAAAGGGAGGCCCTCTCATACTTACCACTCATATATGATGGCTAATCTTAAATTAATACTGGAGGTTGAAGTCAGACCCGGAAATCAAAGTCAAAGTAAATACTCTTTACCCGGTTTAATGGAGCTATTAAATCGACTTCCAAAATGTTGCTGGCCTGAATTTGTTCGTGGTGATTGTGATTGGGGAAGTGACCGGGTAATGAGCGAATTGGAAGATGCTGGTTGTCATTATCTTTTTAAAATGAAGAAGCACGACAACGTTAAGAAAGCCATAGGGAATGCACACTGTAGCGGAGGATGGGTAAAATACGACAACCATTGGGAGGGAAAAGAATCCGTAATTAAACTGTCAGGATGGAAAAAAGAAAGACGCATAATTATTGTTCGAAGACGGCGTCCTGAAAATGAAATACCGATGTTGGAAAAAGGAATAAAAGAACGTCAACAAACGTTAGCATTAATAGAAGAGCCAGAAAATATAAAAGCTTACGAGTATTCGGTTCTGGTCACATCTCTTGATAATGATATAGTCTCGATCATTAATCATTATCGCAACAGGGCTGACTGTGAAAATAACTTTGATGAAATCAAAAACCAATGGGGCTGGGGCGGTTATGTAACAAAAGATATGGCAAGATGTCGAATGCTGGCCCGAATGGTTGCCTTGGTTTACAACTGGTGGACGCTATACGTTCGATTGAGTAATCCGGAATCCCATAAAGAATCAATTACCAGCCGTCCCTTATTAATGAGTTCAATTGGCAAGCTGACCCACTCTGGCAATCAAAAGAAAATAAAGCTGACAAGCCAGCATCGATGGATGTATAAAATTGCGAAATTACAAAGTGAACTGTGTGATTTTTTTGATTCAATCAAAAGTATCGCACCGCAGTTGACTCCAATTAACGCATGGTGTCGTATTTTAACGAAAGCAGTCTCGAAATTTTTGAAAAAGGGGCAGGTTATTACGATGCAACCATTAATTGGATCGGGTTAATAACTTAAAAAAATGCTGCTCTGAACTGTGAGAAGCTATCCCTAACGGCATGGCTCAATGGCGTTCAACTGCTGAATTTAGGTTCATGCCTCTGTATTCTTTGCAGTTCAATGGCTACAAAGAAATTGCTGTGTACGGAGGTTTAGTTGATGATGTATGACCGCCTAACGCCTGGTTCAGTGGCGTGCCGTAGGCACGTCCATTGGAACCATTTGGTACGCCCGGCATGGGCATGAACTTATGGGGTGAAAGTCCCCTGTGGGTAAACCAGCATCGGATCTGGAGCCGAATAAGCCCACCGATGATAACCACTAGCTTAAGGCAAGTGCAATCTCACGAGGGGTTGTGCGGAGGCAGTCTGACTGCAAAAGTGCGAGCCGACGGACAGAAATCGTATACAAGGCCGAGTCTCGTGGGCGAGTGAGCCAAGGATCACAAAGCCCTCTGGTTTGAGAGATACGGTAAATGCGGCGGTTGTGTACTGAAAGTTCATGCTCTTATCCGGGGAGGTCTGTTCAACATGCGATTGGTCAATCCCAGTTCTCAGCCACTGGTTACAACAGGCTCGGCGGACAGGGTTCATCACCCTGTTCGAGCAAACCCGATGACCACCAATAGCGCCTGCAGAAGTAATTCTGTGTGGTGATTGAACAGAAGTCAGCAGACGTCATAGTAGTTGTTCGACAGAAGTCGTTAATCCGATTGGAAGTCGTCAACGAAGGACTGAACACCGACGAAAAGAGGAGACTGATTCCCTCAACACAGTGCAGCCGTCCGGCGACTCACTGGAGTTGGCGAAAGAATCTTTAACCAGCTTTGAACCACGATCTACTGAGTTGCGCACTGGAACCTGCCAATTTGCTGAAAGCATGGAAACAAGTCAGAAGTAACAAAGGGGCTCCCGGAATAGATGGGATCACCATTAAAGCCTATCCTGACTTTGCCCGTCAGCACTGGCCTTCAGCGCGCCAAGCCTTACTCAATGGGACTTACAGACCATCTCCCGTCCTTCGGGCTGTTATAGAAAAGCCCGATGGTGGAGAACGGTTGCTGGGCATCCCGACAGTCATGGATCGAGTGATACAACAGGCCATTGTGCAGGTATTATCACCCATCTTTGATCCTGACTTCTCTCCCAGCAGCTTCGGTTACAGACCGGGAAGGTCTGCACAAGACGCTGTACAACAGGTTAATCGATACATTAAGCAGGGGCTGCATCAGGCGGTTGATGTTGATCTGAGTAAATTCTTTGATACGGTCAGCCATGATGTTCTTATGTCGAGAGTCTCTCGAAAGATTCACGACAAGCGTCTGTTGAAGCTGATTGGCCGCTACCTTCGTGCTGGCGTCATGGTTGATGGGCAATGCTACCCAACCCGGGTAGGTATGCCACAAGGCGGTCCACTTTCACCGCTGCTGTCGAATGTCCTTCTCGATGACCTGGACAAGGAACTGGAGTACCGGGGGCATTGCTTCGCACGCTACTGCGATGACTTTGTGATCCTCGTTGGCAGCCAGCGAGCCGGGGAGCGAGTGATGGAAAGCATCACACGTTACCTTGAGCGCAAGCTGAAACTGAGGATAAACCCGACAAAGAGCAAGGTGGTGAAAGCTACCGAAGCTGAGTTCCTGAGTTTTACCTTCACAGGGAAGCGAATCCGCTGGTCGGAGAAGAGTCTGAACCGCTTCAGGCGAAAAAATCCTGAAACTCACCAGCCGAAGCTGGGGAGTATCGATGGAATATCGCTTGAAGAAGCTGGCCGAATATATCCGGGGCTGGATGGGTTATTTCAGGATAACCGAATATTACAGTCCTATACCGCGACTGGATCAATGGATACGTCGGCGGATTCGCTGTTGTTTTATCAAACAATGGCGAAAGCCGAAAACCCGTTACAGAAATTTGATCAGGTTAGGTGTTGATCACATCAAGGCCGCCTCGATTGCAGCCAGTAGCAAAGGGTATTACCGGCTAAGCAAAACCTATGCGGCACAGTTAGCATTAAACGACAGTTTTCTCAGTAAACTCGGGCTTGTTTCCCTGAAAGACTTGTGGATCAGGTTTCACCACCCTCGGTGAATCGCCCGGTGCGGACCCGCACGCCGGTGTGATGTGGGGGCTGGAGGTTAGAGACCTCCGGCTACCCGATTTAGCGTGCTGCTACTTGTTCCACTGAAGTAGAACATATCTTGATTTTTCCCAGTGAAGCTTTCTGTAAGGAACATTGTTTTTTTCGCAAAGAGCCTTGATAGTAGGTAAATAGACCTTTGGAAAAGCATCACCAAGTATTATTGCTTTTAGTGATTGAGCAAAATTAATGAATTTACCACATACTGGTTTATAATGTTTTGCTACAGCAACAATTCTAAATTCATTCTCATCTTTGTAGTCTGGCTGTTTTTGAAAGAATACATGATCTTTACTATCAATTATATAGTCACTAGCCATCTGTTCCGGAGAACACGTAGAAAGTTGATAACCATCTACAGACAATGCCGTGCTTGTAAGCTTAACACTGGGATCTTTGTATGTAACATAATCTGAAAGAATTTGATGTTCACTTGCAAGTTGATTTTCAATTTCTTGCATTAAAGCCTGCTTCGAGAATACCAAACAAATGCCTGTATGATTTTCAGCATATTGCGACCACATTCTTGATTTTAAGCAACCTTCCTCTACGAGCTGATCATCTTCATATCTATTTTGGCATAATGAAATAAAACCTGAAGATTTAACCAACTTTTCAATTGAAAAAGTTGTTTCCGCAATTTTATCTAAATGACTGTCTTCCCAGCCCCAACCTATTGCAGAGGTCATTTTACTCTTATATTCTTGTGGATCATTAGTTAGTTTAAAATCACCAAACCTTAAAGTTTGATTATCAAGAATATGCTCAATCGCTGTATCTTTTCGAGTAAAATGATAAAGGGCATCACAACTGCTTATAAATCGAGTTATTTCATCTTCGTGATTGTATTGTAACTTCATTCTATCAATTTACTCCTGCACGCTAACGCCTGGTTCAGCCGCGTGCCGAAGGCACGTCGGGTGAGCGAAGCGAACGAACTGCAACCATTTGGTACGCCCGGCATGGGCATGAACTTATGGGGTGAAAG
Source organism: Endozoicomonas gorgoniicola (assembly GCF_025562715.2). Classification (NCBI taxonomy): domain Bacteria; kingdom Pseudomonadati; phylum Pseudomonadota; class Gammaproteobacteria; order Oceanospirillales; family Endozoicomonadaceae; genus Endozoicomonas; species Endozoicomonas gorgoniicola. Next base: position 691,277 of record NZ_JAPFCC010000001.1, read on the forward strand.
TCCCCTGTGGGTAAACCAGCATCGGATCTGGAGCCGAATAAGCCCACCGATGACAACCACTAGCTTAAGGCAAGTGCAATCTCGCGAGGGATTGTGCGGAGGCAGTCTGACTGCAAAAGTGCGAGCCGACGGACAGAAATCGCATACAAGGCCGACACTCGTGGGCGAGTGAGCCAAAGATCACAAAGCCCTCTGGTTTGAGAGACACGGTAAATGCGGCGGTTGTGTACTGAAAGTTCATGTTCTTATCCGGGGAGATCTGTTCAACATGCGATTGGTCAATCCCAGTTCTCAGCCACTGGTTACAACAGGCTCGGCGGACAGGGCTCATCATCCTGTTCGAGCAAACCCGATGTCCACCAATAGCGCCCGCAGGAGTAATTCTGTGTGGTGATTGAACAGAAGTCAGCAGACGTCATAGTAGTTGTTTGACAGAATTCGTTAATCTGATTGGAAGTCGTCAACGAAGGACTGAACACCGATGAAAAGAGGAGACTGATTCCCTCAACACAGTGCAGCCGTCCGGCGACTCACTGGGGTTGGCGAAAGAATCTTTAACCAACTTTGAACCACGATCTACTGAGTTGCGCACTGGAACCAGCCAATTTGCTGAAAGCATGGAAACAAGTCAGAAGTAACAAAGGAACTCCCGGAATAGATGGGATCACCATTGAAGCCTATCCTGACTTTGCCCGTCAGCGCTGGCCTTCAGCGCGCCAAGCCTTACTCAATGGGACTTACAGACCATCTCCCGTCCTCCGGGCTGTTATAGAAAAGCCCGATGGTGGAGAACGGTTGCTGGGCATCCCGACAGTCATGGATCGAGTGATACAACAGGCCATTGTGCAGGTATTATCACCCATCTTTGACCCTGACTTCTCTCCCAGCAGCTTTGGTTACAGACCGGGAAGGTCTGCACAAGATGCTGTACAGCAGGTTAATCGATACATTAAGCAGGGGCTGCATCAGGCGGTTGATGTTGATCTGAGTAAATTCTTTGACACAGTCAGCCACGATGTTCTTATGTCGAGAGTCTCTCGAAAGATTCACGACAAGCGTCTGTTGAAGCTGATTGGCCGCTACCTTCGTGCTGGCGTCATGATTGATGGGCAATGCTACCCAACCCGGGTAGGTATGCCACAAGGCGGTCCACTTTCACCGCTGCTGTCGAATGTCCTTCTCGATGACCTGGACAAGGAGCTGGAGTACCGGGGGCATTGCTTCGCACGCTACTGCGATGACTTTGTGATCCTTGTTGGCAGCCAGCGAGCTGGGGAGCGAGTGATGGAAAGCATCACAAGTTACCTTGAGCGCAAGCTGAAACTGAGGATAAACCCGACAAAGAGCAAGGTGGTGAAAGCTACCGAAGCTGAGTTCCTGAGTTTTACCTTCACAGGGAAGCGAATCCGCTGGTCGGAGAAGAGTCTGAACCGTTTCAGGCGGAAAATCCTGAAACTCACTGGCCGAAGCTGGGGAGTATCGATGGAATATCGCTTGAAGAAGCTGACCGAATATATCCGGGGCTGGATGGGTTATTTCAGGATAACCGAATATTACAGTCCCATACCGCGACTGGATCAATGGATACGTCGGCGGATTCGCTGTTGTTTTATCAAGCAGTGGCGAAAGCCGAAAACCCGTTACAGAAATTTAATCAGGTTAGGTGTTGATCACATCAAGGCCGCCTCGATTGCAGCCAGTAGCAAAGGGTATTACCGGCTAAGCAAAACCTATGCGGCACAGTTAGCATTAAACGACAGTTCTCTCAGTAAACTCGGGCTTGTTTCCCTGAAAGATTTGTGGATCAGGTTTCACCATCCTCGGTGAATCGCCCGGTGCGGACCCGCACGCCGGTGTGATGTGGGGGCTGGAGGTTAGAGACCTCCGGCTACCCGATTTAGCTGCGATTTGACGATCTTGATAATAGCAACCATAATGCAACCATATAGACACTAAAAAGGTTGTTAACTATGCCAGCACTCACGATAAAAAATATTCCTGACTCTTTGTATAAAAAGCTAAAAGAGGCTGCTAGTGCGCACCATAGAAGCATAAACAGTGAGCTGATCCACTGCCTTGAGCAAATGCTATTACCCAAAAGGGTAAGCCCCGCAGAACACCTGAAAAAAGCCAGGGAGCTACGACAAGGCATAGACTCCGACATGATTAATGTTGATGACATTCATGATGCTATAGATCGAGGTAGAGCATGATTGTTGTTGACACTAATGTACTTGCATACCTGTACTTGCCCACCAAGTACACACCAAATGCAGAAAAGCTACTGGAAAGTAACCCTGTTTGGGCTGCTCCCCATCTTTGGCGAAGTGAGTTTCGCAATGTATTGGCTTTGTACCTACGAAAAAATATTATCACTTATGAGAGAGCATTGCAGATTCAGGCTGAAGCTGAAAACCTCATGATTGGCAATGAATTTGAAATGAAGTCAATCAATATTCTTTCCCTCGTAAATAGCAGCGAATGCTCAGCTTATGATTGTGAATTCGTTTCATTAGCCGTAAATTTGAATACGAAGCTCTACACGATGGATAAAAAAGTTCTCAAAGAATTTCCAAAAATATCCTGCTCTCTGAAAGATGTCATCTGTTGACTTCAAGCAGCTAACGCCTGGTTCAGCCGCGTGCCGAAGGCACGTCGGGTGAGCGAAGCGAACGAACTGCAACCATTTGGTACGCCCGGCATGGGCATGAACTTATGGGGTGAAAGTCCCCTGTGGGTAAACCAGCATCGGATCTGGAGCCGAATAAGCCCACCGATGATAACCACTAGCTTAAGGCAAGTGCAATCTCACGAGGGGTTGTGCGGAGGCAGTCTGACTGCAAAAGTGCGAGCCGACGGACAGAAATCGTATACAAGGCCGAGTCTCGTGGGCGAGTGAGCCAAGGATCACAAAGCCCTCTGGTTTGAGAGATACGGTAAATGCGGCGGTTGTGTACTGAAAGTTCATGCTCTTATCCGGGGAGGTCTGTTCAACATGCGATTGGTCAATCCCAGTTCTCAGCCACTGGTTACAACAGGCTCGGCGGACAGGGTTCATCACCCTGTTCGAGCAAACCCGATGACCACCAATAGCGCCTGCAGAAGTAATTCTGTGTGGTGATTGAACAGAAGTCAGCAGACGTCATAGTAGTTGTTCGACAGAAGTCGTTAATCCGATTGGAAGTCGTCAACGAAGGACTGAACACCGACGAAAAGAGGAGACTGATTCCCTCAACACAGTGCAGCCGTCCGGCGACTCACTGGAGTTGGCGAAAGAATCTTTAACCAGCTTTGAACCACGATCTACTGAGTTGCGCACTGGAACCTGCCAATTTGCTGAAAGCATGGAAACAAGTCAGAAGTAACAAAGGGGCTCCCGGAATAGATGGGATCACCATTAAAGCCTATCCTGACTTTGCCCGTCAGCACTGGCCTTCAGCGCGCCAAGCCTTACTCAATGGGACTTACAGACCATCTCCCGTCCTTCGGGCTGTTATAGAAAAGCCCGATGGTGGAGAACGGTTGCTGGGCATCCCGACAGTCATGGATCGAGTGATACAACAGGCCATTGTGCAGGTATTATCACCCATCTTTGATCCTGACTTCTCTCCCAGCAGCTTCGGTTACAGACCGGGAAGGTCTGCACAAGACGCTGTACAACAGGTTAATCGATACATTAAGCAGGGGCTGCATCAGGCGGTTGATGTTGATCTGAGTAAATTCTTTGATACGGTCAGCCATGATGTTCTTATGTCGAGAGTCTCTCGAAAGATTCACGACAAGCGTCTGTTGAAGCTGATTGGCCGCTACCTTCGTGCTGGCGTCATGGTTGATGGGCAATGCTACCCAACCCGGGTAGGTATGCCACAAGGCGGTCCACTTTCACCGCTGCTGTCGAATGTCCTTCTCGATGACCTGGACAAGGAACTGGAGTACCGGGGGCATTGCTTCGCACGCTACTGCGATGACTTTGTGATCCTCGTTGGCAGCCAGCGAGCCGGGGAGCGAGTGATGGAAAGCATCACACGTTACCTTGAGCGCAAGCTGAAACTGAGGATAAACCCGACAAAGAGCAAGGTGGTGAAAGCTACCGAAGCTGAGTTCCTGAGTTTTACCTTCACAGGGAAGCGAATCCGCTGGTCGGAGAAGAGTCTGAACCGCTTCAGGCGAAAAATCCTGAAACTCACCAGCCGAAGCTGGGGAGTATCGATGGAATATCGCTTGAAGAAGCTGGCCGAATATATCCGGGGCTGGATGGGTTATTTCAGGATAACCGAATATTACAGTCCTATACCGCGACTGGATCAATGGATACGTCGGCGGATTCGCTGTTGTTTTATCAAACAATGGCGAAAGCCGAAAACCCGTTACAGAAATTTGATCAGGTTAGGTGTTGATCACATCAAGGCCGCCTCGATTGCAGCCAGTAGCAAAGGGTATTACCGGCTAAGCAAAACCTATGCGGCACAGTTAGCATTAAACGACAGTTTTCTCAGTAAACTCGGGCTTGTTTCCCTGAAAGACTTGTGGATCAGGTTTCACCACCCTCGGTGAATCGCCCGGTGCGGACCCGCACGCCGGTGTGATGTGGGGGCTGGAGGTTAGAGACCTCCGGCTACCCGATTTAGCTGTTCCTTCCAAGCTGTGAACTCTCGTATTTTTGCCCAATATTATCAACTCTGACCCATCCACATACTCTGAACTAAAAATGCTACAAGTTTCACAGACCTTGAGCTTATTTGCCCCAGATACAAACTCTGTTGCCTATTCTGGCGCTGCACGAAGGAAAGAAACTCTGAACCTGCTTGCCGACCACAAACTCAGGAGGTGATGCGAATGGAATGAGCCAAAAACTCTTGATTCGATGGTCGGCATTGCACGCTGGAAAAAGCAATAAGCCTGATCGCCAGATTGCACAGAACCAAAGAAGTCTTTTGCTGATGAACGCTACCGCCTACCAGCAAAGATAAAACTTACAGTACATTCCTTTGCGCATTTAGGGCTGACATGGATGAAAAATATACGACCGTTCCCAATCGCTAACTTTGTACGAAGAGAATACTGGTTTCAGGTGTTGATTTCGAGGGTTATATGAAATGAAAACAGCCTCTTGCTTTTGAGAAAGAAAAGGGACTGAAGTTTAGCGGACTAGCCCGCCCGGCGGGCACACAACCCAGAGTAACTCTTAGCTGCCAACCTCAATTCTTCGTCCTACGATAAGGAAGGAGGCATATCCGAGCCAGAGACCGAACGCACACTGGTGCTCTTGCCCGAAGTTTAGCGTGGTCGGGAGGCTGGCGACCGCATCACTGATGACGCCTGGCGATCTCGTTCAGAAGACTACATATGATCGACAGCCCCATACCCGGATATGCCTTCGTTCAGTAGTGTAGGAACGCAGTCATGAAACACAACCCAAATCCGGCTAAAGTTCAAAAGCGGATATCTGGCCATCTAAAAACCGTGAACCTCTATGCTGCAGGCATTGATATTGGTTCAGAGTTCCACTTTGTTGCTGTCCCTAAAGAGCTCGATGAACAGTCGGTTCGGTCTTTTGCCTGCTTTACCTCTGATCTCGAAATGATGACTCAATGGCTCGTGAAAATCGGAATTACGACCGTGGTCATGGAGTCTACCGGAATCTATTGGATTCCCGCTTTCGAAATGCTTGAAGAGCACGGCCTTGACGTCAAACTGGTGAATGCTCGTCATGTTAAAAACGTCCCTGGTCGTAAAAGTGATGTGCAGGACTGTCAGTGGTTACAACAACTGCATACTCATGGCCTGCTTGAGGGAGCTTTTCGCCCTGAAGATCAGGTGTGTGCCTTGCGTGCCTATATGCGTCAGCGTGAAACCCTGATCCGTTACCGGGCGTCGCACATACAGCACATGCAGAAAGCTTTACGGCAAATGAACCTGTTGTTGGACAATGTCGTTGCGGATATCACTGGCAAAACGGGGATGGGTATCATTCTCTCCATTCTCGCGGGAGAGCGTGACCCAGAGGTACTGGCCAAACACCGGGACTCTCATTGTAAAAAATCAGAGAAAGTCATTGCTAAGTCACTGCATGGGCATTACCGGGTGGAACACCTATTTGCCTTAAAGCAGTCTGTTGAGCTTTATGATTTTTACGAAAAGCAAATTGAAGCTTGTGACAAGGCATTGGAAGACCAGTTGAACCAGTTTGATGATAAGTCCGAGAGTATCTCTCTGCCTGCAAAACGCAAATCAGCCAGCGCCCCTGCTTTTGATGTAAGAACTCACCTTTACCGGGTGACAGGGGTAGATCTGACATCGATTGAGGGAATAGAGGAAAATACCGCCCTGAAGGTAGTTTCTGAAATTGGTACAGACATGAGTCGCTGGCCGACAGTGAAGCACTTTTGTTCCTGGCTGGGACTGAGCCCGGGAAACAAGATATCAGGAGGCAAAGTGTTGAGCAGCAAGACCAAAAGAATCCCTAACCGGGCCGCTTCTGCTCTGCGTATGGCTGCACTGACTCTGGTGAGTTCGAAAAGTGCGCTGGGAGCCTATTATCGTCGAATGAGAAGTAAGCTGGGGGCACCAAAAGCGATTACAGCGACTGCACATAAACTTGCCCGGCTGATTTACAGCATGCTGAAAAACGGCTCAGAGTACGTAGATAGAGGTCAGGACTACTACGAGGAGCAATACCGTGACCGAGTCATTAAAAACATGAGAAAGCGCGCTGAAGACATGGGTTACAAACTGGTCGAAATTGAAACAGCCGCACCATCTTGACTCTATGCAAATAACTAGTCCCGAAGGAGTTACTCAGAAGCAATTTCTGGCTGCTCTGATTCAAATAGTACAGCAAAAGTAGAAGCGTCTAATATCTATAGTGTCACTGACTTTGATTACACAATGAATAATCAACAAGCGGTTTCTCTATCATTTGGTCAAACAAATGAAAATTTTTGTTCTGCAACGATTTATAGATCCTCTGTAGCCAAAGGCTATAAAATTCAATCCAAACAAAATAACAACAAATCAATATCTGCTGACTGTCATTGGGACGGTAAATATTATGTCCAGTCTTCAAAACATCAGACATCAGTAGACCTCGAAATTTCTGACCTTGACAGGAATGCAAAAAATGCAGTTCTTAACATTTCATTGAAACTGATTGAACCAAAAAGTGGAGAATTCTTCACCTTGAACAACGTAGCTCTTAATCTTAGTGGCAATAATTTCGATAGCCTGGTGAAAGAAATATAACAAAAAGTTCCAGTTCGTTCCGGGGCTTCGCCCCTCCACCCGACGCGCCTTCGGCGCGCGGCTGAACTTGGCGTTATGCGGATAAACTCAACATATGATTTCTGTCGTAAACTTCAGATTTGTTGAGCATTTGGGTTTGTGAGCCTTTCCCAAGCTGGCGAATTGACTCTGTGCCTACCAATAATCAGTGTCGTGCAATGCCAGCAGAAAGTTCAGTTCTCTTCCCCGCTGCCAAGATGGTTTCGTGCCTGGTAGCGGCAGGGAGGCGCGCCAGCCCAGAGTTCAGAATGTTTGGCAAAGTTCAAACAAGCTGGCCGCAGCTTCCGAGTGCTTACCGCTTGGCATGGCAGCACATGGTTTCTGTGCGCCTTGTTGGCGTTAGTCTGTGCCCGGCTGGCAAGCAAGCTCTGTGTTCGTGCAACGCCAGTAATGAATTTTCTGTTTCGGTGCTGTTGGCAGGTTCCGAGAAAAACTCAACAGGTTTCGCAACGGTGGCAAAGTTCTTGCCCAGCAACAGAATCCGAGTAAAGCAAATCCGCATAACAAATGGTTGCAGTTCGTTCGCTTCGCTCACCCGACGTGCCTTCGGCACGCGGCTGAACCAGGCGTTATGCGGATAAACTCAACATATGATTTCTGTCGTAAACTTCAGATTTGTTGAGCATTTGGGTTTGTGAGCCTTTCCCAAGCTGGCGAATTGACTCTGTGCCTACCAATAATCAGTGTCGTGCAATGCCAGCAGAAAGTTCAGTTCTCTTCCCCGCTGCCAAGATGGTTTCGTGCCTGGTAGCGGCAGGGAGGCGCGCCAGCCCAGAGTTCAGAATGTTTGGCAAAGTTCAAACAAGCTGGCCGCAGCTTCCGAGTGCTTACCGCTTGGCATGGCAGCACATGGTTTCTGTGCGCCTTGTTGGCGTTAGTCTGTGTCCGGCTGGCAAGCAAGCTCTGTGTTCGTGCAACGCCAGTAATGAATTTTCTGTTTCGGTGCTGTTGGCAGGTTCCGAGAAAAACTCAACAGGTTTCGCAACGGTGGCAAAGTTCTTGCCCAGCAACAGAATCCGAGTAAAGCAAATCCGCATAACAAATGGTTGCAGTTCGTTCGCTTCGCTCACCCGACGTGCCTTCGGCACGCGGCTGAACCAGGCGTTATGCGGATAAACTCAACATATGATTTCTGTCGTAAACTTCAGATTTGTTGAGAATTTGGGTTTGCGAGCCTTTCCCAAGCTGGCGAATTGACTCTGTGCCAACCAATAATCAGTGTCGTGCAATGTCAGCAGAAAGTTCAGTTCTCTTCCCCGCTGCCAAGATGGTTTCGTGCCCGGTAGCGGCAGGGAGGCGCGCCAGCCCGGAGTTCAGAATGTTTGGCAAGGTTCAAACAAGCTGGCCGTAGCTTCCGAGTGCTTACCGCTTGGCATGGCAGCACATGGTTTCTGTGCGCCTTGTTGGTGTTAGTCTGTGCCCGGCTGGCAAGCAAGCTCTGTGTTCGTGCAACGCCAGTAATGAATTTTCTGTTTCGGTGCTGTTGGCAGGTTCCGAGAAAAACTGTAAGCGGTTGGTGAACCCCATCTACCCCTATTTCCACCAATCCGCTATTTTTAAATCATCCGGTGTGAGATTCATTGGTAACAGGTGCTCAACACTTGCCCCTTTAGGTAATTGCGGAACTCTGGACAGCACATAGCGGAACCAAGCATAAGGCTCCAGACCGTTGGCTTTGGCCGTTTCGATCAGGCTATACAGAACTGCGCTGGCATTGGCACCATTAACGCATTGGGCAAAGAGCCAGTTCTTGCGACCGATCACAAAGGGTTTTATCGCTCGCTCTGCGGCATTGTTGTCAATGTCCAGCAGTCCGCTATCAAGATAGCGCATCAGATAAGGCCACTGATTTTGCGCATAAGTAATGGCTTTGCCCAGCTTGTTTTTCGGGGCTATTTTCGGTTGCTGCCTGTCCAGCCATTTTTTCAGCTTATCCATAACCGGTCGGCTTTCCGATTGCCGGATCTGGAAGCGTTCTTCAACAGATTTGTCTTTGATCCTTCTCTCTATGGCGTAGAGCGTCTGGATCATGTTCAGCACCTGGGCCGGTTTGCTGATTTTAGTTTGCGGCCCACCCTTCTTTTTGGGGATAGCGTCCAGAGCTTCCTTGAATTTTCTGCGGGTGTGCGCAAGGCAGCCAACCAGCTCAATCTCTGGCTGCTTGCTGCTCAGGGTTTTATAGGCAGGCAAGCCGTCACACTGTAAATAGCCGCTAAAACCGGACAAAAACGCTTGTGGCCGTCCGTGATCCCTGCCTGACTGGTAGTTGTACAACACAACGGGAGAACCCAGCTGCCCTGTCGTACGATACAGCCACATGTAGGACTTGTTTTGCGGTGTACGATCAGGTTCGTTCAATACCTGTAGTGGTGTTTCATCCGCCTGGATGCATGGCTGCTTAACCAGCATCTTCTGTAAAGTGTCGTACAGTGGCTGAAGTAAAACCGACACCCTGATCATCCATTCAGACATTGACGCACGACGGATCTCTACGCCCATGCGCTTGAGGATAAACTCCTGACGGTACAGTGGCAGGGCGTCGCAGTATTTGCTGGTGATAATCCAGGCCAGCAGGCCGGGGGTAGCAATACTCTTGGGGATAGGCAGTTTCGGCATCGGCGCTGTCTTAACGCCAGACTCGCACTCACAGCGGTACTTTAACCGCTGAAATTCAATGACTTTAACCTGGGCCGGAACAATGTCCAGCTTGCAGCTACTTTCGTGACCAAACGCCTGAAGCGCTTTGCCGCAGCAGTCGCATTGTTTTTCTTCTTCGGAGACATCCAGTGTTACAACATCACGGGGCAGGTCTTCAGATAATGTTTTTCTGACAGGCTTTTTCCGCTGGTGAGCCTCAATGGTTTGGGTTTCAGGCTCTTGCTCTTCTTCAGTGGCTTCTTCAGCCAGTTCTTCCGCTTCATTAAAGCCGTCATTCACCACCCTATTCAGGAATAAATTTCTTGGTACGTTGAGCCCAAAATAAAAATGATCGTCGATTGCCTCTCCGATATTCCAACCATGTGTTTCTCCGTCCCGTTAACCGACAGCACATGAATCCCATCAAAGCACAGGAAAACCCATCTGCCCGTTGGGTTCTGGGCTGGTTTCTTCTTCATGTCCGGGAACGTTCGGCTCTGCCTTTTCAGTTCATAGCGGATTCGATGCTGAATTGCAGCATAGACCATAAGGCAGAGTGTCATCACCATTAACAGGGCCTCAATACGCTCAGGTTTTTTGAGATACAGTGAAGACACCAGAAAATCAGGGCTCTTCAGGAAGCGAAAACCTCTCTCAACCTGCTGCTGGGATTTATACGTCCTCAGTAGTTCGCCAGCGTCAAGCCGGGCTGTATCTGTATCGTTGGTTGCCAGAACAAAACAACCCAACGATGCTTCTGCATCACGACGAGTCTGTACAGCAACCGCGCAGGAGCCTGTCACATAATATTCATAGTGGTCGGGAACTGTCCCATCAGCAGGACGGCCTTTGGTTTTATAGCAGGGACTCTCGATGATCTCAGGTTCAGCCTGGCAGTATACGGACTGTTTTTGCCATAGCTTGAAAGCTTCCATGGCATCCGATTCGCAACAGAATGGCTTCTTGCCCAATTTCTCAAGTTCCTTGAATTCCTTCAGGGACTTTTTCTGCATACGCCTTGTCAGTGTCTTCTGTTCTGTTTTCTGGCTTTGATTATTTCGAAACAGTACCCAACGTTGTACGACACCTGCATAGTCAGACAGAGTTTCTACAGATTCGTAATGCTCAAACCCTTCAACCTCAACCATTGAGCGCAATGGCGCACTTTGAACCAGTTCTTTGGCTGCACCAATGTTGAGAGGAACTCTGGAGATAAACAACTGATCCTGCTGACTCAGTTCCTGAACGGTTTCAGCCACATACAATGCGGCATCACCGATGAAGTAACGGGCATTAAGTGCCGCTTTGAAGCTCTTTATATGCTCAGAAACCACTTGTTTGAAACTGGTCTTGTCCGTCACATTACCGCTGGCTGCTTTCATAAACATCGGAATGCCTGCCCGGTTTTCGGTCAGCAGGAGCAATATGGCCTGGTTCAGATCAGGACGATGATCTCGGCTGTAGCCCTTGCAAAGCCTGATGCAATTGAGGTCTTCGCCACTGACTTCCTCCTCGCTGTTATAACGGCCATCGACGTGAAATCCTGTGCCATCAAGGTTGAGTGCATCACATGGCAATTTGAGATGCGTAGCCACCTTGATAGCCAGCTCAAAATAGACTTTACTGACACCCAGTTCAAACAGTTCATCCAGTGTTCTTCCAAGAACTTTGTCGTTTATGTGCTCGGGCTCAATCCCCTCTCTGATCAGTTTATCGAGGGGTTTATTGGAGAAGAACTGAGGGAACATGTGGAGAGACTGCCCCGTAAAGCCGAGGCCATTGATAATCATCGCGACAACGGCCTCACCGTGGGAGATGTTCCATTCGTCAGATACTTTGGGCGCGCGCCTGTCGATATGGTCGGCAATGCCCAGCTCTTTGCACATTCCAGCCACTAGACCGAGATGATCCATGACCTGAGAGCGGTATTGAATAGGAGGCATAACAAGGCTTCTTGATATTTGCTTATCTGATAATAGATAGCAGGTATTAGGAAAATGTCATGCTGGGTGGTGAATGTCGGTTAAAGAGCAGTCCCTGATCTTCAAAACGTTCGCTGGAGGAACCAAATTTCTTATGCTGATATAACCGGAACTGTTCTTCATACCACGCCAGTTTCGTCTTCAGCTGGATAATTTCGTAAGCGGTTGGGGAACTCCATCTACCCCTATTTCCACCAATCCGCTATTTTTAAATCATCCTGTGTGAGCTTCATAGGCAACAGGTGTTCGACACTGCTGCCTTTGGATAGCTGAGGTAATTTAGACAGTACGTAGCGGAACCATGCATAAGGCTCCAGACCGTTGGCTTTGGCCGTTTCGATCAGGCTGTACAACACTGCGCTGGCTTTGGCTCCATCTACGCATTGGGCGAAGAGCCAGTTTTTGCGACCGATCACAAAGGGTTTTATCGCTCGCTCTGCGGCATTGTTGTCGATATCCAGTAGCCCGCTATCGAGGTAGCGCATCAGATAAGGCCACTGATTTTGCGCATAAGTAATGGCTTTGCCCAGCTTGTTTTTCGGGGCTATTTTCGGTTGCTGCCTGTCCAGCCATTTTTTCAGCTTATCCATAACCGGTCGGCTTTCCGATTGCCGGATCTGGAAGCGTTCTTCAACAGATTTGTCTTTGATCCTTCGCTCTATGGCGTAGAGCGTCTGGATCATGTTCAGCACCTGGGCCGGTTTGCTGATTTTAGTTTGCGGCCCACCCTTCTTTTTGGGGATGGCGTCCAGAGCTTCCTTGAATTTTCTGCGGGCGTGCGCCAGGCAGCCAACCAGTTTAATCTCCGGCTGCTTGCTGCTCAGGGTTTTATAGGCAGGTAAGCCGTCACACTGTAAATAGCCGCTAAAACCTGACAAAAACGCTTGTGGCCGTCCGTGATCCCGACCTGACTGGTAGTTGTACAACACAACGGGAGAGCCCAGCTGTCCTGTCGTACGATACAGCCACATGTAGGACTTGTTTTGCGGTGTACGATCAGGTTCGTTCAATACCTGTAGTGGTGTTTCATCCGCCTGGATGCATGGCTGCTTAACCAGCATCTTCTGTAAAGTGTCGTACAGTGGCTGAAGTAAAACCGACACCCTGATCATCCATTCAGCCATGGACGCACGACGGATTTCTACGCCCATGCGCTTGAGGATAAACTCCTGACGGTACAGTGGCAGGGCGTCACAGTATTTACTGGTGATAATCCAGGCCAGCAGGCCGGGGGTGGCAATACTCTTGGGGATAGGCAGTTTCGGCATCGGCGCAGTCTTGACGCCAGACTCGCACTCACAGCGATACTTTAACCGCTGAAATTCAATGACTTTAACCTGGGCCGGAACAATATCCAGCTTGCAGCTGCTTTCGTGACCAAACGCCTGAAGCTCTTTGCCACAGCAGTCGCATTGTTTTTCTTCTTCGGAGACATCCAGCGTTACAACATCACGGGGCAGGTCTTCAGATAATGTTTTTCTGACAGGCTTTTTCCGCTGGTGAGCCTCAATGGTTTGGGTTTCAGGCTCTTGCTCTTCTTCAGTGGCTTCTTCAGCCAGTTCTTCCGCTTCATTAAAGAGCAGTCCCTGATCTTCAAAACGTTCGCTGGAGGAACCAAATTTCTTATGCTGATATAACCGGAACTGTTCTTCATACCACGCCAGTTTCGTCTTCAGCTGGATAATTTCCAACTGAAGCGATTCAAAGGTCGGGCTGTCTGGCGTAGTGATCGTATTCATGTCGTTTATTATCCGACAGGCGCCCTGTAGTTTGCATTGAAGCAGGTCATGGAAATTCAGGCGGCAGGCTGGTAGTGCAGAGGTTGATGGGCTTTTTTCTGCTCTACCGGCAACCCGTCCAAGAGCCAGTTCAGTTCTCGGCGTGTTAATGCGATGGCCTGATCCGGAGCGTCCTGACGAGGCCAGTTAAAACAGCCCTTTTCCAGGCGGCGATAGTAGAGCCAGAAGCCGTTGGTTTGCCAGTGCAGAATCTTGAGCTTATTGCGCCCCCGGTTGCAGAAGACAAACAGGCTTTCGGAAAATGGATCCAGTTCCAGCACTTCACTGACGATGAGGGACAGGCCGTCAATGGACTTGCGCATATCCGTCACGCCGGGTACCAGGTAAACGCTGAGAGATGAGGATGCACCAATCATGCGACCTCCAGAAGGTTGAGAACCTGCTTTAAAGCACCCGGGTCAAACCCGGCGGCCAGCTCAACCCGGAAGCCCCCGGGGCTGATAAGGGAGATACCTGTTTCGGTTGTTTCTGCGGGTGTCTGTTTTTTGCTGACTGGTTCTTCTGCAATAGAAACAGGAATCAGGGGTTGTGAATCCTGAACTGGCTCAATGACAGCCTGGTTGAAGTGACGTCGCTTGTGATAGCCGAACGTTTTGACCGAAAGCTGATGCTTCCGGGCGTATTCCGTCTGGGACAGGCCGCTTTTATTCCAGGCGTGGATGTGGTTTTTCCAGAAATCGTTGGTGCGATAGGTTGTCATGACTGCTTCCTACAGTTTGGAAGCATTAGTGTTCAGGATTTTAAAGCAGTCTGGTAGATGGAGTTAGCCTGACGCTTACATAATTTCCAACTGAAGCGATTCAAAGGTCGGGCTGTCTGGCGTAGTGATCGTATTCATGTCGTTTATTATCCGACAAGTGCCCTGTAGTTTGCATTGAAGCAGGTCATGGAAATTCAGGCGGCAGGCTGGTAGTGCAGAGGTTGATGGGCTTTTTTCTGCTCTACCGGCAACCCGTCCAGAAGCCAGTTTAGTTCACGGCGGGTTAATGCGATGGCCTGATCCGGAGCGTCCTGACGAGGCCAGTTAAAACAGCCCTTTTCCAGGCGGCGATAGTAGAGCCAGAAGCCGTTGGTTTGCCAGTGCAGAATCTTGAGCTTGTTCCGTCCCCGGTTGCAGAAGACAAACAGGCTTTCGGAAAATGGATCCAGTTCCAGCACTTCACTGACGATGAGGGACAGGCCGTCAATGGACTTGCGCATATCCGTCACGCCGGGTACCAGGTAAACGCTGAGAGATGAGGATGCACCAATCATGCGACCTCCAGAAGGTTGAGAACCTGCTTTAAAGCACCCGGGTCAAACCCGGCGGCCAGCTCAACCCGGAAGCCCCCGGGGCTGATAAGGGAGATACCTGTTTCGGTTGTTTCTGCGGGTGTCTGTTTTTTGCTGACTGGTTCTTCTGCAATAGAAACAGGAATCAGGGGTTGTGAATCCTGAACTGGCTCAATGACAGCCTGGTTGAAGTGACGTCGCTTGTGATAGCCGAACGTTTTGACCGAAAGCTGATGCTTCCGGGCGTATTCCGTCTGGGACAGGCCGCTTTTATTCCAGGCGTGGATGTGGTTTTTCCAGAAATCGTTGGTGCGATAGGTTGTCATGGCTGCTTCCTATAGTTTGGAAGCATGAGTGTTCAGGATTTTAAAACAGGCTGGTAGATGGAGTTAGCCTGACGCTTACGAAAAACTCAACAGGTTTCGCAACGGTGGCAAAGTTCTTGCCCAGCAACAGAATCCGAGTAAAGCAAATCCGCATAACAAATGGTTGCAGTTCGTTCGCTTCGCTCACCCGACGTGCCTTCGGCACGCGGCTGAACCAGGCGTTAGCTGTAGCCAGAGTACAGTGAATGGTTTTCATCCGTTTCAGTGTTCTTGTCGTCAAGTTTTTTTGGTTCTGAGTTGCTTTCAGCAAAGCAGAAAAACTCAGCAAGTCAAGTTCAGTACAAGCTGGCGAGAGAGGACGGTGCATTTTCCAGCGTGCAATGCCGACCATCGAATCAAGAGTTTTTGGCTCATTCCATTCGCATCACCTCCTGAGTTTGTGGTCGGCAAGCGGGTTCAGTGTTTTGTAAGCGTCAGGCTAACTCCATCTACCAGACTGCTTTAAAATCCTGAACACTAATGCTTCCAAACTGTAGGAAGCAGTCATGACAACCTATCGCACCAACGATTTCTGGAAAAACCACATCCACGCCTGGAATAAAAGCGGCCTGTCCCAGACGGAATACGCCCGGAAGCATCAGCTTTCGGTCAAAACGTTCGGCTATCACAAGCGACGTCACTTCAACCAGGCTGTCATTGAGCCAGTTCAGGATTCACAACCCCTGATTCCTGTTTCTATTGCAGAAGAACCAGTCAGCAAAAAACAGACACCCGCAGAAACAACCGAAACAGGTATCTCCCTTATCAGCCCCGGGGGCTTCCGGGTTGAGCTGGCCGCCGGGTTTGACCCGGGTGCTTTAAAGCAGGTTCTCAACCTTCTGGAGGTCGCATGATTGGTGCATCCTCATCTCTCAGCGTTTACCTGGTACCCGGCGTGACGGATATGCGCAAGTCCATTGACGGCCTGTCCCTCATCGTCAGTGAAGTGCTGGAACTGGATCCATTTTCCGAAAGCCTGTTTGTCTTCTGCAACCGGGGACGGAACAAGCTCAAGATTCTGCACTGGCAAACCAACGGCTTCTGGCTCTACTATCGCCGCCTGGAAAAGGGCTGTTTTAACTGGCCTCGTCAGGACGCTCCGGATCAGGCCATCGCATTAACACGCCGAGAACTGAACTGGCTCTTGGACGGGTTGCCGGTAGAGCAGAAAAAAGCCCATCAACCTCTGCACTACCAGCCTGCCGCCTGAATTTCCATGACCTGCTTCAATGCAAACTACAGGGCGCCTGTCGGATAATAAACGACATGAATACGATCACTACGCCAGACAGCCCGACCTTTGAATCGCTTCAGTTGGAAATTATCCAGCTGAAGACGAAACTGGCGTGGTATGAAGAACAGTTCCGGTTATATCAGCATAAGAAATTTGGTTCCTCCAGCGAACGTTTTGAAGATCAGGGACTGCTCTTTAATGAAGCGGAAGAACTGGCTGAAGAAGCCACTGAAGAAGAGCAAGAGCCTGAAACCCAAACCATTGAGGCTCACCAGCGGAAAAAGCCTGTCAGAAAAACATTATCTGAAGACCTGCCCCGTGATGTTGTAACGCTGGATGTCTCCGAAGAAGAAAAACAATGCGACTGCTGTGGCAAAGAGCTTCAGGCGTTTGGTCACGAAAGCAGCTGCAAGCTGGATATTGTTCCGGCCCAGGTTAAAGTCATTGAATTTCAGCGGTTAAAGTATCGCTGTGAGTGCGAGTCTGGCGTCAAGACTGCGCCGATGCCGAAACTGCCTATCCCCAAGAGTATTGCCACCCCCGGCCTGCTGGCCTGGATTATCACCAGTAAATACTGTGACGCCCTGCCACTGTACCGTCAGGAGTTTATCCTCAAGCGCATGGGCGTAGAAATCCGTCGTGCGTCCATGGCTGAATGGATGATCAGGGTGTCGGTTTTACTTCAGCCACTGTACGACACTTTACAGAAGATGCTGGTTAAGCAGCCATGCATCCAGGCGGATGAAACACCACTACAGGTATTGAACGAACCTGATCGTACACCGCAAAACAAGTCCTACATGTGGCTGTATCGTACGACAGGACAGCTGGGCTCTCCCGTTGTGTTGTACAACTACCAGTCAGGTCGGGATCACGGACGGCCACAAGCGTTTTTGTCAGGTTTTAGCGGCTATTTACAGTGTGACGGCTTACCTGCCTATAAAACCCTGAGCAGCAAGCAGCCGGAGATTAAACTGGTTGGCTGCCTGGCGCACGCCCGCAGAAAATTCAAGGAAGCTCTGGACGCCATCCCCAAAAAGAAGGGTGAGCCGCAAACTAAAATCAGCAAACCGGCCCAGGTGCTGAACATGATCCAGACGCTCTACGCCATAGAGCGAAGGATCAAAGACAAATCTGTTGAAGAACGCTTCCAGATCCGGCAATCGGAAAGCCGACCGGTTATGGATAAGCTGAAAAAATGGCTGGACAGGCAGCAACCGAAAATAGCCCCGAAAAACAAGCTGGGCAAAGCCATTACTTATGCGCAAAATCAGTGGCCTTATCTGATGCGCTACCTCGATAGCGGGCTACTGGATATCGACAACAATGCCGCAGAGCGAGCGATAAAACCCTTTGTGATCGGTCGCAAAAACTGGCTCTTCGCCCAATGCGTAGATGGAGCCAAAGCCAGCGCAGTGTTGTACAGCCTGATCGAAACGGCCAAAGCCAACGGTCTGGAGCCTTATGCATGGTTCCGCTACGTACTGTCTAAATTACCTCAGCTATCCAAAGGCAGCAGTGTCGAACACCTGTTGCCTATGAAGCTCACACAGGATGATTTAAAAATAGCGGATTGGTGGAAATAGGGGTAGATGGAGTTCCCCAACCGCTTACAGTGTTTTTTTCCCTCGTGCAACGCCAGCGCAAACACCAGAGTCTGTCTCTGGGGCAAAAAATCTCTGGTTTATTCTGCTTCTCAACCTTTTGACTCTGTGCCAGTGGCCAGTTCAGCGAAAAAAATGTTGGGCAAAAATGATCAAGTTCATTCTTTAAACGCTACAGCTAACAAATGGTTGCAGTTCGTTCGCTTCGCTCACCCGACCGCCTTCGGCGGCGGCTGAACCAGGCGTTAGGCGCTAAAATAAACATCGTAAAAATTGAACCAATCAGCTATCTTATGACTCATAGTTATATGCTCTCAAATGAGCATCAATAACTTATTTTCTAAATGATTTATCCATGGGAGTGCTCAGATTGCCAACTATTTTAAGAATCGGGCCATACAGGTTTTTCTTCTATTCCAATGAGAATGGAGAACCTGCCCATATTCATATTCAGCGTGACAAATCTCTCGCAAAATTCTGGTTAAAACCTGTCATGCTTGCAAGTTCAACAAGATTCTCCGCCAAAGAGATAAGAGAGCTTCAAAAGCATGTAGAAAAAAATCGAAATCAATTCTTGGAGGCATGGAATGAATACTTTAAAGGTTGAAGCCCACCCTTTGGCACAGGATGTTCAATTTTCTGAATCTGAGCTAATTGTTAGCTTGGTTGACGGCAGAGTTATTCTCGTACCAATTTCTTGGTTTCCATCTCTTGCAAATGGAACCAAACAGCAACTCAGCAATTGGGAGTTGCTAGGCGAAGGAGATGGTATTCATTGGCCTGATCTTGATGAAGATTTGAGTGTTAAAGGTCTCTTGCTCGGCATCCACTAAAAATTCGATAAGTGCAAATCGCGCCTAACAAATGGTTGCAGTTCGTTCGCTTCGCTCACCCGACGTGCCTTCGGCACGCGGCTGAACCAGGCGTTATGTGGCTTTCCTGACTTTCATGATTGATGACTATACTCAGGTGTGTTTTCTGCTGGGTCACATTACTTGAGCTATATCATGAAATTTCGATTCCTATCTTTCTTGTATCTTGTTGTGTTTTTTGGGAGCCCTGTTCAGTCTGACAACAGAAATGTATCCTTTATCTGTAACTGCTCAAAATTGACTGGCAAATCAACCTCTACAGGTCAAAGAAAGTTATCCTGATCTTTCGTATATTTCACCGTATGCACCTGCCTGACTCACTATTCTCCAGTACAGACAATGAACAATACGCCACTTCAACCATTTTTTTTGAGAATGCTAGAGATCTTTTATATTTGACATAGAAATATGCATCTTTAATTATTTTATCAATTCTTTTTTCTTGGCTTTCCCAATCATAAGAAACGATTTCCTCTAATAGTTCATCATGATCAGAAAGATATTCAAGCACCGATTCGGTGTGTATGTCAGATTTATAAAAAATAGAACAGATTATAAAACCTGAATTCGTATCATAAGTGCATAACCTCTGTAACCAGAGGATTGTTTCAGAACCTTTGAAGTGAATCAGAACTCAGGGGTATTCTGTAAAGCAACCAAACCATACAGAGGAAGCCAAGGATGGCCTATACACACCTGAGCTCTGAAGAGAGATATTATATCGAAACTGAACTCAAAAATGGGACTTCACAAAACAAAATTGCTAAAAAGCTTGGCCGTTCACAGCCTACCGTGTCGCGAGAAGTAAACCGCAATAAAGGGCAAAGAGGGTACAGGCACCAACAGGCTAATCGCACAGCTCGGCAGCGGCACAAAGATAAGCCAAAAGCTATTAAGCTGACAGACGACATTAAACAACGTATTTCAAACGATATCCGTTCAGATTGGAGTCCTGAACAAGTGGCTGGAAGGCTTGAAAAGGACGGTGTAATCAAGCTGCATCATGAGACGATTTATCAATTTGTAGCGGATGATAAACGGCGCGGAGGCTCGCTCTATAAGCACTTGAGGCACCAGAAAAAAACTTATCGAAAGCGATACGGTTCAGCTCATAACCGAACCGGTATACCAAATCGGGTTGGCATTGAAGAACGCCCCGAAGTGGTCAACAACAGAGAGCGAGTTGGTGACTGGGAAGCTGATACTGTAATAGGTAAAAATCATAAAGGAGCCATCGCTACATTAGATGAACGAAAAACCAAGCTTCGCCTTGCTGTCCCTCTACCAGGCAAGAAGGCAAAAGCGGTTAAACAGGGAATAATTGACGTACTCAAGCCTCTGAAAAGGTTTGTAAAGACAATAACATACGACAATGGAAAGGAGTTTGTTCAGCATGAATCAATTGCCAAAGCTTTAAAATGTGACAGCTACTTTGCTGCCCCCTACCATTCTTGGGAAAGAGGCCAGAATGAGAATGCTAATGGTTTGCTAAGGCAGTATTTCCCCAAGTCGATGGAGCTTAATGGCGTGACAGAAAAAGATGTCATCATTGCAGTGGATAAGCTGAACAACAGGCCAAGAAAGTGCCTGGGCTACAAGACTCCTTATGAGGCATTTAAAGAGTCAACTGGAATAGATGCAAGAAAAGTCATGGGTTATGCACTTATGACTTGAATTCAGGAAAGAAGAATCTTCAAAATTTGAAATTATTTGATCGCATAAATTTAGTAACTGCTCAAAATTGACTGGCAAATCAACCTCTACAGGTCAAAGAAAGTTATCCTGATCTTTCGTATATTTCACCGTATGCACCTGCCTGACTCACTATTCTCCAGTACAGACAATGAACAGTTGCGTTCATTCGTCAAAAACCTTCTCGACACGGTCGAGAAGCAATCTGTGCAAATTGAAAGGCAGCGCGTTCAGATCGAACAGCTGGTCGAAGAGAACGAACAGCTTCGAGCAGAAATTCGCCACCTGAAGAAGCACAAGGGCAAGCCTAAAATCAGGCCTAATGTCTCGGACAAGGGCGATGATCAGGAAGACAGCTCTTCTGCGGAAGACACTGATCAGGCTGCCGGGAAAAGTGACACTGATCGTCCGCCGAAAAGTAAACGACCACGATCACAAGAAGCCGGTGAAACCGCTGCACCACCAATGACTGTTGACCGAGAGGAAATCTGTTCAATCGCTGCTCCCGGTGAGAACTGGCGCTTCAAGTGCTATATCGACTTTTTCCATACTGAGCTGGACTTGCGTTTTGTCACTACTCGCTACAGGCGTGAGTATTACACAACTCCGGAAGGCGGGGTGTCAGCCCCGCTACCTGATCATGTGAAAGACCGTTTTGGCGACAACCTGAAAGCCCATCTGCTGGATTTTTATCATTCATGCAGTACGACACAGCCACTACTGCTATCTTGGCTGCACGACCATGGATGCTCAATATCAGAAGGTTCCCTGAGCAACATCCTGACGAAAGGCCATGATATTTTCCACCAGGAAAAAGAAGAATTGCTGGAAGCAGGGCTGACTTGCTCTGATTATCTCCAGGCCGACGACACAGGTGCTCGCCACCAAGGAAAAAACGGCTACTGCCTGTTTATCGGCAACCCTTATTTTTCCTACTTCCATAGCAGCGACAGTAAGAGCAGGATTAATTTCCTGGGCTGTCTGCAAGGGCAGCAGCGGCTTTATCTTCTCAACGACGTTGCCATTGACTACATGGAGAATCAGGTTGATGTGTCGAAGAAGTGGATCACTGCGCTATCCGAATGCGGCGAGAAGCGTTTCTCAACAGAAGAAGAGTGGGAGAGCTTCCTTAACAGCATTGGTTGTGCTGCCCCGCAACAAAGGCGCTGGGCGACAGAGGGTGTTTTAAAGGCCGCATTGATGCTCAATCATCGCCTTGAGAACCTGATTATCCATAGCGATGGAGCCCGGCAGTTTGATACAGCCTTTCAGCATTCGCTGTGTTGGTACCATGCGGGAAGAAACATGGACAAGCTGATACCGGCCAATGACCTGGAACGAGCCGCCCGTGACACCGTGCAGGATCAGTACTGGTGCCTCTACGACGACATTGAGGCCTACCAGAAAAAACCAACGGACAAGGAGAAACAGAAGCTCTACCAGGAGTTTGATCGTTGGGTAACACAGCGGGTTGACTACCCTGCCTTGCAGGCTGAGTTGGGCAAACTGATGGTTGTCAGGGAAGAGCTGTTATTGGTTCTTGAGTATCCGTGGCTGCCACTGCACAACAACCTGAGCGAGAGGCAGATCAGAGAGTATGTGAAACGGCGAAAGGTTAGCGGTGGTACCCGGAGTAAACTTGGGAGGAAATGCCGCGACACCTTTGCCAGTTTGAAAAAGACCTGTAAACAACACGGGGTGTCCTTTGCCAACTATCTCAGGGACAGGCTGACTGGAACCAATCTGATTCCGCAGCTGGGGCATCTCATCCTGAAGGCATCAGGCTATCAGGAAACGGTTCTTGCCAATGGAATATGAGCAGTTACCTTTCAGGATCCCTTTGCTTCCCTGAACCCCCGTATGACCGCCAGCGAGATTATTGGTGAACCACTGATTATCCATAAACTGGTTAAGAACAAAGCAGAGCTTGCACAACGGGTTGAAGAGTTGATGGACCTGGTGGGACTAAGCAGACGTCTGGTCAACACCTACCCTCACGAACTGGACGGAGGAAGACGGCAGCGTATTGGTATAGCCCGGGCGCTGGCACTGAATCCAAAGTTTATTATTTGCGATGAGCCGGTATCGGCGCTGGATGTTTCTATTCAGGCTCAGGTGCTGAACCTGATGCAGGATCTTCAGGATAAGCTGGGACTGACTTATATCTTTATCACCCATGACCTCTCGGTTGTTAAACACTTTTCCGATGAGATTGCGGTGATGTATCTGGGGCAGATGGTTGAAAAAGCAACGGCAAAGGAGCTGTTTGAGCGACCATCCCACCCTTATACCAAAGCGCTGTTATCAGCCATTCCAACCACAGACCTGGATCAGCTGATGGAGCGTGAAGTGTTGCAGGGGGAAATCACTTCACCCATCGACCCTGCTCCGGGTTGCCGTTTTGCCGGGCGGTGTAAATATACGACGGCAGATTGCACCGCAGGAGAAATTCCCCTGCGTGATATCAGTAACAATCATTTTGTGGCCTGTAGCCAGGTGGGGTGTGCGACTCATTAGTCTGCTGCCCGGGTTGATGTGTGTTGGAAAGTTTAGTGTCTGGAATGCCATATCCCTATGTACGGGACAAAAAATTATAAACTCTTGATTTATCGGGTCTGGAGGGTATGAGCTGACCTTTCCATCAGGTAACCTATCCGGTCTCTCAACTCCGTAAAGTTTACCGTTGTCGTACATGGAAGAAGTCAGCTCATTAGCCGAGAAGCTTAAGGCTCATTTACCCCTGCATCAAGCCCGAATCAACTTCATCTCACAATTTGTTCTATCTTTGATACGCGCCCGTTCTACTAATCTCTACCGAGTAGCCGAAGAGTTCCAGTCTGAAGCCGATGCCGAATCCAGTTATCGACGCATCAAACGGTTCTTTGCTGGTTACGAATACAGCTATGAGCAGTTGGGGGAATTTATCCTGAGCTGCCTCGATATGGATCGCTATACGCTATGCATGGACAGAACCAATTGGAAGCATGGCTCTAAGGATGTGAACTATCTGGTGGTCTCTATTTCCTGGCAAGGAAACTCTATACCCATTGTCTGGGAGTGTCTGGACAAACGTGGTGGCAACTCCAATACAGATGAACGCATTGCCTTGATAGAGCGGGTTTTGAAGATTATTCCGGCGGAAAAAATTGACAACCTTCTGGCTGATCGTGAGTTCATAGGTCATGACTGGTTTGAGTGGTTGCGACAGAAGAAAATATTGTGTCGCCTCCGTATAAAAGGTGATGTCGCAGTAGAGCATGACAATCGCAAAACCACAGCGGGGAAGCTTTGCCGTAGTGTGAAGTTTAATCAAACCGTCACTTGGCATACCAGAAAAAAAGTGGCGGGAGTACCGCTTTACATTGCTGCGCACCGCACCTTGAAAGGGTTGCTCATAGTTGTGGCTACTGAAAAGCCGGACGGCATGATCGAGGACTATTACAAACGCTGGGATATAGAAACGCTGTTTGGTTGTTTGAAAAGTCGTGGGTTCGATATGGAGTCTACACATATGACGAAGCACGACCGCATGGACAAACTTATGGGACTCCTCGCCATTGCGTTCGCGTGGTGTCTGCTTGTGGGGCACTGGCATTACGGTGAGGCTAATCAGCTCCCACTGAATAAACATAACAGACCAGCAAAAAGTCTGTTCAGACTGGGGCTTGACATGCTCAGACGAGTACTTAAAAACAAATGCGCAAAAAATGATCAGATTGCATTTCAGGAGCTGTTAAATGTTTTGTCCCGTACATAGGCCATATCCTCAAGCAGATAGCGCTTGTAATAATTGTAAATAAGCTTCTTGTTTCAACTTGAGGCTGAATGCTTTCATCGGCAGTTTCATTTTCATCAGTCTCAGGTTCATTCTGAGTGAGCATTTCAGTAATGCCAATAGAGGTTAGCCAGTTCATCGCATTACAGTGATGGTTGTTTCTGGCTTGAATCAACGCTTCCTGAAAGGCGCGAGGATTCCGTTGCTGATTTTCTCGCAGCCAGTTTAAAATTTGATCGAACTCGGACGGGGTGGGCTCTCTATCTTCGCTATGAGAGAAATAAGGATTTACATAAAAAGTTCCCCCCATGTTATCGTTTGGATAAGGCTCATACGAGAAACCTTCATCGTCAAATTCAAGGCTATCAGTAGAACGTTCTTCCCAGATTTGGGGCTGTGTTGCAAGAATTTTCAGTATCAGGCGTACATAATGAGAACTATACGGGAACTTTTTATGCCCAAGGATAAGGTTAATAAGGCGGTAGTTTCTGTTGGGTAATGCAGCTTGGATCAGACTATCGTAATTGAATGGAAAATTCTGAAAAGAACCATGAGAGGTTATTATATTAAACAGTGCCTCACCTAAAATAGGGTTCTCACTGATACTAAAGGCTGATTCCAATAAGCGGTTAATTCTGAAGTTGGGAATAAAGGTTTCATCTGTACGGGCATCTATTGCTATATTCGCCAGAGCTGTGAGTTGACTGTTGTTTATTGTAAGGTTTTCTTCATCAATTGAATGTTGGATAAACCACCAGATAGCGTGAGCATTTGTATTAAGCAACTGTAAGGGGGTATAGGTAGAACCATCCAGAGTTAGATTTGAGTGAAGCCATTGATATACGCCACTATGTCCCAGCTCAGAAGCCCAGTTATCGAATTTGCTTAACTCTTGGATTGTTTTATCGAAAGGCATACCTGCAATCCTTGTTAAATCATGGGCAATGGGGGCAAGAACAGCATTAGCTGATACTGACTGCAACAAAAAGCTAATGAGTAAAAAGCGCTGGCAGAATGTTCTCATGATGAAAACCTGACAAGGATAAATTTTTTTAGAGTAAACTTGCAGAGAAGTAGTTTAGATACTGAATCAGTAATGGTCAGATTAATCAGTCATTATTCGGATAGCCCTACCCGTTCCCCAATGTAAACATAGGTCAGTGCGGTTTACGATGCTATCGATAAGCTATATTCTTCGATGATTTTCTCAGCTCTATGATTTGGCTTAATGAACGCTCCAGCTTTCTTAATACACGACAGTAAAAAGACACAGCGGTTGACTGGTAATCATTATTCGTCTTCCTGTTTCGAGCTGAGTGGCGACTGGGTCCATGCATCTGTCCAGCCATATAAACAACAATTGTCAGATGTTCTGAAGCAGGAAAAAATCGAGGTTATCTACTTTTCTGAGGGCAAAGGCTTTCGCTGGGACTCTGGCACCATGGCATTTATCCTGTCCTGCCAGCGACTGTGCCAGAGATATAACTGCACACTGGACGTTCAGCAGTTGCCTGACGATATTCAGTCCCTGTTAAAGTTGGCTACCAGCGTTCCTCCTAATCAGGAGAGCAATAAAAAGCACATTGATTATTTTCAGCTTTTTCGTCAGGGTCTGGACTGGATTAAGGACTGGTTGCGTTTTTCCGGGGAAGTAAGCCTCAGTGTTCAGAAAATGATTCGGGGACGCAGCGATGCGCGCTGGTCTGATGGTATAAACTTTCTACATCAGGCGGGGCCGTCTGCCGTTCCCATCGTTACTCTGCTCAGTTTTCTGGTAGGAATGATCCTTGCTTATCTGGGAACGGTACAATTGCGGCAGTTTGGTGTAGAGGTGTATGTGGCTAACCTGGTGGGGCTGGGCATGGTGCGGGAAATGGGCGCATTGATGACCGGTATTATTATGGCCGGGCGCACTGGCGCGTCTTATGCTGCACAGTTGGGTACCATGCAGGTTAATGAAGAAATTGATGCACTGACGACGCTGGGTATCAAGCCTGTCGATTATCTGGTTTTGCCCAGAATGCTCGCCCTGATAGTTGCCATGCCTTTACTGACGATTTACAGCAATATTCTGGGGATGCTCGGGGGCGCTATGGTGGCTATCAGTATGGATATTACGCCACGAATGTATTATTTCCAGTTATCCCAGGCGTTTTCGATGGCGGATTTGACGACAGGTGTCTTCAAAAGCATTATCTTTGGTGGTCTGATCGGTTTTGCTGGCTGTCATGCCGGCCTGAGATGTGGGCGATCTTCGGCTGCGGTGGGGCAGGCGACAATGTCTGCGGTTGTGACGGCTGTTGTTTATCTGGTGGTAGCGGATGCCGTACTGAACATTCTGTACTTTCATCTGGGTATTTAAACGACATGAACTCTACAGTAAATCCAGATCGCGACAATGCCATCGAAGTGCGTAATCTCAGGTTACAATATGGTCACAAACTGATTCAGAAAGACCTTAATTTTAATGTTCAAAAAGGCGACGTATTTGTCATAATGGGCGGCAGTGGCTGTGGTAAAAGTACACTGCTGAAGCATATGATTGGCCTTTATTCTCCTGCTCAGGGGCAGATTCTTTATCATGGTCAGGACTATTTTTCTGCCTGTGAAGAAAATCAGCTGTCAATGCGCATGCGCTGGGGTGTCACTTATCAGGGTGGAGCTTTATTCAGCGCAATGACCCTGGCTGAAAATATCGCCTTGCCAATGCAGCAGTACAAAGACTGGGACAAGGATGAAATCAGGGACCGGGTGGCCTATAAGCTGGCTCTGGTCGGCCTGTCCGGTTATGAAGATTACTATCCTTCAGAAATCAGTGGTGGCATGAACAAACGTGCCGGGTTGGCGCGGGCGTTGGCACTGGACCCTGAGGTTCTGTTTTTCGATGAGCCATCCGCCGGGCTGGACCCTCTCAGTGCCGGACGTCTTGATGACCTGATTCTGGAGCTGAGTCAGTCGTCCGGGGCGACGGTGGTTATTGTTACCCACGAGCTGGCGAGTATATTTGCCATTGGCAATAACGGTGTTTTTCTGGATGCTCAGTCCAGAACTCAACTTGATACCGGGGCACCGTCTTATATGCTCAGGCACAGTAAAGCACCGTTGGTGCGTGAATTTCTATCCCGTGGTGAAATAGCTTCGAATCCTGTATGACTTTCACCGAAATGACCCAAGGAGTAAGGACAGGCTGTAATGAGTCGCACAGCGAATAAACGATCTTTAGGCACAGCATCCCGCCCGATCATGGTGGGCATTTTTATGCTGGCTATGGCTGCACTGGTCACTGCACTGATTGTCTTTGTGAATCAGGGCAATTTTTCCGGCAGAAACAAAGAACGCATGGTCGTCATATACGACACTAGCATTATGGGTCTGAATATCGGGGCGGCAGTGACATTGCGGGGCGTCAAGATTGGTGAGGTAGCCGATATCAAAGCCAAGCTCTATGACGACTCTCATCTGGTGTTGAATACGGTCTATGTTGACATCTATCCTGATACGATTGTTTCGTCAGACGAGACCACCGAACTGAATCTGGATGAACTGTACCATCGAGGGTTGGGCGTTAAGCTTAAGACTCAAAGCCTGTTGACCGGGCTTTTGTATATGGAAGTTGATTTCTACCAGAAGACTCAGCCCCGGTTTACGGATGTCAAAACCCGATATCCCCAGATTCCTACCGTCCCCAGTGATCTGGAAAGTCTTACCGAGCAACTTCACGATATGAATCTGCCGGAACTGATGAACGACCTGGGTCAGCTGGCAAAGAATCTTAAAGAGGTCACAGATACCGAAGCATTCCGGCAACTGCCCGGAACAGTGAACGACGCTATGTACTCATTCCGGATTATGTCGACAAAGATGGGAACCAGCATGTCGGATATGCGCAATGAGTTTGTTGGTATGGCGCAGGGTATGGAAAAAATGTCCAGAACCATTGCCGATGGCTTTCCACAAACAAACGCCAACATTAACAGGATGCTGGAGACTCTGACGCAGACTCTGGACTCTATGAATGAAACCATCGAACTGCTGTCCGATACTGTGGCACCGGATTCACCGCTGATTTATCAACTGGAACGCAGTGCAACTGACCTGAGGAGCTCGGCAAGGGCTATGCAGGGTTTGGCGGAACTGCTGGAAGAGCAGCCAAATGCGTTGGTATCAGGAAAAAGCCAGGAAAGATAATGAAGATTGTGTTGTATCGCTCACTCGCTGTATTCATGGTTCTGCTGCTGGCTGGTTGTGCCAGCTCAGTACCCTATCGTTACTACACTCTTCAGCCAATGGCTGAACAACAGGAAGCCGGGCTGACAGGGTCTGTCGGGATTATGCCGGTTGTCATACCATCCTGGCTGGATCGCAGTAATATGGCTTACATTGATGATGGGTTTCAGTTGCATAAGCTTTGTCTGGATCGCTGGGGTGAACCTCTGGAAGAGTCCATTACCCGGGTGTTGACCCAGAATCTGCAACGTAAAAACCCCCGGGCCGATGTGTTTCATGGTCCCTGGTTACGCAGTCAGAGGCCGGATATCGACATTCAGGCAGAGGTTCAGAACCTGATGCTGAAAGGCCGGCAGCTGGAACTGGAAGTCAGCTGGCGTATAAATGGCGAGCGTCACGTGAATCGCTATAAGGCGACCATCGATGAACAGCCTTCTGCCGTTGAACTGGCAAGAGCCATCAGTGGACAGTTGCAGCAGTTTTCAGATGATCTGCAGCAGAGCCTGATGGCCGGGAGTTAGAAGGGAGTATTAGTGTTTTGAGTTTGGTCAGTTTGAACAAACACAACTATGCCTGTGCCCCCTGTTGGCTGTGATGCAGTAGTGACACTTTTTGCCTCAAGACTGGCTATTCTGGCATCGCGCTGCTGGATCTTTAACTTAAGGTTGGCTATTTCGGCATCGCGATTTTTAAGAGTAGCCTTGAGGTAATTATTGATAACTGTGTCATTGGCCTTCACAGAACTCTCATTAGGCTTCGTTGCTTCTCCCTGTTCAGAAGTAGAATGTCCAGAGCCATATTTTTCTTCATAATAAGCCTCAAAAGCATTTTCAACTATTTTTATCTCTTCACTATAGTGCTGTAATGTCTTGTCGTAGTTGTTCATTTTTTCTGTTAAGGCTGTATTAACTTTTATTAAGGATTTATTCTCGGCTTCGAGATTTTTAACTCGCTGACTCATCTCGCAGTAATTTTTTTCCTTATTTTGCCTGGACTTTCGTGCAGACTCCCTGTTTTTTCGCTTTCTCTCATTTGCTTTAGAGATTTTTTCTGGATCGTCCTGACTATAAGTGACTTCTCGTTTCACTTGAGGAGTGGGGGCAGCGACAGTTGGTTGGTTGAAGCTTAGGGAAGAAGCAGACAAATTTATCCCATCGTCATCCCCGCGAAGGCGGGGATCCACTGTCGTGGTAGATTCCCGCCTTCGCGGGAATGACGGTATATTTTGTTCTGCCGCGTCCCTTAGCTGCCAGTCAGGAAGAACTGTTGTTGTACTGGGGCTTGTTGTCGTTTCTGTTACTTGATCAGGCCTGCTGCTGATTTTTGGATCGCAAAAAACGTTGATAATAGGCAGGTCAGGATTTGTAAAATAGTTTAAGGGAGAGAGGTTACATACACTGTCTAAATTATCAGCAGATTCAGGTGACTTTTTTGGTATGTGGAGGCCATCTTCAGGTACAGTTTTTTCACTGACTTGATGCCCCCAAAAAACACCGCCTGCCTCACTGTCTTTAATGTCATGGTAGCGCGAATCATGGGCTTTTTCGCCCGTGCCAAAAATATTTTCTGGCAGCCCAAAAGAACTGTTTCCCTCAATATTCATAATAACTTTCCTCTCAGTGGTTCCTGGTAATACGATATAATCCAACTTTTAAAAGCGTGCTGCTCATCAGACTGCAATAATGGATATTTGTTCATTACTTTTATAAAAAAAGTGCTTTAACGGTTGTTGAGGGGTAAGTTGAGGGGTAAGTTGAGGGGTAAAAAGTGAACCAATATTCTTTTTGGCAGTCATACCGTATAACCTGCTGCTGACTATATGCTGGTGGTGTTTAAATCATGGAACCCTGAAAGAAAAATATTATGGATATTAAAAAGCCCAGCTCCCCAGAGGTGCCCGTTAAATCATTTCAGGATCAAGCAAAAGACTCTGAAATTCCTGAAGCAGATAATAACTTTATGGGACTTCCTGTCAGAAAGCGACCTGCTTCAGAGGTAGAACTCTTAATCGGCAAACGCTTTCGACAGATATTACCCGCAGGTCAGTCTGTTCCTACGGCGAACGCCGGTTCATGCTCATCAGTGGAGGAAGAACTAACAGATGCTCAGAAAAAGCAGCAGGAGCGCAAGGCTAGAAACAGAGTCAGTTCGCAAAAATTCAGAGATAAAAAAAGAAATGAGCTCGATAGCCTGAAGAAAGAACTTGAGTGTGCCAGGGCAGAGCTTGTAAAAGCTGATATCGATAAAGAAATTCTGAGGGTGGAGCTGACGAGTAATGAAATCGAGATTAATCGACTTAAGGCAGAAATCCTGCAGCGTGATAAAACGATTGCCAGCCTTAGGGAAGTAGCAAATAAAAATATCCCACCGTCATTCCCGCCTTCGCGGGAATGACGGAGGAGCTGGTATGTTTTTGAGTGCCACTTCCCTTAGCAGGGGTAACTCCGGGACTTAATTTGCTGACCTTAAAGTCGTTTTCCGTACCAAGAGGATTTCCAAACTCAGTTGAAAATCCTCTTGCACTATGGAAGGCGGTTATTCGCCAATCTTGATCAGCTCAACATCAAAGACCAGAACAGAGCCAGGAGGAATGGAGCCTGCCGGACGATCACCATAAGCCAGTTCAGCCGGAATCGTCAGCTTGTATTTAGAACCTTCAGGCATCAGCTGAAGACCTTCCTGCCAGCCTTCGATCACACCACTCAGAGGGAAGGTAGCCGGCTGTCCACGTTCAACGCTGCTGTCGAAGGTGGTGCCGTCGATCAGCTTGCCGGTGTAGTGAACCGTTACGGTGTCTTCCAACGTTGGCTTCTTGCCATCTTCTTTGCCCGCTTCAATGATTTCATACTGCAGGCCGGACTCGGTGGACTTCACGCCTTCTTTTTCAGCGTTTTCTTTCAGGTAGTCTTCCGCTTTTTGACGGCTTTCTTCCATCATTTCCTGCTGACGCTTTTCGATCAGAGGGCGCAGAGCCTTGTCGTGTTCCTGCAGGGCGGAGATAATGGCTTTTTCATCCAGCTGGCTCTTGCCGTTAACGGCGTCGGCAAAGCCTTTGATGACCAGCTCGCGGTCCATTTTCAGACCCAGTTCATCCTGGCTGTCCAGAGTCTTCTGGGCATAGCTGCCCATGGAGGCTCCCATAGCGTAAGCAGAAGTCTGCTCAGGTGTATCCAGTTTAGCTTCAGCGTCAGTCGCGCTTTGCTGGTTACAACCTGCCAGAACAACGGCAGCCGCCAGTGCTGAAATCTTGAGAATCTGTTTCACTCTTTATCTCCAAAGTGTCCTGCTGCGGGGCAGGAATCACGAGCCCGATGTTAAACAAGCGAGGAAAAACACCGGTTACCAAAATCAATAAGATGCGAATAATCGCACATAGGTGTCTGTTGTTGAACCGCTTATCTGCAGTTTTATTGATGTTGACACGTTTTTGACATGGAGCAGACAGAGTGTGAGGAGAGGAAAACCTCTCCTCACCGACGGCTATGTCGCAGAGGAATGTGGTTGAGGATGATGGCCTGGCAGGGCCAGGGAAATAATAACGGTAAGGGCTATAAACAGACTGGAAATCCACAGACAGATGGTTAAACCACCGATGCCAAACATCAGGCCGGATAACACGGTTCCGATCAGTCGCCCCATGGCATTAGCCATATAGTAAAAGCCGACGTCCATAGAGGCACCATCTTCCCGGGCATAGCTGACAATCAGGTAAGAATGCAGCGATGAATTAATGGCAAACACCGCGCCAAACACCAGCAGACCTGCGACGATCGTAAACTGGGGGTGCCACTGCCACTGAATGCCCATCGCGACCAGAACGGATACTGCCAGCAACACAGCCGCCCAGGCAATGGCAGACAGCCGGCCAGCCTGATTCCCCGTGATTTTAGGGGCAATACCCTGTACCAGACCATAGCCTATGACCCAGGTCGCCATAAAGCCCCCGGTCTCCGAATGGCTCCAGTCGAAGACACTGGACAGGTATACGGGCAGCGCCACGACAAACCAGACGTCTCTTGAGCCAAACAGAAACATTCTGGCTGCAGAGAGAATGTTAATGCTGCGCTGACCTGAGAAAATATGGCTGAACTTCGCCTTGCTTTTTGCTTTGCCCATGTCCTTATCCAGCCATAGGAGGCTAAGGCAGAAGACGGCAGCGAGTACCGAAGCCATTGCCAGAACCGCAAAGCGAAAACCTGCCAGACTCAGTAACGCACCACCAATAAAGAAACCGGCACCTTTCAGGGCATTTTTAGAGCCTGTCAGAATGGCCACCCATTTATAGAGCCTGCCCCGCTGTTCGCCACTGACCAGCTTTTTGATAGACGTTTTTGCGCTCATCTTGTTCAGGTCTTTGGCGATGCCTGACAACGCCTGGGCAAACATTACCAGTGGCACCGATAGCCATTGCGATGGTACTGCCAGCAGGCACAGTGACAAAATCTGCATGGCAAGACCGACATTCATGGTTCGGCTCAAACCGATCCGGGCACCAATCCAGCCACCGACCAGGTTGGTGACCACACCAAAGAATTCGTAGAACAGAAACAGCATGGCAATTTCCAGCGACTGGTAACCCAGGGCATGGAAATGTAACACAACCAGCATTCGCAGGGCGCCATCGGTGATGGTGAAGTTCCAGTAATTAAACGTCACCAACAGGTATTGGCGCACATCACGACTGAGCGACGACAGCAGGCGATTCATCTCAGGCAGATCCTACTTTTTTCACCAGCTCAGCAGTACGGACGGAATAACCCATTTCGTTGTCATACCATGCGTAGATTTTCACCATACGACCATCAACCACCATAGTGCTGAGAGCATCGACAATCGTAGAACGCTGGTCGCCTTTATAGTCGATGGATACCAGTGGCTTCTCTTCATAACCGAGAATGCCTTTCAGCTCGTTTTCGGAGGCTTCCCTGAGCAACTGATTGACTTCTTCAGCGGTTGTATCGCGGGTGACATCGAACACCATATCGGTGATGGACGCATTGGCCAGAGGCACTCGTACAGCATGGCCATTCAGGCGGCCTTTCAGCTCCGGGAAAATTTCCGTGATGGCGGTAGCAGAACCGGTGGTGGTTGGAATCAGGGACATACCGCAGGCACGGGCGCGACGCAGGTCCTTGTGCGGTGCATCCAGAATGGTCTGAGTATTGGTCAGGTCGTGGATGGTGGTCATGGAGCCGCGTTCAATGCCCAGCTTTTCCTGAATCACCTTAACAATCGGTGCCAGACAGTTGGTGGTGCAGGATGCAGCTGTGACAATACGGTGCTGTTCAGCATCATACAGGTGATCATTAACACCCATCACAACATTCAGAACACCCTCTTCTTTCACAGGCGCTGTTACAACAACACGTTTTACACCCTGATCGAGGTACTGTTGCAACAGGTTTTTTTTACGATGAACGCCGGTACCTTCGATGACAACGTCACAGCCGGACCAGTCAACCGCACTGATCTCACGTTCCTGTGTGCAACGGATCGTTTTGTCGTTGATAATGATGTTGTTGCCATCGGCACGGGTCTGGTGGTGCCAGCGACCCTGTACAGAATCAAACTCCAGCAGGTGCGCCAGGGTGGTGGCATCGCCAGCGACATCGTTGATCTGCACAAATTCCAGTTCCGGCCAGTCGAATGCAGCGCGCAGTGCCAGGCGTCCAATACGACCAAAGCCGTTTATACCTACTTTGATAGTCATGTCTATACTCCAGTGAGTTTTTTTATAAGGATTCAAGTGCTGGTCAGCAGCAGTGAACTACGGAGCCGGGTTAGGGTATTGCTGGTGGATACGCTCTATCGCTTCCAGCACATCAGCTGACAAGCTCAGCTCACTGGAACGGAGATTGTCGTTCAGCTGCCCAAGGTTAGTGGCACCTATGATGGCACTGGTGACAAAAAAGCGAGAAGTCACATAGGCAATCGCCATCTGGGCGGGGTTGAGGCCTGCATCCCCGGCCAGGTTTACATAAGCTTCGGTAGCCTTTAGTGACTGTGGTGATGAGGTGTAACGTGAAAACCTTTTGAACATTGTCAGCCGGGCGTTAGCCGGGTTTCGGCCATGCAGGTACTTGCCCGTTAATGTGCCAAAGGCCAGGGGTGAATAGGCCAGTAGCCCAAGCTGTTCCCGGTGGCTGATTTCTGCAAGACCGACCTCAAAGCTGCGATTCAGGAGGTTGTAGGGATTCTGGATAGAGACCGGGCGGGTTTGCTGCTTTTCCCGGCTGGTGCTGAGGTGTTTCATTGCCCCCCAGGGGGTTTCATTGGACAGGCCGTAGTGGCGGATTTTTCCTGCCTGTACCAGATCGTTCATTGCTTCAAGGGTGATTTCTATGGGGGTGCCGTCTGTTTCGGGGGGCGTGCTATAGCCCAGTTGCCCAAAGAAATTGGTGTTGCGGTCAGGCCAGTGCAGTTGGAACAGGTCGATACAGTCAACGCCCAGGCGTTTAAGGCTGCCTTCAACAGCATCATGAATATGCTGCGGTGTCATCAGGCGGCCGCCGTTCATATAGTCATAGCCAGGGCCGCAGATTTTGGAGGCGATGACAAGATCCCGATGGTGTCCTCTGTGCTTTAGCCAGTTGCCAATGATGGTTTCTGTAGCGGTATAGGTCGCCTCCCCGGGGGGAACGGGATACATTTCCGCCGTGTCAATAAAGTTGATGCCGTAATCAACCGCGCAGTCCAGCTGTTGAAAGGCTTCCTGTTCAGTGTTCTGTTCACCCCAGGTCATGGTTCCGAGGCACAATGTACTGACCTTTATATCGGTCTGTCCCAGTTGACGAAACTCCATGATGCAACTCCGTTAAATTTGTTAGACATTCTACGCTCAGGTCGCAGCAATATTGAACTTTGTCCTATGATGATTAGTCAAATGCATTTCAAATAACTATCTAAAAAGAGATGTCTATGAAGAATGTATGGTTGAAAGTCTCATATTGACTGGTACTATCATTCTGTCTTCTGCGAAGGGAACGGAATGACATTATCTACTGCCGACGGGCTTCATCCAGCAGTTCAGAGAGTGAGTTCTTCAACGTCACTTTTTTACTTTCGGGCATCCGCCCGATTCTGACAGTTGACAGGCGTTCACCCCAGGCATCGTAAAACGACAATGTTCCACAACTGACCTCCTGACAACTGGCTGGACCACGGGTTCGCTTACCGCCGCTTTTATTTTGTTCGCGTTTTCCCTTACGCTTGCCGTCTTTCATCGGCAGCATGACACCGTCGAGAGATGTTGCCCTACAATGCCTTGCTTGATAGCGCACAAGTCACAACGTCGGAGTATTCCATCATTACCCGATCTTTGAGCACGACTCCGATCTGACCCTCCGTTACGCGATGCCGCCTGTAATACTCAGGAAAAAAAGAGAAAAAGTCCTGTTTACTTTCGAACCAGAACTCTCCGTAATTTGGTTCAAAAAAACAGGCATCTCCCCTGATAGGATCGGAGCCTCCAAGCCAGGCGGCGACAGCATGTTGTTTACACGTCTTCTTGACGTAATCTCTCAGACCAAAAGAAATCAGGGCGTAGCAGTTATATTCATTTGTAAGAGTGGTGATAATACGGTATTCACTATCCGGCCTGTCAGTAGCACCGTAACCCATGTTCAGAAGTACCATGCCATGCATTTGTAACCATATCATTGAGCTATTAATGGGTCCCTTTTTTTGTAAAGTGTCCTGCAAAAAAATTGCATGCTGTATTACAAGATAATCCTGATTATTAATATCCAGATGATTGGCCAGACTGTCGTTATGGGCATGATAGTTTATCCAGCTGAGACTCAGGCTATTGCATAGACCGCCAACCCCTTGTCTGCGGTAGTGTTCTCGTAAACTACTTTGACTGAATTCCCAAACAGGAATGCCCTTAAACTCTCTGACCAGGTCCTGAATGTTCATTTGAAACTACCTGCGGAAATCGGTTTAGCCTATTCCAGACTAGTACTGGCAAGCGTTAATATCCATACTGCAGTCATTTCCCGCACAGACGGCACGTCTGGAACACCGGTTAGAGTCTGCTATGTACCTGGCAATTCGAATCATAAAGCGGTTTGGTACTTATCAGTAAGAGCAAGTCAGGGAAGCAGAAGGCAAGAATATCCCTGTTTCCACTTCTTGCCTGCAAAAAAGGACTATTTTGAACGGCTGCCGTTGAGAGACTCAGGAGATGTCGCAGACAACGCTCTCCGAAGCCATTTGCTATACAGCATTCAAGAAAAATGAACCTGTTATTCCTGTGCTACCTTTTATCACTCCTTTGAAAATCAGGACAGAAGAATGTTAAGAGCTATCAAGTACACCCTGGTGAGTGTTATTTTTTTAGGAACATCTGTTTGCTATTCAGTAATCAATAAAATTGAGCCTTATAAATTTGAAGTTTCAAACGAAGATAGTAAAAAAACCTTAAACATTAAAGGTATTTCCGGGACAGTTGAGTATTTGGCAGAAGTTAAGAATACTGACAGTGGTCTTATCATGTATCTGGTAAAAAATAATAATGGGGTTTGGTATTTATGCCACCAAAGAGATTTTCATGTTGAAGAAATACATACTGAAGAATTCCATATTCAAAACCTTAATGCAGACTTAAATGTACTGGGAGCTTCAGAAGAATCCGGCCTGACATATTCATATTCAGGTATGATTTATTTCAACCCAAACCATATAAGTCACAATGAATTGATAGCTCATTCAATTGATAGCTTAATAATACTTCCAAATGGTATTTATCATATCCCAAAGGTAGTAACTACTCATGTCAATCAGGTTGAACTTTCAGGTAATTATGAAGTAATTCAGGAGCAATCATTTGATTAATCAGGTTCTCTCATATCGAACGCGGGTCGTCATATCATTATGAATCTGCTTCACCTCTTTTCATCTTTGCGTAGCCGTTTCACCAAAAACTAGTAGGGGCAAGCCACATAGCAAATACTTCCATTTCAAAGGAATTCAAGCCTCCTCGGTCAATGCAGTGATAAAGGTGCGTTTTCAATTGGGTCAAGGTTTATTTATCTAGCGGGATTCATTCACTGACCAACATTTCCAGGGAACTGTCCTTTTGTGAATGAGCGTTCAGCCTGCTTCTTATGCTCCAGCGACAGTTGGCAGAGAACTGGCTGCTCAGGTATTCCGCCTGTTCAGGCAGAATTCTGCGACTGTTCACCATGGCAAGGTATTCAGCAGCATTGGGACGATAGGGCAAGGCCAGCAGCGACATGTCCAGTTCTTCAAGCAGGTAGTTACTTTTGTACTGGTTGCAGCGTTTACAGGCAGCGACGACATTCATCCAGTCGTCTTTTCCACCTCGCGAGGTAGGAACAATATGGTCCCGGGTCAGCAGGGTTCGGCGGAAATATTTACCGCAATAAAGGCATTGGTAATTATCGCGTTCAAACAGGGAAACATTGGTCAATGCAGGGTTGTTACGGAAAGGAAATAAACGACGACCGCCGCAGGCCACAATACTGGGAACCTCAATCACTGTCGGGTTATCGTGCCATCGGTTGCGTCCACCCCTGATTCGATAAATGATGTCGCCCAGGCTCCAGACGACCAGTTCCCTTGAATACAGACAAACTGTCTGTTGCCAGGTCAGCCACTGAACTGGCTGGCCTGCAGTGTTCAGGCGCAGAATATACAAAACAGGACCTCCGCTTATCAGTCCCTGATAAAGGTCAACCTCTTTATGTTCACCGAATAAGCGGGCTGTCGGCAAGTGTTTATTTAAATGCAGCGTTTTTTGGCAGGTGCTGACACTGTTTTGCCATTTGCAGTTGTGCCTGAATATATAGCTGATTGGGCGACAGCGTCCTGTTATCACTGAAGGTCTGCAACTGCTGGATGCCATTGGCGGAACACTCGTTTAACAGGTTGCTGATCAGTTGGTTCAGCATCGTTGACGACCGTTCAGGCTGGTTGTTCAGCAGGGCAGTAAAGATACTCTGTCGAAGTGCAGG
Source organism: Endozoicomonas gorgoniicola (assembly GCF_025562715.2). Classification (NCBI taxonomy): domain Bacteria; kingdom Pseudomonadati; phylum Pseudomonadota; class Gammaproteobacteria; order Oceanospirillales; family Endozoicomonadaceae; genus Endozoicomonas; species Endozoicomonas gorgoniicola. Next base: position 729,994 of record NZ_JAPFCC010000001.1, read on the forward strand.
CACCAGGGAGTATTGCGAGGCAGGAAACAGAACACGGCTGATGGCGTCAGCGTCCAGCCAGGGCAGGCTTTCGAGCCGGTTGAGCCACTGGCTTTTTACCAGTGTATCGGGCCGGCTGGCATCAGCCATCTGATACAGTCTGGTCGTCGTGGGAGAACGATGTTTCTGGTACTCACGGTGTGCCAGATCCCAGCTGTTTTTGGCGGCTTTTCCGGTGAAAGTGTTCAAGCGAATAATAATCTGCCAACGTCTGGCCGGAGTCAGTTGCAAATCGCTGATCTCCCAGCGCCCTTCGAGCAGGCGCTTCAACTGCATGGCACTGTCGTCGGTATGGGCAATATGCAGGAAAAAATCAAACCAGAGATTCTGAATTGGACTGCCCGGTTCTGCGATATTCAGCTGTTGCCATGCCAGTTCTTCCAGAGTTAGCAGCCAGTGGCTGTTGACGGTTTGTACTGCCGGATTGGCAGACTTCAGTCGGAACAGCTGGTCACTCAGCTGTTTCAGTCCGGACAGCTGGCTTTTCAGTCGCCAGACATTTGTTTCATCCGGTAGTCTGGCAGTCGCGAATGTCATAGCAGACTGGACACTGACCGGTGGTTGATAGAGATGGCTGTCGATTAAGGTCTGCGTTAAAGGCTCACTGAATGCCTCTTTAAGAATCGTTTTCAGAGACTTCTCATCAAGCTGTACCCGAACATAACCTTTATCATCAACATTGGGGTAAACAAAGTCCGGGCAGGGCTGTTGCCCGGGAATGTCAACCTTTGTGGATTTGCCATCAAGAGTAACAGGCAGTGTCCGGTAGCGCTGAAGTGAGGAGTGACTGTTTTTAAACAATCCTACATGAACGATCTGGGAGCGTTTTCCGGGGTCAGGCTGGTCAACCTGAAGGCTGCTCAGGCTGCCTTTTTTGCATTGGTATGAGGCGGAAACCGTCTGCACACCCGTGGTATCAAGCCACTGCTTTTCCCAGTTTTTTAATGGCTGACCCGAGGTGTTGTGAATCAGCTCAAAGAACGTCTGAGCCCTGGTGCTACTGTCTGTGTATTGTTGTAGCAGTCGTTGTAAAGCCTGGCGAAACGCGTCGTCGCCAAGGTTGTGGTGAAGCAGCTGAAGAACGGCAGCGGCTTTGTTGGCTTTGATATCGCTGTTTTGGGCAGCCGCACTATTGATATCAACAGTGTGGCGCAAGGGTTCTGCCGCTGGCAGCTGATCATAAAAATACGCAGGCTGCTTCACCTGGTTGTGGAATAAAGACCAGCTTTCGCCACTGCTTTCAGTTTCAGAACGAGCCAGGGCCATGTAGGAAAGGTACCTGGACAGGCCATTCATCAGCCACTGGTCACTCCACCAGTCCATACTGACGCTGCCACCAAACCAGCTGAAAGCCAGATGTTCGAGCAGTTGCTGACGGGTTTCCGGCTGATCGGCAGAGTGTTGCGGTAACAGGTATTTTTCATTCAGTACAATACTGGCTGAAGTCATTTCAGCGTTCAGGACATCGACGGGCAGTGCAACAATATCGTATTTAAAGAATGGATAAGGCTGCTGCAGGTACTGTTGATAGAAGAATCTGGCATTATCGACCGTTGCAAACAGCTTCAGGGGATTCGATTCATCATGAAATGACTGACGTAACAGCAGGCGTGTGGGCAGTTTGCCTTGTTCATAGCGGCTGATTTTGTAAGGTCCGGCCTGCAGTGAGAATGAATGAGGGCTGACAGGCCGGGTTTCCGGGAAATACCACCAGCGTTCAGGTCCGCCGCTAACCGCCTGCTGTTCAAGAGTCTGGGTGATAACCTGCCATTGTGGGGGCGCTTTAACCGTCAGCCTGTAGCTGGCTTTGATATCAGGCTGGTCAAACAGTGGCAGTATCTGGCTGGTGGCGTACACGCCGGGTTGGCTGTAGAGATAGTGGTTATTGTCTTCCGGGTCGGTGAACTTTGTCAGCCCGGTATCGCTGTTGCTGCTGTTGCTGTAAGCGTGGGTGAATTCGATTTCAATAGTGTTTTCACCGGTTCTCAGACTCTTGCGCGGCAAGGTCAGAAACTGACCATTATAATCCGGTGTCAGGCGGTTACTATTGACCAGCAGCCGGTGAATCTGCCCTTGCTGGAAATCCACGGTCAGAGGCTTGTCTGCTTTATGCAGATCCAGGTGAATGGTTATTCGGCCGGTGTATTCTGAAGCTTCTTCGTCAGTAATATCCAGATAGACATCATAATTTGCCTGTCTGATCATGGCTTTGCGCTGCTGAGCCTGTGTCCGGGTCAGTGAAGGCTCTGAGACAGTCACCGGAACCTTATGGGCGTGTTGCTCGGGGCGGTCGGAAGACTGGCAGCCTGTCAGACTGGTCAGCAGTGCAATACTGATGACAACTCTGATAAACACAGGGCTGAAAAGGGTTAAACAGTACCTGAGCATTCATTCCACCTGTAACATCACGACCCGGAAGCCTTTTAAGGCACAGAATAAAAGAAATAAAGATAGACCAGCTTATACGTAGTTCAACTGTTATTTCCTTTTAAGCTCCCTGGCAGCCATTTGAAATGGGTGGCAAGTGCGTGGTTGTTTCTTGTCCAATTAACGGCTCGTTATTGGCTGATCGCGTCTATGCTAAAACGCTTTCCAAAGCTGGAAGTAGTAAAAGAAAGCCACGCTTTGGGTATACATAATCTTCAAACGACAGGAAGACCATTTAATGACGCGTTGTGTTTTATTTAGTTATGACATTAAGCGCTTGCTGTTTAACACTCTATTTGGTTTTTTTTTGATGATGGCTATGTTGGGCAACGGTTATGCTGCACCGACAATCCTATCAACAACAGCTGAACTGGAACGATATGGACTTGTTGTAAATGAGGATTCAGGGTGGAGGTTAACCATGGAAGGCACAAATATGGTTCAAATTCATCTATACCAGACGTATTTACCCAATCCCATTGATAGGCCTTATCAGGTAACAACAGATAACGGAGTTGTCTCTATAGAGATAGAGTCAGGTAGTGAAGCGCACGTAGCTCTGGAATCGATGGAAAGTCAATTAAACAATCAATTTTTAGAAGCCTATAACGAGATTATTTCCGAACTAGAAAATTTTTATCCCCCTGCACCAGGACAATTTTATCCCCTTACCCAAGAACAAATTTATCCCCCTGCGCCAGAACAATTTTATCCCCTTACCCAAGAACAAATTTATCCCCCTGCGCCAGGACAATTTTATCCCCTTACCCAAGAACAAATTTATCCCCCTACCTCAGAACAAATTAATGATATACTGAGTAGACTTCTGAGTAGCTATACGCGAATAGTGGTTCCAAGATTTGCTACACACAGTACGCTACATGCCCCAATAGAAACCGCCGACGCAGCAATACAAACTGGCTCCTCACAAATCGCCGAAGCAGCAACACAAACTGACCCCCCACAAACCGCCAACGCAGAAATACAGACTGGCTCCTCACAAACCGCCGAAGCAGCAACACAAACTGACACCCCACAAACCGTCAACGCAGAAATACAGATTGGCTCCTCACAAACCACTGACGCAGAAATACAGACTGGCTCCACACAAATCGCCGACGCAGCAATACAAACTGGCTCCACACAAACCGCCGAGGCAGGAATACAAATTGGCTCCTCACAAATCGCCGAGGCAGAAACACAAATTGACACCCTACAAACTGCCGGGGCAGAAACAACAATAGACAGCACACCAGCTGTTGAGGATGGAATACAAACGGGTGCTTCACAAACTGCCGGGGCAGAAACACCAACAGACAGTACATCAACTGCTGAGGAGGAAATACCAACTGGCACTTCGCAAACCGCCGGGGCGGAAACATATAACGATGAATCAGCAATACAAGCCGATGCAGAGACACCGACATCAGTGCAAACTGCCACGGAAGAGGCACAAACTGTCACTGAAATAGAAACCACAGCCGAAGAACAAATTGTTAATGCTGCAAGTCCAATAGTAACGCCACTTTTGGCAGTTGCCCCACAATGCGGCGGTGAAGACCATGAAAATGGCGGGGGGAACAATGAAAATAATGTACCCGGTATTTTCACACAATCCTGGCAACAGATAGTTTTTGCTTCAAGGGCTATTGCCAACGGTGTGACCAATATATCCAAACGTCTGGCCAGTGGCGCAATCAGCAAGACCAGGTCTCTGGGTAATGGTGTGGTTGGTGTCACAAAATACTTAGGACGCGAAGCATCTAAGACTGTAAGCTATTTATACAATCTGGCCAGTGGCATAGTGAAGCCTGTTTTATCAGCGCATAACAAAAGCAAAAAACAAACCAGCCGTCGTTTAGGCAGAGCCCGCAGGGCAAAAGCTGCCCCCCTTCTTACAACTTTCCACTATGCCGTTTTCTCAGCTATAGCCGGTATTACCAGTGTGGCTGGTTATTATTATTGGGACTCCGTTAATAATAACCAGCGATCAACAGTTACCAGTCTACACCTTCTGGGAAAAGCAAAATATTTTAAAGATGCTTTGGAAGAACAATCTGCAAAAAAGCAAAAAGAAATAGCTCTGTTAATTGAAAGGTTTTCCCAAAGTCGCTGGGAAAAACACCATTTTCCCATCACAGCCATTTATGAAAAAGATTCCCATAAAAGCTATATTGATGATTACCTTCATGGCTGGCAAAACTGTCAGTCCCTGAGATTTGGCATGATCGGCTATAATCCGGCAACGGAAGAGGTCATTGAGCCTTCAGATCATTCAGGTCCTAATTTTCCGGTCAGTCACAAACAATTTTCCAGATGGGTGACAAAAACCGTCAGCCAGCTTTTTGATAAAATTTCCGAATTACTGAATCCTGAAGATCCTGCAGTCATCGATACAATTGCTCAAACGCTGATGTTGTGCGGTATTCCCATAGGCAAGCCCGGGCAGGCAATGCACAAAGAGTGCGTGGCAACTGTTGCAGATATAATTGGCAAGAATGGCATTGACTGGTACCAAAAAGGCATGCACATACATTCCATGCATAATACTCAACGTCATGAATTAACGGGACATCAGGCCAGTCTGACTTTTGTGCCTAACTTTACCCTGAACCAACATTGCACACACCTTGATAAACTCTCTTATGCTCCAAGAATCAGACAAAGCGCTGACGCGCCATTTCCATCCTTGAACAAACCATTTTTTGCAGACTCTGGCCAAACCTTCGAGTGGTCACCCGATGATCTGCCAGAACAATTCAACCTTCTGTATTATCATCTTGAAGAAGGCTGGACGCTGGATAAGGCGTACAACAACACATCATCCACGATGGAACTCAACATGGGTTCGATCTACGGAATACAAGCAGAAGGAGAGGACACACCGAGCCGGATTCTGGCATTCACTAACCGGCAAATGATTGAGTCACACCCGGCAGGCACCAAGACAGAAACACAGGATGGTTCCGTAATCCATTGGTTCTCCTCAGCCCCCGGCACTGATCGTTACTGGCTCTATCAACAAAATGATATGGAAGAAATCAGGTCACAGCGAGTAAGGCAGGATACAATGTCTTATTTAAACAGCGTCAAACAAACTCAATTGGCGAATGTTGTGAAGGCTTTTTCTGTATTTTCTCAAATTCTCCTTTTTGATATAACAGTTCGCCGTTATCGCATTGTTCCTAAAGGCTCAGGACTATCACCTTTATTAGATGTGTTCATGGGTTTTTCGGTGTTCGGCTATCATGAATTACTCGTTATTCCTCTTCGTAACTTTATGCACAGGCCACCTTATGCCGACCCGGAACAAGAAGCTGCCGGGCGGTACCACGGACTAAAGCAGTTACACGGTTATTATCTGAATGATCAACAAAACTACCCGCATCACAATCTTTTAACCTCTTTGCTCTCTGATACGGAAGCTCCTTTGGGTGTTATTCGTTACTGGACTGAAAATGTGGATAACTCAAACAAAAGGCTGACTGCTGACTATTATGAACCTTTGTCCTATATGAGCTTTAAACAACAGAGAACGTTTTTTGATAAGGCTGTAGAACGCTGCGCCAGATATTTTGGCAGGAACTCATGTGACCCACAAAACCGTGAGCATCTTGATTTTATACAGTTTTACCTGACTATTTGTTCAACCACACAATTTGAATCATGCGAAGCTATGTGGAAGCAAAGCCAGTCAAAAGAAATATGGAAAATCATTGTAAACCAATATGACTGGGCTGAAATCCGTTATCCGCTGGGTATTCTTAATTCTCAATTTGATACACATGGTATTGTCCCGGTTATCAGAGCCTATAAAAGACGACCTGAACTAGACCTTATAATCAGCAAACCATCGCAGGGGCTTGTCCAGCGCAAATTAGACCAGTACCAGCCTAAACCGCCCGCTCCGGTTTTGTCTGTAACAGGTGAAAAACACACGGCTTTTCCAGAACTAAACAGCATATCCGCCTTTGATAACGAGACTCAATCGCTCTGGGTACTCCCATGGAAGGAAACGGCATTAATTAAAATGACAAATATTGATGACTCTTATTCAATACATCCGGTCATCATTAATAATAATCAATTGTTGCCTCAAACATCTAACCGCATGATTAAATGGTATGAAGACAACAAGGTTCGGGTCAAGGAGTGTCATGAAGTAGATTTTCCTAATTTATTTCATCTTTGTAAAAAGGTGTCAGGTGACAATCAAAAGCAATTCCTGATTTTCTTACTAAACTCAAGAATCAAGAAATCACCGTGGATAGCGGTTTACAGACCGGAACTGGAGCATGGTGCCAACCCGGAAAAAGACCTGTATTTTCGCTTTAGTGATCGAATTCATTTTAAAGACCTTTCCGTTGACAGGTTAGAAAGGCATATCGATAGAATCAATTCTTTCTATGGTAAAAAACGTTCAGGAATGGTAAAGCTGATCGACTCAGAAATTTTAACCGAATCTCTGGCTGAAGTAGGCTTATTAATCTTACCTAGTATTAATGAAGCAGCACAAAACCACTTCTATGAAGAAAGTTATAAACTGGCCTTCGGAAAAAAAGAAAAGCCAAACAATCTGTTTTCAGACTGCATCATGGACAAATTACAAAAAGATCAATTATGTGCAGAGTCTTCGACCTGTGTATTAATGATGCAGGGCTGGAAACTTGAAAGCAGTAAGAATTCTTACAGTCACCACCCCCTGCCAGTATGGGTACAAAATGGGAAAGTCTATAATTTCATGCCTGTTGATAATGCTAACAGCATGGCAGTAACTTCCGACACCACGGCGTATGACCAGACAATGAATACTTATGTATACGATGATGGATGGCAAGGGATAACAAAGGCCCCTTTAACGTCACCCAACGACTCATTGATCGATTACAATCAAAGCCGTCTTTACATAAGTAGCCCTGAGCCAGTTAAAAAGGTTTTTCGCCGCTTTGATCTGACCATCTACAGAAATGGGCAGAAATATATGGACTCTTGTCCGGGGGCAGAGAAGCCTTAAGTTATGGCGGATGGTCGGTAAAAGGATTATATCGTTCCATCCGTTACTGAATCCCTGACAGAGAGTCAGGGTTTTTCTGGTATTATTGGCTAAATGCCTGCAAATCAAGTAAATTAGGTCGGTTAAGATCAACGAAAACATGTGGGCTTGGCTGTTGCAGCGCCTGGTGTCTCTGTTGGTAACGTTTTTTTCAATTGATGTAGATGGTGGTTATTCATGCTTTATACCGATGGCAATCGACTGATGAACCAGGCTGACAAGTTCAATCGTGGTTTTGAGCGCAAGAAAACCGCCAAACTGGGTACTGAAAAGAATCCGGCCTGTGTAGTGGTTCAGACTGAAGAGCGTTTTAAGGAAATTGAGGCTGTTTTCAGCGAAAATGGCTGGTTCGTGGATCTTGAACTGAACGAAGAGAAGGAAGAGAACATCGCCGATCTGGATGTTTTGATGAACACTCCTAAAACCACCGTTGTTGAAAAAACACCGGGTCGTAATGATCCATGCCTCTGTGGCAGCGGTAAGAAATATAAGAAGTGCTGCGGCTGATTCAGGCTGGATGATTGTCGGGGGGTATCCATTATCCCCCGGTCTGATCAGAGTTACGAAAATCAGAGTTACAAAAATTAGAGTTACGAAAATTAGAGTTACGAAAAATTGACCTTTGTCGCCTTGAGCCATGGATAGCAACTGTCACCAAAATCCACCACGTCTTTTGACACTGCCACAATACTCCTGAGAAGGGTGGCCATGTTGCCTGATACCATGGTTTCAGTCAGTGGGAACTGTATTTGTCCGTCTTTGATGTAGTAGCTGTTTTTGGCGACGCCTGAAAAATCCCCTTTGTCAGCAGGCGTGCCGCCTGACAGACGACCCAGAATGACGCCTTCCCGGGTATTGGCAATGATATCAGCCAATGTCTGCTCGCCGGGCTCCAACACCATACAGCCACCTTCGTTAACGGCTTTTTTCAGGCCGGTTTTTCGGGCGCCGTAATCCGTCAGCAGAAAACTTTCCAGCACACCGTTATTTAACAGGGTCAGGTTTTCGGCTTGAAAGCCGTCGCTGGTGAATGGATAACCATTGGGCATGGTGCTGTCCAGCGGCAGGCTCTTAAGGGTCAGGCAGGGGCTTGTCACCGCTTCGTGCAGTTTGTCTTTATACAACGATATATTGGCAATCAGGGGAGCATCCGTCACAGAACCCACCAGAAAACCAATAAAATCATCCATGGCATCCGGAGTGATAATCAGGTCGCCGGTAAACTTTTTCGGAAGGGGCTGCGCCCGGAACTCTGCCTGTGAACTTCGAAGCAGTTGTTCAATGGAGCCAAACTGGTGAAAGGGTTTGTCGAGGGTGAAGGTTGTGAACCCGGTATAGTTCAGGGAGGTGATGTCATGGTCGTTTTTCGCATTAAACATCAGGGAGCCATTATAGTTGCCCCGGGTTTCGGTAAAGTCGATACCGTTGCTGTTAACCATTCTGGAATGGATACGGGTGTAATCCAGTGAACATTCGGTCATGACGATGCTGGGATGGTTTTGCTTCAGGTGCGCCAGAAATGCTTTAAGACTGTCGTACATTGCCTCAAGGTCAGCCAGTTGCGGACCAGCGGAAAAAACACCTGTGGGTTGTGCTGGTGCAATCGTGTAAGCGTCGTCTGCTTCAGAGCCTTTTGCCATCAGCAGGAGTTCGGCAACGGCTGAATCAATGCTGTCATGGCTCAGGTCATTAATGGACAGTGAGGCTTTTTTCTGGTCAATAATCCCGCTCAGGTACAGTTCCCGGTCGCTACCACTGCGCAGAAGGGTTATGGCTCCGTTTTCAACATTGAGTTCCTGCCTGTAATCGCTGGAGAGGGAACACTGGGTTTTCTCAAAACCAGCCAGACGCAGCTGCTCCATCGCATAGCTCAGGGGGCAGCTCTGGTCATAGCAGCTATGGTTTTGGCAGCCCTGATTGAAGCCCGGGTGATTGGAAGACTGACTCATGGACACCTCAGGTATAAGGTCAACAGATTGTTAACATTCATCCGGATTATTCTCCGCCAATATGGAGTTTGCATTTAATCGCCGGGCCGCCACAGGCGACAGGGATATCCTGTTTTTTGCCACAATAGCCAGAGCATTCCCAGTGCAGGCTATCCGACACCATAGTGACGGTTTTTAAGACATCAAAAGCCATACCGGAAATAGTGGTATCCTGAATGGCGCGGCCCAGTTGACCGTTTTTGATTTCGTACCCAAGGGTGATGCCAAACATAAACTCGGCAGTTGCGTCCGCTTCGCCGTTGTTGCTTTTTATCAGGTAGTAACCGTCGTCAATGGAGGCGATCATTGCTTCCAGCTTGTCGTGGCCGGGTAAAATAGCCGTGTTGCGCATACGAATCAGCGGTTCATCAAAGTACTTGAAGGCCCGGGCGTTGCCCGACGATGGTTGTTTAAGCTGTGCGGCACTGTAGCGATTGTGCATAAAGCTTGTCAGCCTGCCCTGGTCAATCAGTACCGCATCTTCCGGTTTACTGCCTTCATCATCAATAAAGACTGGTACCGGCAGAGTTTTTCCGTCGCAGGAGTGGGCAAAGTCCACCATGCTGACAAGAGGGCTTGCCACCATTTCTCCCTGCAATTCTGCTGCCACCGATCCAGCCAGCACCAGGTCAGCTTCGACTGGATGACCAATCGCCTCGTGAGCCAGCAGTCCGGACAGTTCCGAATCCAGAATGACTTCTTTATATCCGGCGCTGGCGGGAACTGCCTCTTTTTTATCCAGAAGCTGTTGATACAGCTTGTCAATGTCAGCGTACAGGCTGGATGGTTCAGTAAGAACATCCTGATAGTCTCCGCAGTCACTGACAATATGCAGTAGTTCTACCGGCTCCTGCTGGTCGTTACTGGTCACCAGACAGACCGTCAGGATGGTTCTGGGAATACGGGTAAAGCCCTGAGAACCGGTACTGGTGTGAACCCGTTTGCTGATGGTTTCCAGATGCAGGCGGATAATACGGCTTTCAAGGCCGGGACAGTTTTCCTGAACATAGCGATCAATGGTTTTCAGGAAAGCCAGCTTCTGTTCCAGCGGGGCGGCTGGCTGCTGGCTGGAAAAATCTTTACTTACAGAGAATGATTGGTCTGGAAAGCGGACACTCTGTCCTCCCTGCTGATGAGCCAGAAAGGCGGCATTATTGCCTGCTTCCTGCAACACCTGCGTAATTGAGCGGTCATTGATTTCTGGCAGTGAAGCAAACCCCCACTGTCCCTGGTCACATATTCTGGCTGATACGCCGCTGACTGTTTCGACAGAGTTGCTGGTGACATCGCCGTTCATCAGTTGCAACGTTTGTCGTACATTTTCCTGAAGGCGCAGTTCGGTATACAGCGGACGATTTGTCAGATCTGGAATAGGGTGGTCTTTGACGGTCATTACCTGTAACACCTCAATAATCATCTGTTAATGTCCTTAAAAGCCCTTCCTGAAAAGCATCGAAAGATTCGTTATCAATAAACGTTCCACTGCTTTGCGTTACAATGGTTGTCTCTGTTGACCCGACTGATTGAGTAACCACCTGAACCGGAGCCATTTTTTCAGTGTTTGGCGACTGAATATAGCTGACGCTGGTTGTACCGGAGCTTGTACTGGTCGTATGTGTTGTTGTTGTGACTGTTCCGACAGGTTCTTTATGGGATTCTGTCGTGACATCTGTCGTCGGGTTTGAGTGAGCGTTTTTCATGTGCAGTTGGAGTGAACTGTTTCGTGTAAAAGTACGTTTACAGGTTGGACAAACATGTGAATGTTCACTTTTATGGCTTAGCATGTGATTGCTGAGGGTGGCGCTCTGCGCAAAGGCTTTTTCACAAACCGGGCACTTGTGTGGCCTTTCACCTGTATGGGTTCGCATGTGATCTTTGAGGTGGTGATTCTGTGAAAATTTTTGTCCACAGGTTTTGCAACTGTAAGGCTTTGTACCTTCATGGCTCCGCACGTGTCTGGCGAGTTCGTTCCTGAACGGAAAAACCCTCTTACACACGTCGCATATATGTAACTTTGGCATGGCAAAACCTCTTTTTGTGTCACACCTACATTCAGAACGGCTTCAAATCATACGCCTGTATCTGTAAATTACTGAATAAACTCTAAACGACTTCTGTCTGCTTATGTTGTCTCCTGAAGTCAAGTAATAATTGCATAAATTCTTCAACTATCCTTACCATGGCTTGCCACCCTTTTATACCTCTGTCGTCTGCTATTATCGGGAATGTCTCATGTGCAAGAAGTGGAAATAGTTATCACTAACCACCAAGGTGATGGTGGGGATGATCTCTGGACGTACCACTGGGCAGCACCATAAACATGGATGGCACTGCCATTATGCAGGGTGTGGCTACCGTGTTTATTGCCCGGGCATTCAGCATTGACCTCGGGTTATCCGATTATGTGACTGTTATCATGACCGCAACCCTGGCATCCATTGGTACCGCCGGAGTACCGGGAGTGGGACTGATCATGCTGGCCATGGTGTTGCAGCAGGTGGGGCTGCCGGTAGAAGGGATTGCCCTGATAATGGGCGTTGATCGTCTACTGGATATGATTCGCACTGCTGTTAACGTGACCGGCGACAGTGTCGTTACCTGTATTGTGGCAAAGAGTGAAGGTGCGCTGGACACTGCTATATTTAATAGTCCTGAAGCTGGCCTCAAAGAAGAGGAAATTGATTTTCATCATATCCGATGAATCATTAATTTTTGAGGCCGCCATACAAGTCTGTGTATGTGTAATTGCTACCGGAGGCAATCAATGCAGTGGCTCCTTAAGAGTGGTTTGGTCGTGCTATTAGTTCAGGCTGTCAGTGCCTTTTCAGATCCGCCTCCCTGCTGGCAGTCTTCAGCGGTTAAGGCACCACCAGATGGACGACTTTGTATTGCATTAAAGTTTAATTTGCCAGACAGTGTTTTTTATGGTCGTTCGGCGCTTAACCTGGCTTATCTTGATGGTGAAGAGAGTAAAATGCACTTCTGTGCTTATGAATCAGACAGTGGCGTTAAACGAGAGGATACCTATTTCTGGTTGGAGGGTACAGAAAATCAAGTGAGGGAGGTTTTAAATAAAAAACCACTATATATAAATGATCCCGAGAGTCCTGATAAATCTAAAAAGTGGAAGTTTGAGCTGGGTGACTTTATCAGCCTGTTTCAAAGTTGCAACGCTGGTAACCAGCTAACTAGCCAACAGCATAAAGGAGCTACTGGTCAGCAGCAGGAAGGAATTAATTCTGCTAAGACAGAAATCTGCATCAAGTCGACAGACGACAACACTCTGGACTTCGGTAAAATCAGCCGCACTGGGAAGTGTAAGATATTTGATGCCACATTGTCTGATAAAAAGCGACCGTTCACACTGGATGAGCTGAATGAAAAAGCTAAACGTTTGAAAAATTTGTCACATCCCTGGGTTTATTCAGGCTGGGCTGTACGAGAGGGTGAACCCTTTGCTTCACATTCTCCTTATGGGTTCGCCCACGTTAATGATTACTGTATTCTTCAGGCTTTTATTCGTGGTCATAGATATTGCTCAACTGATGATCAAGGACGCTATCAGACAGGTGACAGTATAAATTATGAAGATCGGGATAAAGGCAATAACAATGCCTTCAAGGTGTTATATGCAGATCTACCACCTGAAAACAATGTTGAACCCCCCTCCCTGAGTGCTGACGCTGATGATGATCTCCAGAGTGCTGACGAAGACGCTGTTGTTGAGGATCTCCTGAGTGCTGACGAAGACGCTGTTGAAGAGAACCTCCGGGAGCATCACGACTTATAATCTCTTATAACCCCATCCCTTTGAAGATTAGCCATCCCACTGACTGCTGTAGATGTCAGGAGTGGGGTGGCTCATTCTCTGCAATATTTGCTATGATCCGTTGAGCATCCGAAGCCTTTAGCTGGCTTCCTGAGGGTACAATAATAAATCGATTTATGGACAATCATCATGGCAAGCAGCAATGCACGTCGCCAACTGTTTATCTCTCTGGCTGTTCTGGCACTATGCAGTGGCATAGGTTTTGGCCTGACCAGGCTGGTTAACCCGCCTGAAGAAGAGAAAAAAACAGCCACCATTCCTCTGGTTGAATCTCGTTTACTCACCACTGAATCTGTCCGGTTTTCAATTAACAGCCAGGGCGTTGTTCACCCATCTGTTGAAACAACATTAGTGGCCCAGGTATCCGGACTGATTACTGAAGTTGCCCCGGTGTTTGTCAGTGGTGGTGTTTTTCAGAAAGGTGATCTGCTTGTCAGAATTGACGACAGTGATTATCGGGTAGCGGTTCGTCAGGCTGAAGCCACTCTGGCTGCCAGTGAAGCCCGTCTGGCTGAAGAAGTAGCCCGGTCAAAGGCTGAAAAGCAGAGCTGGTTACGCAGTGGTCGTAAGCTGGATGATGCGCCTGAGTTGTTATTGAGGGAACCTTATGTGGCCGAAGTTCGGGCGCAGGTCAAGGCGGCAGGGGCGCAACTGGACAAAGCCAGAAGGGATCTGGAACGAACGGTTATTCGTGCGCCTTATGACGGCATGGTTCGGGAGCGTACTGTTAATATTGGTCAGTTTCTTAGTACCGGCGCACAGCTGGGCATGGTGTTTTCTGTTGAATTCTCTGAGGTGCGGCTGCCATTAAGGCCGGCGGATCTTGCCTTTATCGAACTGCCAGCCGCCGGACGTCAGGTGTCTTCTGATATTCAGGTTATCCTGAGCCAGTCCCTGGGCGGACGATTAGTCAGCTGGGAAGCAGAGCTGGCAAGGGTGGAAGGTATCGTCGATGAGACGAGCCGTATGCACTATGTGGTGGTACGGGTGGCTGATCCTTATGCATTGAATTCTGAGGCAGACGTCAGCTCCGGCAATCAGCTCGCCTCTCAGAATGTTGAACCATTGAAAGCAGGCAGTTTCGTTACTGCCCATTTGCAGGGGGAAGAGGTAGAAGGGCTGTTTCGCATCCCCCGGCGTGCGGTTTATGCCGATGGAAAAATTCTGGTGGTTGATGCGAACAACAGTTTGCGTTACCGGCAGGTGCAGCCGGTTTATGCGGATGAGAACACGATTTATGTGGCTGAAGGGCTGGTTGAAGGTGAACGCTTATGTCTGACTCCACTGACTAACCCTGTTGAGGGTATGAAAGTTCGTCTGGCAGACGGCGACGTTGCTTCCGGATTTAACAGCTAAGGCAGGTGGCAGGATGTCCCAGAACACGCTTCAGAGCACTCCTCAGAACGAAGATAACAGCGCCAACGGGAAAGGTGTGATTGCCTGGTTTGCCAATAACCCTGTGGCGGCTAACCTGCTGATGATCAGTATTATTGCTGCCGGGCTACTGGGCGTATTTACGATCAAGAAAACAATATTTCCGGATTTTGCCGCCGATACCATTCAGGTTTCAATCACCTACCCTGGCGCCGGTGCCGACGACATTGAGCAGAGCGTTCTTCTGAAAGTAGAAGAAGCGGTTCGGAATCTGTCTGGTATCAAAAAAGTGGTCAGTACCACCTGGGAAGGTTTGGGGCGTGTCCGTATAGAGGTGGAAACCGGATTTGATCTCGATACGCTGTATAACGATGTCAAAGTGGCAGTAGAAGGCCTGACCACTTTACCGGTGAAGGCAGAGACCCCGATTGTTACCAAAATCGAACCTGAAAATCGTGTATTGCTGGTGACGGTGTCGGGAGACATAGACCGACTGTCGTTGCAGCGAACAGCGCAGTCTTTACAGGAAGCATTACTGACCCTGCCTACGGTTACCAAAACCCGGCTGTTAGGTGAAGATGATCTGGAGATATCCATCCAGCTGTCGGAGTCTGCATTGCGAAAATACGGTTTAACCTTTGATGAGGTCTCAAGGGCTTTGCAAGGGGCTTCCATTGATGTAGCAGGCGGTTCCATTAAAACCCGTGATGGCGATATTTCCGTAAAAACCCGGGGGCAGGCGTATACCGGATTTGACTTTGCTGACTTTGTCGTACGAACCAATGCAGACGGCAGTCGTCTTTATTTGCGGGATATTGCTGAAATACACGACGGGTTTGTTGAGGATGAGGGTATTGTCCGCTTCAATGGTCGGGGGGCGATTACCATCAGTGTCATCTCTGAAGGGGATATCAGTTCCCTGCAAACCTCCAGAGACGTACGTCAGTTTCTGGCCGGGTATCAGAGTCAGCTACCGGTGGGGGTAGAGGCACAGGCCTGGGGGGACGGTGCCTATTATCTGAAAAGCCGGCTGAGCATGATGATGGAAAATATGCTGAGTGGCGGGATTCTGGTGTTTCTGTTATTAACCCTGTTTCTGCGTATGCGCATTGCCTTCTGGGTCGTGGTAGGAATTCCTGTCTGCTTTCTGGGGGCTATCTGGCTGATGCCCAATCCCATTATGCCAGTTTCCATCAATATGCTGAGCCTGTTTGGGTTTATTCTGGTGCTTGGGGTCGTGGTGGATGATGCCATTATTATGGGCGAGAGCGCCTATACCAGCATTTCACGTTATGGTCATACGACCGACAATGTTGTTGCCGGTGTCCGGCGGGTTGTGGTGCCAGCTACCTTTGGTGTGTTGACGACGATGGCAGCCTTTCTGCCGGTGTTGTTTATCAGTGGGCAGGCATCGCCTTTCTTTCATGCCATCGGGCTGGTAGTGATTCTGTGCCTTTTCTTTTCGCTGGTGGAATCAAAGCTTATATTGCCCGCACACCTTGCCCACATGCGCAAGATGGAGGCAGGGAAGCCACCTGCTAACAAACTGGCGAGGCTTCAGGCCAGGGTTGACCGGGGGCTGCAAGGGTTTGTCAACACGGTTTATCAGCCATTGATGGAAAAGGCACTGCGCAATCGTTATGTCACTCTCAGTGTGTTTGTTGGGATTATGATTATTACCGTTAGTGTATTGGTCAGCCCGATTATTCGTTTTGTTTTCTTCCCGAAAATTCCCAGTGACATGATCGAAGTGACGCTGAATATGCATGCCGGTGTGCCTATTGCGGACAGGAACGACACCCTGATACGTCTGGAGCAGGCGGCGATGCGTGTGGACGAACGCTACCGTCAGGAGAACGGGGGGGAAGCCCTTGTGGAGAGTATTATGCTCTGGTCGAGAGGCGATGATGAAGGCGTCATTCTTGCCGAGCTGAGTAAGGCTGAAAATCGTTCTGTTGAAGTAGAAGATGTGGCTGGCTTATGGCGCAATGAAACAGGTTCAATACCTGGCGTACAGACGCTGGATTTTTCTACAGAGCGTCATGCCGGTGGTTCCAAGCCGGTTTATTTCCGCCTGAGCAGTAATGATAACGTTCAGTTACAGCAGGCAGCGGCTGAACTGGAAGCACAGTTAACATCATACGACGGCGTTTATGATGTTGAAAATACGTCAGAGTCTGCCATTGATGAAGTCATTCTGGATATTCTTCCGGGGGCTCAGGCGTTGGGGCTGGATCTTGCCAGTTTGGGTAATCAGGTGCGGCAGGGCTTTTATGGTGAGGAAGTCCAGAAAATTCAGCGTGGGCGTGAAGAAGTGAAGGTTATTCTGCGCTACCCAAGGGAAGACCGGGATAATTTAACCGACCTGGACCGGGTGCGCATCCGAACGGCAGATGGCAGCGAAATCCCCTTTTACCAGGTAGCGACCATTAAGCCAGGGCAGGGTACCAGTTATATCCGCCGTACCAATGGTAAACGGGCTCTGGCTGTGTCCGCCAATGTTGATGTAAAACGTATTGAGCCTGATGCGGTCATTAAGGATATCAGGGAGAATTTCCTGCCGGAGCTTTATGCCCGTTATCCGGATGTGACCAGTGGGCTGGATGGTGCCAGTCTGGAACAGAAACAGACTGTGGAGCAGCTGACGGTTCTGGGTTCCATGGCATTGCTGATGATCTATGCGCTGATCGCTATTCCCCTGCGCTCTTATATGCAACCGGTCATTATTATGGCCATCATTCCATTTGGGCTGGTGGGTGCGCTGATCGGGCATTTATTGCTGGGTAAATCTTTCAGTCTGATGTCGGTATTTGGCCTCATTGCTTTGGCGGGTGTGCTGGTGAATGACAGTCTGATTCTTGTGGATTTTATCAATAAGGCAAAAGCGGCAGGCAAAGGACTTTATGAAGCAGCGGTTTTTGCGGGGTGTGAACGCTTCAGGGCGATTATCCTGACGTCGCTGACGACCTTTCTTGGGCTGGTGCCGATTACTATGGAAAAGAGCCTTCAGGCTCAGGCTGTGTCTCCTATGGCGATTTCCCTTGGGTTCGGAATACTGTTTGCCACGGCCATTACTTTGATCCTGACTCCAACCCTGTATGTCGTCATTGCTGAGCTGGGACAGGGTTGTCGACGGCTCTGGTATGGGGAAAGGGCATCAAAGCCCCTGGGGGAGCTTTCAGTTAAGCAGGATCAAAAAAGATAAAGGCAGAGCATAAAGATCAGCCCTGGTGCAAAGAAGCCGATCAGGGCTCCGGATTCGCGGTCTCCCCACTTTCTTTCAGAGAATTCTCCGACGAAATAAGTGGCTAACGTCCAGAGGCCAAGGCATAAAAGGACGATTATCCAACCGGTGAGCGTCATGTTTTCCAGCATTTGATGAAGATTAAACATTACAACCTCATATGTTTTATTGTTAGGACGGGTTCCTGAGATCAGGATAGTCGCAGTTCTAAAAATTGCCTGATCATTCTTTAGAGAGTCTGGGGGGAGGTTAGTTCCGGCAAAGGGTTGGATTGATGTCAGGAGTGCTGACTGTATTGTTATGAATCAGAGAAATTTACCTTGCAGGACAATCTTTCATGCATATATTGCAGCCTGCCAGGGTTTCTATTCTCTCCTGAATGCTCTTCACAAGGTCACCCTCGGCTAAGTTCGTGTTAGCAGTTGAATGAGCTATACTTCCCATGCCTTCTAGTTTTCAGGCACAGCGTTATGCAATTCGAGATATTTAAGAATTTTGTTGATGCCATTTCGACATTAACCCTTGAGCAATATGAAACCCTCAGCAGAGCAATGACAGATGCTCAAATAGGTTCTGATGAAGCAGAAGAATCCATTGGTTCTGTCGCTATAGAAAGCGAATACTCCTCCAATACTAAAAACTCTACATCTGAACTTGAAACCTGCATTTTGTCTCACTTTGCAGAACAGCCAGTTTGCCCTAAGTGCCAAGGACATGATATTGGTCGGTGGGGTTTTCAAAACGAGCGTCAGCGCTACCGTTGCAAGACATGTAAAGCTACTTTTAACGCTTTCTCTGGTACGCCTCTAGCAAGACTTAGATACCCCGAAAAATGGAATGACTATCTAACTGGGATGACTTACTCCATGACATTGCGAGCATCGGCCAGTGAATATGGCGTTAGTCTTGAAACAGCGTTCCGCTGGCGTCACCACTTCCTTGAGGTCATAAATAATGATCAGGCAGAAGAGCTCAAAGGCATTACAGAATTAGACGAGACTTTTTTTCGAGAGTCATTCAAAGGTCAGAGAAAAGACCTGCCAAGGCCTACGCGGAAGCGTGGCAATGATCCCAATAAAGCGCGAAAGGTGCCGGTTTTAGTGGCTCGAGATCGTGAGAAGAACACTGTAGATGGCATACTCGAAAACGAAAGTGCTAATGAACTATGCCGTCATTTAAACGGCCGCATATCGATTGAAGGTACGGTCTGTGCCGATGCACACCTTGCCCACGAAAAGCTTGCTGAGAAACTTGGTTTTGAGTTCAAGGAGCTGGTTACTTCTGCTGGCCAGCATGTTATCGAAGGTATTTACCACATTCAGCATGTCAATGCTTACCACAGTAACTTAAAAACATGGATTGGCGGTGTATTTCATGGTGTTGCTACCCGCTATCTCCCGCATTACCTAGCCTGGAGGCGTGATCTGACTGCATCAGTAAAGTTAAATACTGACCAACTCGTCAGAAGAATTGCGGAACATTGGTGCTTCCAACTGCTAACAGGAACTTAGCCGTCACCCTCCCTGTGCCCCGGGCAATATGATGGGACTGCTTAAAGCAGACTCCGACGGGCGCTGCCTGGTAGGTGACGATGCGGTGACAGAAGTAGCCTGATTTTGGCAAAAGCAAAAATAATTCAAAACGGCGAATTGCTAAAAGAGTATTGTGAAGCTCAATACTCTGCAAAGGAAAGAGCTTCACTGGATTTAAGATTTATCTTTTAAGGGCACCCTCATTAGATGGTGGTGCATTCAGGTATGGAATCTATACAGTTTACTCAACCTGGAGGTTGTCCATCTGTCTATTGAGTTCATCATTGTTCAGCTCTGTGAGCGGAGTAACAGTACCTACATGATTACTAAAACGAACTCGCGTCGTTACTCTTTCCCTATTTTTATTTATATAAAAAGGATAGTAAACACCTATGTCCGTACATGAATGTTCATCTGTACTATACCTTACCTGAAAAAAATACCTGAATTTATCTTTGTTTATTTCTTTCAGAAATTGTAATGCTGTTGTACGAGTACTTTCATAACCTTTATTTAGCTGCTCTATGAATTGGGTTATAAATTGTGTCAAAATAACTCTGGTAAGACTAGAGTCTTTTGGTGAGCTTTTATGGTTCTTAACGATGGTTGTTACTGTCTCTTTGATTTTTTCATTTTCTTTTTTTATAGATAAGTTGTCCTCGGTTTCTTCATCATTTTCTATTTCTTTTTCTTTCTTTAGATCCGCTGAGAATCTGGTACCTCCTTCTTGATTTAAGTCATTATAAATACGCATTGCTGCTTCGGTTAGCAATTCAAGTTCATTCTCATCAATTTTTTCATGACCAGTGGTCGCTTTGATTATATTTGTAACATATTCACGGGATTCACCATTAAGTCTTTTCTTGCAGGCTTTACACAACACCTTATTGCTTTTTTGTCTTTTAGAGTTTGATGGCAGTGTATCAGACGATATAGGACGTCGACACTTGAGGCAGCGTATCTGGGAAGTGCCTTCTGTCAAATCATGGGGGGCATCAGAGTCCCTGTGCCTATCATCATCACCGTCATCGTCCCGGCCACTTCCGCCATTGTCACCTCCCTGGGGGGATTGTCCACTGGCCTGTTCCTGGTTGGATGATTCTGAGGGAGTATCACCCTGCTGACTGGCGGAATCCGGGCTACCTGCCTGATTATTGCCTCCCGGGGTTTGTCTTCCGATTCTGCTTCTGGCTGTTTTCAGGTCAGGCTGGACTGGCATTGGCGGGAATAAATCGGAATGGTACTGATGATGTTCATACTGCTGTATTTCTTCAGAATCCCGCTGTAGGGTTTTCAGAATAAGTTCCGCAATGTTGCTATATACTTCTGTCGAGTCACTCGTGAGTTGAGTGGAAAAATATTCTATATCAACTTCAATGAGAGTTATTCTGTTGTTCAGTATTGACTCCAGCTGATTGTTTCCTTGGTCTATAGCAATTTGAGCCCGATTTCTGAGAATGTCCAGTACTCTTAGCCGTTGTTGTAACAGTTTGTTGGATACGGCAGGTTCGGAGAGTTGCTCACCATCCATAACATAAAAAAACGAATAACGAGGGTTATTCATTTGTCTATCACCGTCGTCATCATCACCTGCATTTAAGTTATCTATTTCTTCTGTCGAGACTTCCTCTTCGTTATCACCTGCTTCGTCATCACCTGCGTTTGAGTCAGCTATTTCTTCTGTCGAGACTTGTTCTTCTTCGTCATCAAGCAGCGTGTTATATAAGCTATGGAGTGCTTGAATAATCATCTCATTTAATTAACACTGATAAACCCCCGGCTATGCCGGGGAGACTCTCATAGGTTTAACCGTAGCGACAGTAGCTAACCTTCAGTTTCCGACCAAGAAAATTGAAGGTAAAACCAATGAGAGACTACAAGAGTTTGGCTCATACGCGTTGGGATTGTAAGTACCATATTGTCTTTATCCCAAAGAGAAGACGAAAGGTAATCTATGGGAATTTGAGAAAGTTTCTCGGAGAAATATTTCATGAGCTTGCCAGAAGGAAAGGCTGCAAAATTCTCGAAGGGCATTTGATGTCTGATCATGTTCACATGTGCATCAGTATTCCACCCAAATATCCGGTATCTCATGTCGTTGGATATCTGAAAGGAAAGTGTGCAATAGAGATTGCGAAAAATTTCAAAGGCAAGCAGCGTAACTTTAACGGAGAGCATTTTTGGGCAAGAGGTTACTTTGTCTCAACAGTAGGACTTGATGAAGAAGTGGTTCGGGCATATATCCGAGATCAAGAAAAGAATGATGGAAATAGAGATCAGTATGATCTTGACTGGTAAGCGCCCTTGGGCGCAATAAAAGCCCTTAGAGGGCGTAATCTGATAAGCCTCCGGCTATGCCGGAGGTCAGTTAACTGTTCTTGCTTATTTTTTACTAAATCTTTGGAAGGTATAACCACAACTCTGAGCTGTTGATCGGAAGTGGACAGATATATGAAACTTTTTTTAGTGCATCGTGAAAACCCACGTCCTATGGACGTGGTCATGAATGGTTGGCTCCGCCTGCCATGAACTACCCATGCTACTCCTTATCTCTGAGTTGTCCCCACAACTACTAGAGATAGGAAGTAGCATGAGTAGATTTGAAAAGTTAACGCATGTCATTTGGCATTGCCAATATCATATAGTTTGGGTGCCCAAATACAGGTTTCGAGTCCTGACCGGAGCCGTGAAAGCCGAGGTTCATAACAGTATTCAAGTATTTTGTAGTCAGCTTGGATGTACGGTAGTGGAACTGAACATCCAGAGTGACCATGTGCATTTGCTGGTAAAAGTGCCGCCGAAAGTTTCGATATCGACGCTCCTGGGAACGTTGAAGGGGCGAACAGCTTTGAGGCTGTTCACGAGATTTCCGTACCTCAAGAAGAAACCATACTGGGGCAATCACTTTTGGTCAAAAGGCTACTGTGTCGATACTGTCGGTGTAGATGCAGAAATGATCCGTAAGTATGTGAAGTACCAAGAAAAGAAAGAACGTCTCCAACAGGAGATAGACTTCAGGAAATAACCTGCAATCTTGGGACAACTCTCACCAGCCTTCTCTGAAGGCTGGCGGTTTCAGCCCCCTTTTAGGGGGCATAAAGCAAAACCACGTTCTAAGAACGTGGATCATTTACATTTAGAGTCGATATTGCTGGTATTTTCGTCAAGAGTTTTCATATGTGTTATTAACTGTTTCCACTGTAGCTCTAGTTGATTTTCTGAGGTGTCAAGATCCGGAGGGATAAGGTATTTTTTAATTAAGTCCGTATTAAGTGATTTTATTATAGAGGGTTTATGATAATAACTCGAGTTTAGAGAATTATAAGTACTAACGTTTTGTATTTTTTGATGCCGAAATAGGTTAAGCAACCGCTTCATCTACCAGGAAAAAGCGGTTGCCATGCTCACTTCAGATCAGAAAGTAATCCTTCGAGAGCTTTCTTTATATACGACATTTCTTGCAAAAGCGCTATCACCACTTGCGGCACCAACGTTCTGTGAGTTACTTCTGGGTGGCATGCTTTCTGGCGAAGGCTTTGTTACACAGGCTCTCCTGACGATCCACTACGAGAATTTCTGGAACAGCTACCATCATTGGGTCTCTCAAGGTAAGTGGCGTTGGCGAAACCTGGCGCATCGTCTGATATTGCTGGTCAGTTCTAAAGTGCCTGACGGTCAGACCATTCCCCTGATTCTTGACGACCTGACACTCGAACGTTGCTCTGACAAAGCACCGGCATGCCGAATACATCACCAACACAGCAAGAAAAAGAACCGGTGTACTTATCTTCTTGGTCAATGCTGGGTCTTTCTGGCTATTCCTTTCCAGAGACCATCAGACAAGGTGCATACTGCGGTTCCAGTGATGGCATTTCCATCACCTAAATCAGGCAATATCAGTAAACTTAAAATTGCAAAGGCCATGCTGAAATCTGTACGGCAGACTCTTCAGGGGCGAGCTTTTCGGCTACTCACTGACTGCTGGTTTATGAATCACACCATGATGCAGCCCGCGCTTGAGCTTGGGTATGAGGTCATTGGTCATATACCCAAAAACCGGGCACTTTATGCGCTTCCAGTCGATGCACTTCCTCCCTCTCCTTTCAAAAGGAAAGGCCGCAAGCGTAAGTATGGTGTCAAAATGACACCTGAGGAAGTAGAGAAATTACCAGAGACCAAGATGACTCTCTGGCTTTACAGAAAGAACCGGACTGTCTCTTTTCGTTCCTGTATTTGCCGGGCTCGTTTTTTGAAAGGCCGTATTGTCCGAGTCGTCTGGAGTCGTTTTGAAAACGACAAGGGAGAAACAGAAACCAAACTATTTCTGTCCACAAATCCTGACCTGAAAGCCGATGAAGTGCTATTAGCCTACTCGCTCAGGTGGCCTATAGAGCCTATGTTCCAGCAACTTAAACACGAGTTTGGATGCAAGCATTTATGGCAGCAGAAACTCAGAACGCTGTTACGATGGATGCACATTAAAATGGCAGGGTATGCGCTGGTGCAATTGCTGACCATTTGTCAAAATCCTGCGGCCATTGCGTTGGCCAAAACTGCCTGGAGGAACCCCCATACAGTCACGGCCGGAATGCTTAGGCGCGCGCTGTTTTGGATTATTCCGCAGTTTCGAATTCGTGGCTGCTGGAACCGATATGAGCAAAAATTAGAGCTGAAATTGCCGGATAAAAACGAACGTTCGGATAGTTTTTTTGGAAAAACGACATAAATGAACTCAGAACCAATGATTTAAACGGTTCAGGCAGGTTTAAATTGTGTGCCTGACGGGGTTGGCTGCGCCGACGCTAAATATTTTACCGAACGTTCATGTTTTAAGAACTCTAAACCTGAGGATAATAAGATCCTGACATTATGATCCCATCACTTTCTACCAGCTCCGGTATGTTGTATTGTGAAAATGAAAGGGCGACAGGCTGGTTGATTGAATTAATCCATATGGGAATAAAAATCATCCCCCAAAGCTTTTCAGCCGCTGTATTTTTTTTTGCTAATGCATTTGAGAGATGATCAGAAGTGGGTAAAAAGCAAATAGTGTCTGAAGATAATGATCGCAAATAAATTAAGTCAGTTTTGTTATAAGCATCATAACGTTGGCAATTAATTTTACTCCCGTAAGCAGATAGGGAGTTGATAAAAAAGATAAGGAATAATGACGTCACTTTTACAAATAAAATGGTATTTTTAATGGCTATGTTATTCACTGGATTACCTATTCAACTAAGAAAAAGACAGGCAACTATTTAGCACCTAAAGATTATTAAGTACTCAGGGCTATAAGCACAGTTCTGAAAATATTACGACTGCTACCCAGCGATAAAACATAGCTTGTTTCCCTTTATATGCGACTTTATTAATGAAGTTCTTTAGGGGGCGCCAGGGTACCAATACCTGCACTCTTAACATAACGCTGGCAGTAAACCACGATCAGTGGGAAGAAGACCATCAGAGGAGAAATGATATTCGATACCGAATCGCTCAGGCGATAGGCAGCCTGTGCCAATTCCGGCGAGATACCCACTGCCATCAGCATTGGGATCAGGATCGGTTCCATCAACGCCCACTTGGCTGCAGCAGAGCCAATCAGCAGGTTAACGACAGCGGTCAGAAGAATCATGCCGACTATAATTTATACGTTTTCTGACGTGTTTTTTTCAGCAGGCTCACTGCGTGGCACAGGAGACTCAATGAAGATGGGAAAAATAAAGCCGACACAGTGCTGTCGGCTTGAGAAATAACAAAGAGATTAAGAGGTTGTTCTCTTATTCTTCGCGACCGGTATTGCGAGCTTGTATTTCGCGTCGTTTTTTTATGAATTCAGGCTCATCAGGAGAATCAGGTGTTATCTGAGATGGCTGGTTCTGCTCAGCTTTGTGCTTCAGGTTTCCTCTGGCTTTAGTTAGCAGTTCCTGGTTAATGATCATCCCGCCAGAAGACGTCGTTGTCTGTTCTGGTGACTTTTGCTCAGGACGACTGCCTGCTTTTCTGAGCTTAACAGCTTTCAGTTCTTGCGCCAGTGAGGACGGTTTGGGTGCTTCTGAAGACGATGCTGTTACGGTTTCATTCAGCTGCTTAACCAGTTCTTTCTGTTGTGGTGTGGCTATCTGCTGAGTAATATCTCTTTGCAGGCGTTTTTCAATTTCTTTTATCTCCAGAAGTTTTTCGGCGTCTTTAGCCAGACTTGCTATTTTTTGCTTGCGTCCCTTCAATTCTTCTTTCAGTTCTGTGCGCTGTTGAGAGTCAGCACCCTCGTTTTCTTTCAGTTCTGCCAGTCGGTCAACCTTGTTGTTCCATTCGCTAAGTTCTTGATCAAGGCGGCTAAACAGAGATGGCTTTTCAGTTGCCGCATTTGTCTCATCAAGTAATGCAGCAGTAGCTTTCACATCATTGAGTAAGGTCTGAGGGAGTTTTTCAAAGTTTGTACCAGTGACAAATCGTTTCAGTTCTCCGAAGATGTGTGCAATTTTTTTTGCAATGGCGCTTCCTTTGTGTGTTTTCCGGGTCGCCTCAGCACTGCTGTTTTCGTCAACGGAATCGGAAGCCTCTGCCTCTTGTTGAGTATCAGGGGTACTTTCTAAAGGCGCTGTTGTATCGTCCAGTGGTGCAGGTGTTTCTATCTGTGAAGAAGCATTATTTCTCAAAGGTGGAGGTGGGGGAGGTGGCGGTACTAAACTGCCCTGATCAGCGGTGGTGTTTGGATCGCCAATGACTCTTTCACTGAGAGGGGTTTGTTTTTGAGGAGAGGTGTCTGACCGTTGCTCTTTCAAAAGGAGAGTTGGGTCAACTTCACTGGGTGTGACACTGTTGTTTTTCATAACGCCAGTGCTTTTTGGAGCATCAGCGCGCGGAGGTTTGGGTATTGGATTTGCGCCTGCTGGTATGCCTGTGTTTTGTGGGCTATTAGAACCACCAACTCCCTGTGTCATAGCTAAAGTCCTGATTTACGTCTTGTTGCTAAACACTATAGCAGTCTGAAATACAGGTATCAGGCGCTGTGCGAGCCAGCTATATCGCGTCAAATCTACAACGGTTTGAAAGGATTTCAGAGGAGCAGTCATTCATTCATCCTGATTAATTTGACACTCTGGGTTAATTTAAAACTCACGTTAATTTAAAACAATCTTGCCTGATGGTTTTGCGATGACAATAATCCGGTGGCAAACTGTCGGCTGTTTTGTGATGAGCTTGTTTGTTGATGTCTTATTCCCAGCCCGAGGTTCGTGAACTGCCTTCAGGCTATAAATTTGAACACTCGCAGAGTGAAATAACGATAAGGCTGGATCGTCAGGGGCGGTGGTTAAGTTATCGCTGTGGAGCCAGTTTTTATCGGCGCTGCATGGACGGCGATGTGGTTTGCGGAAAGGGCGAGATCCCTCTGCGCTGCTCTGATAAGGTTCTGTTGACCGGTAAAATCGCTACTACGCTGAACCAGTGGAGCAAAAACTGGAAAGGGTGTAAACGGGTAAAGTCGGTTCTACAGGTTGCCTCCGGGTTGGACTTTAACTATTACAACCGCCAGGCTGCACTCTACAGAGCGGTCTATCCCGAAGGCGTCCCTATTCTTCCCCCTGATCGCTATGGTGACCTGGTGGTTCAGCCAGTCATAGGTTGTCCGAATCGTGCCTGCACGTTTTGTGCGTTTTATAAGGACAAGCCCTACAAAATGCTCCCGCCTGACCGGTTTGCACAACACTTGCTGGGCGTACAGACCTTGCTTGGTGGGCAGTGCTTAACAAAAGACGGCCTGTTTATTGGTTCTGCCAATGCCATGGCTTTATCTCAGCGTCGGCTGATGGCGTATCTTCAGCAAATTCATTCCAGCTTTGATCCATTTAAACGGGGGATCGCAGCCTTTGCTGATCCGGACTTTTCAGCACCGAGAAATACTGCCCAATGGCAGGAGTTGGCGAATGCTGGCATTACCCGCCTGGTGATTGGTCTGGAAACCGGATGGAGTGCTTTAAGAGGAAGGCTGGGAAAATCTGCTGATCTGACCAGAGTTTGTC
>NZ_JAPFCC010000001.1:4692500-4882500 GCF_025562715.2 Endozoicomonas gorgoniicola
CTGGCAGCCGACTGAACAGTTGAGCATTGATGTGGCTTACGCTTATGTAGTGATGGACAAAGGTAGCATTTCAGAAGCAAAATATAACGGCACCCCGCCCCATAACGTGAATGCTGAATACGGCAAAATCACCGGGGAATATAATAACAGTTCGCACATTGTGGCAGCACAGTTGAACTATCGCTTTTAATATCTCAGGCATGAAGCCTGGAGGAGTGATAAATGTCTGGTCGATTTCTCCCTGAACCCGCCGCACGGATGGCCATTCTGACTGTGCTTCTGCTGACAGGTTGCGCTTCTCAACTTGAAAAAGAAAAACAACAGCTTGCACAACAACCTGATCAGCAGGATGTCTGTGAGCAGATTAATTATGTATTCGACAACAGTAGCAATGGCTTCCGGGCCATTCGTTCACAGCCAAACTTCCAGAACAAAATCACCCTGTGGAAATCCACCTATCAGCCACTGGAAACCAACTGTGAAATCTGGCAATGGTCAAATCGCTACAGCTTTGTCTGCAGTAAAGTCCTGCCCAACGCTCAGTCTGCACAGGCCATTTACGATGAAACCAACAGCACCATCCAGCAATGCATCAAGGCTGCCAGTGTTGAGACACGGCATGAACAGCTGCCAGACAACAAAGGTGAAAAAACAGAATACCTGCTGAACGGACAGGTTCGTGGCTCAACTCAACTGGTTAACACCAAAGGTCTGTTTTCGGATGACTGGACCGTGTATGTATTGATTTCATCACCCGACTCAGATTCCGGACGGCAGGCAACCGATAGCACCGAAAAGCAGCCATAATTTTATTACACCTTTCCATTACGTCTGACTACAGGCTAAGAACTGTCCCATTAGTGTCTCAATGCTGTGTCACAATACCATTTAACAGACAGTTGTAGTACATCATTGAACACTGATCTGGGTCATATTAACAATTACGATCAAATATTTTCTCTCCGGAAACACGCTATTTTTCTGGCGCTTTACATAAAGACGACAATGTTTTTTTAGTTCTGGCATGCAGTTTGCGCCCCATAGTCATAAACCGTTTTTCTGAACAACTGCACAAGCAATAGTTTTAACGCAGTTTTCACCAATAAAAATGCAAGTCGAGCTATGGGAGTCAAGCATGACTGAGAATAGAGTGGTTTATCCTTATATTCCGAATACGGCACCGGAGACCAAGGCTGCATTGATGAAGAAAGTCAATGTGACCGACGAAATGGAGTTGTTTAATTCCATTCCGGAGCACCTGCTGCAAAAGGAGATGAATCTCCCTGAGGCGATGCTGGATGAATACACCGTACGCAGGCACACGGAAGAGTTGCTGGCCGGTAACGCCAACCTGTCAACCCATAAGTACTTCCTGGGAGCAGGCTGTGCACCCCATTATGTCCCCGCTGTTGTTGATGAGATCATTGGCCGTGGTGAACTGAGTACGGCCTATGCCGGTTTGATGGCGGACCAGGGTAAGTCCCAGATTCAGTTTGAATACCAGAGCATGATGGCCGAGCTGCTGGATATGGACTGTATTGCGATGCCTCAGTACGACGGCGGCACCTCCGCAGGCCACTCCATCCGTATTGCCTGCCGTATTACCGGTCGTCGCAAGGTTCTGATGCCAAAGAGCATGAACCCCCAGAACAAGGAGATTGTTCACAACTATCTGGGGGGCATTGATCAGCAGTATGCCCAGATTGAATACATCGGTTACGACAGCGAAACCGGCCTGCTGGATCTGGAGGAGCTGAAGCAGAAGCTGGACGACCAGACCGCTGCCGTCTTTATTGAGAATCCTACCTTCCTCGGCATTGTCGAAACTCAGGCTGAAGAAATCGGCCAGCTGGCGAAAACCGCTGGCGCTGAGTTTATTGTTTATGCCGATCCTATCTCTCTGGGTGTTGTAGAAGCACCGGGATCTTACGGCGCTACCATTGCCTGTGGTGACATTCACTCCCTGGGGCTGCATATGCTGGCCGGTTGCGGCGTGGCAGGCTATGTGATGGTCAAGGACAAAAAAGAGTATCTGTACGAACTGAAAGACCAGATGGTAGCGGCTTCCCCGACTTCTGCTGAAGGAGAGATCGGTTTTTCATGGGTGGCTGCGTTTGAGCGGACTTCCTACGCAGTGCGTGAAGAAGCTTCCGAATTTACCGGAACCAACGCTGCACTCTGGACCATGGCTGCAGGCGTCTATCTGGCGCTGATGGGGCCGCAGGGTATGGAAGATGTGGGCGAGAGCATCATGCAAAAGTCCCAGTATGCGGCCCGCAAACTGGCAGAGCTGCCTGGCGTAGAAATCAAACTGTCTGGTCCTTTCTTTAAAGAGTTTGTGGTTGATTTCAGTGGCACTGGCCGCTCTGTGTCTGAGATCAACAAGAGCCTGATGAATCAGAAGATCTTTGGTGGTTACGATCTTTCATCCACCTTCCCTGAGTTGGGGCAGAGCGCCCTGTACTGTGTGACTGAAATTCACACTCAGAAGGATATTGATGAGCTGGTAGAAACAATCAAGGCCGCTATTTAAGATTTTTAAGATTTGGGGAAAGAAGTCATGGAAAAAGTACAATTACGAGAGTTTCATCAGGCTCGCTGGAATGAGCCGGTTATCATGGAAATGGGAACGCCCGGAGAGCGGGGCATTCTGGTTCCACAGGCTGAGGCTGCGGTCAAGTCTGAAGTAGGCGACGGCGTATCAGTACTGGGCAAGGTCAGAAGAAAGAGCAGGCCCGCTCTGCCAGAAGTCAACCAGGCACTGGTGAACCGCCATTACATCCGCCTGTCCCAGGAAAACATGGGCGCTGATAACACGCTGGGTATTTCCCAGGGCACCTGCACCCTGAAGTACAGCCCGAAGGTTCAGGAACACGTGGTCAGCCGTCACCCGGGTCTGGCGGGTGTGCATCCGCTTCAGTCTGAAGAGTCCATGCAGGGCATTCTAAAGATCTACTACGAAACCGAGCAGATTATGAAGGAAATTGGTGGTATGGACCGCATCTCCTTCCTGCCAGCTTCCGGTGGTCATGCGATTTACTCCAATGCGCAGATCATCAGCGCCTACCACAAGGCCAATGGCAACAGCCATAAAAATGAGATCATCACCACCCTGCACTCCCACCCTGTTGATGCCGCAGCCACATCCATCCTGGGTTACCGGGTTATCACCCTGATGCCGGATGAAAAGACCGGCCTGCCCAGCCTGGAAGAGTTCAAGGCGGCCCTGAGTGATAAGACAGCGGGTATCTTTATCACCAACCCGGAAGATACCGGTATCTACAACGACCAGATCGACGAGTTCACTAAGGCTGCCCATGATGTGGGTGCCCTGTGTGCTTATGACCAGGCCAATGCCAACGCCCTGCTGGGTATTGCACGGGCCCGGGAAGCCGGGTTTGACCTGATGCACTTCAACCTGCACAAGACCTTCTCCTCACCTCATGGTGGCGGCGGCCCTGGCTGTGGCGCACTGGGTTGCATTGAGGAACTGGCACCTTACCTGCCCAAGCCTACGGTTGAATTTGATGGCAGCAAGTATCGCGTGGACTACGACCGTGAACAGAGCATCGGTCACATCAAGGCGTTTCTGGGCAACTTCCCTGTTGTGGTCAGGGCGTATATGTGGTGTCGCACCCTGGGTGCGGAAGGTCTGAAACAGGCGGCGGTGATCTCCGTGCTGAACAACCAGTACATGACCGATGAGATTCTGGAAAAAGTGCCGGGCGTTTCTCTGCATTATTCACCAGAAGTGCGTCGTATGGAGCAGACCCGCCTGTCATTCGACAAGCTGTTTGAGAAAACCGGTGGCCTGGGTATCGATGCGGTTAATGCCCGGTTGGTGGACTATGGTCTCTCTGAGCTGTGGCAGTCCCACCACCCTTACACCGTTCCTGAGCCCTTCACACCTGAGCCTTGTGATTCCTACAACAAGGAAGACATTGACTACTACGTGGAAGTGCTGAAAACCGTAGCGAACGAGTGTCTTGAAAATCCGGAAATGGTCGCGCAGGCACCTTATAAAGCCAGCCGTCATGTGCCGAACCATGTGATGGGTGAGTCATTTGAAGTAGTGGCCAGCACCTGGCGTCAGTACGTACGTCGCTTTAAAAAGTAATTATTGTCGTACGACAGTCGACCATAATGGTTTTTAACCATTCTGGTCGGCTTTTCTCAAAATCCTGATCATGCGTAATCGTAGTCCATGAAAAAAGTCGGTGTGATTATAAATCCCGTAGCGGGACTGGGGGGGAGAGTTGGCCTGAAGGGCAGTGACGGAGCAGAGATTCAGCATCAGGCTCTTGAACTGGGGGGGCGCTCAGAGTCTTTTGAGCGGACTTTGCAGGCACTCAGGAAACTCTCGCAGATCAGTGACTCACTGGAACTTTTTACTTATCCCGGAGAGATGGGAGAGGCCGCTGTTCGGGAGGCAGGGCTGAACCCCATAGTGCTGGGGGCTATCCAGACGGGTTATACGACACCGGAAGATACGGTTCACGCCGCGAAAGATATGGCTGTACTTCAGGTAGACCTGATTCTGTTTGCCGGAGGTGATGGTACTGCCCGGAATATTTACAGCGCCATTGGGCAGAGTATTCCGGTGCTGGGAATACCGGCCGGGGTCAAGATGCATTCGGGGGTTTATGCTGTAAACCCGGAAGCGGCAGGTCAGGCCATTGTTCAGTTCCTCACTAACACTTTGCCAGAAACCCGTGAGACCGAAGTCATGGATCTTGATGAGGAGGCTTACCGGCAGGGGCGTGTCAGCGCCAGGTTATACGGCTATATGCAGGTACCTGCCAATCGTAAGTGCATCCAGAATGTCAAAGTCAGAAGTCAGTCAGAATCCGCCACATTAATGGGCATCAGTCAGGATGTAGTGAATAACATGGAGCCGGACCGGATTTATATTATCGGGCCCGGCACCACCACCCGCAGCGTTATGGAACGACTGGGACTCGATAATACGCTAATCGGTGTCGATGTGGTTCGCAATGGTGAGCTGGTGGCCAGCGATGTCAGCGAACGTCGCTTATGGGAGCTGATTAAAGATCAACCAGCGACCGTTATTGTGACAGCAATAGGAGGACAGGGGCATATTTTTGGCCGGGGCAATCAACAACTCAGCCCCCGGATTTTGAAACAGTTAGGACGAGAGAATATTCAGATTGTTGCCACCAAGGACAAACTACTGGCGATTCCCGGGAAAACACTGCTGGTGGATACCGGCGACAGCCAGCTGAATCAGTCCCTGAGTGGTTTTACCAAAGTAGTGACCGGGTTTATGGAATCTACAATGTGCCGGGTCGGTGCTTAAAACAATTTTAAAAAATATAAGGCAGGGTGAAAGTAATGTTTTCGTTAAAAGACAAAGTGGCTGTGATTACCGGTGGCGGCTCTGGCGTTGGCCTGGCGACAGTGAAGCGGTTTTGTAAGGCCGGAGCAAAAGTTATCATCGCCGACATCACTGACCAGCAGGCGCTGGCTGACGAACTGGGTTGCCGTTATGTTCATGTGGATGTTTCCAGTGAGGAGAGCGTCAGGCATCTGTTTGAGGCAACCGAAGAGATTTATGGCAAGGTTGATACCCTGATCAATAACGCTGGCATTATTGTCCCCGGTGAAATGCTGGAAGATGCTCAGATGGATGAGTACCTGAAAGTATTTAACGTGAATTTTGGTGGTGTTCTGTATGGACTGAAGTATGGCCCTGCCCATATGAACGACGGTGGTTCTATTATCAATACAGCTTCCCTGGCCGGTAAAATTGGTTTCCCCGGATACGGTGCCTACTGCTCAGTAAAAGGCAGTGTTATTCAGGTAACCCGTGTTGCTGCCCTGGAACTGGCGGAACGAAACATCCGGGTGAACTGTGTCTGCCCGTCCACCATTGATACGCCGATGGCTCATGCGGAAGGCAACGAGCTTGAACTAATGCTCAAGGATTATGTCTGGCCACTGGGCAGAATGTGCGAGCCTGAAGAGATAGCAGCCATGTATCACTTTATGGCGGCAGACGACTGCACCTATCTTACCGGCACAGCCATTGACATGGATGGCGGCTATAAAGCCGGTACGGGTATGAAGGCTATTGGTAAATTGACGGAGGGGGTGGAGCTTTAAGTTTCAATGTTTTTGGGGGGAATGCTTTGTCCGCTTGCCGCTTGCCGCTGTCCGTAGCCCGTAACCCGTAACCCGTTGATGGTTGAGGGCAGCTAATAGCTCGGTGTGTTTCTGATTGCTCCCCCCTTATGAATGCATAAAAAAATAAATAAAGTGGCTTAAAAAATGAACTCCAGAATAAAAACAAACTTAACGGGCGTTCCGTTAATACTGCTTTCATCAGCTATGGCTGCACCTTCTGTCCATGGGGAAGAGTCCATTGACCCTTCCGATATTACTAACACCTACACCTACCTGTGGAGTGAGGTGGGTAACAGAGACTACAAGTTCAGCGTTGGGCTGGCTTCTGACATCGCCTCCAAATACAACATTCTGGGGCTGGTAGAGCATACCCGGACCTGGGATCAGGGGTCTGAGGTTAACAATACGTCACGGGTACGTTTTTATGGTGTCCGTAATCTGGAAGGTGACCTGTTGCGGGGTATTGGGACCTCGGTGGATTACATCAAGGGCCATGACAGCAAGATGGACATTACCGCGCTAGGCGTGATTGGCAAGCTTAACTCATTCTCCGAGAACTTGTCCTTTGCACCTAATGTTGGCTATGTCAGCGTTGAGCACAAAATGGGGGGTGTTAAAAAAGAGAAAAGCGAAGGCTACCAGGCTTATGTTCTGGCGTCAGTTGTGCTGGGTGAAGATGGCCGGTATCTCAGTTTTCAACCTGAGTATATTGACACCAAAAATATTGATGCCGACAAGCTTGAGGTGATCTACAACCAGCCTGTCAGTTCAGACCAGAAGTGGTGGATAAACGTCACTGGTTTTTATCAGAAGACAAAGATTGATTATGCCGGGTTTAAAAAATCTGATACCGAAGAGCATATCAAGCTAGGGGTGACTTACTACTTATAGATTGTGGTCATTGTACCGTGTGATTCTATTGAATACTTGTATTCCTTAGCCATTCGAAAGGCAGGGGATCATCTAAGCCCCTGCTTCGAGAGAGGTCAGGAAAGTAGATTGTAGGCTTTCATTTTCCGGTAAAGCGTGCTTCTCGACACTTCCATCGCTTTAGCGGTTCGGCTGACATTACCATTGTGCTTACTTAATACGGTTTGTATGACCACTTTTTCAGTGTTGCAAGTGTTTGCCAGACGAGTTTTCCTGATATCGTTGAGTGTTGATTTTGTGGATTTAGCCTGTGGGGCGTTGTTATATGGGGTGTTATCGAGATGGTTATTCAGGTGGCTATCCAGGTAGCTATCCAGGTAGCTATCCGGGCTGTGCAGGTTAAAGTGCTTCCTGATATTGTCTGGTAAATGGTTCACCGTGATGCTTTCATCGCTGGCGATATAATAAAGTCGTTCAACGGTGTTTTGCAGTTCCCGGACGTTGCCGGGCCAGGGGTAGTCGCACAGGCAGCCGATAACCTCCGGGGAGCAGGGTTTGACCGGCAGGCCGACAGTGCTGGTGATTTTCTCCATAAAGTGATCAAAGAGCAGTGTGACATCGCTACCTCTTTCCCTTAGAGGGGGAATATCAATGGACATAACATTCAGCCGGTAATACAGATCCTGCCTGAAGTTTTTATTTGGCTCTTTTACAGGTTGGCTGATCATTTTACAGCCTCCTGCCTGATTTTAAGATAGAGGTAATCAAGATCATTGTAGCCACAAGCTTTGTAGATAATCCGTTTGATGACTCCATTGAAAGCTTCAATCTTCGCGCTGGTTATACGATGATGGCAGTACGACAGCAAGCCCTCTCTTGCCCTGTCCAAGCCCTTAGCAAACCTCTTAAGTTCTGCAATTCCGGTTTCTTTTGCTAACTCTATCCATCTATCCAGAAACTTGCCGGCACACGCTTTGTACGTGTACGTCCATAGCTGTTTGAGCATGTCTTTCAGGATGTAAGCCTGATTGAGATCCTCGTTCATGCTCAAGAGCTCTTTCAGACTGCTTTCTCGCTTTGGAGTCAGGTTCTCAGGGTTCATGAACAGGTTGAACCGCTGACCCTTGATAAAGGGCTTGTTCTCTTCTTCAGCCTGACGCCACTCCCTGCGCCTTATCTGATCTATCACATCATTATAATTGGCAATAATGTGAAACTTGTCGTATACAATATCCGCATTGGGCAAGTGCTCTTTCACCGAAGCCTGATAGCTGCCACCACGGTCTATGCCAACACACTCGATGCTCGCTTTTTGCTCTTCAGTCAGGCTGCTCAAGAACTCATCCAGAGTCTCTTTTCGCTTGCCTTCACCAAGGAAGAGGGTTTCTCCTGAGTCGGCGTTAAGAACAACGGTAAGATACTGATGGCCTTTGCCAATGGATTTTTCGTCAATGAGCAGAGCGCGAATACCGTCACGCTTTGGAGCTGAAAGCATTCTCAGCAGCATCTCTTTATCCCAACGACGGGCAGTACCACCGGATATAGCAATGAATTCAGGCACCTTGTCGCAGGGCATATAGCGACATAAATGGCTGACGTGTCGTTTAAGGCGATCGGTTGCCTGAGCCTTGGGAGTTAAACCAGGAATAGTAACGGTTTCAATATTGTTGCAGTGTGAGCAGCGGCCCTGAAAAGCTGTGAAGAGAAGATTTACCTGTAGAACTCCCAGTGGTAAATCCTGGACACACCGATCTTTTGTCTTCATTTGTCCCATAGGGGTTTCACATTGACTGCATTTCTCGTGCTGAATTCGGCCATCCCTGCGGAGATAGACAAAAGCTTGTTTGACTTCCCAATCAATATCAATCTGCTCGATTACCCAGCCGGGAAATGCGAACATAGGACGTAGTGAGGGTGTTGTACACATGTCTGATCCTTCAGAAATTTTGATCTGTTCAAATCAATCTTTCCTGAAAGGCTATTTCTGTTGCAACCCCTCATTTTCCATCAGCCAACCTGTAAAAGCCCCTTTTATTTTGGATTTCGGTGAGCAGGTCTTTATGGGTAGCGCATATTACCCTGACATCCACCGGGATCAATTTGTTATCACCAACGCGCATGATCTGGCTTTCCTGAATAACCCGCAGTAAGGCAACCTGCTGCTCTAACGGCATGTCGCCTATTTCATCCAGAAACAGCGTGCCTCCCGAAGCCTGTTCAAACTTACCGGTCTGTCCGCCTTTTCTGGCACCGGTGAATGCCCCTTCGACATAGCCAAACAATTCACTACCGATCAGGTCTTTGGGAATGGCGCCGCAATTAATCGCAACAAATGGCCCATTTTTCCGGTTGCTAACGTTATGGATGGATTGCGCAAACAGTTCTTTACCCGTGCCGCTTTCACCGGTAATTAGAATATTGCTGTTATTGTTTGCAAATAATCTGGCGTATTTAATCGCCTGCTGCATTTTTTTATTCTTGGTAATGATGGTGTCGAAGGTGTATTGGGTTGTAGCCTCTGTTGAGTGGTTGGCAACAGAGTTTATGGTTACCAGTGGTTGCAGGATGATGAGGGCTTTTTTTGGGGCATCAGAAGTCTGTTCCAGCAGCGTGCCACCCAGTAAATATCGGACATTTGACTTCTTTCGGGGCAGCGTAATCTCAATATTTTTACACTCAATACCGGTCTGAAGCAGTTGTTGCACTGGTCCAGAGCTGGAAAACAAAGTGTTGTTCAGTACTTTTTTCAACTGTTGCACTGACAGGCTTAACTGTTTTTCCAGCATGCTGCTCAGGGCTTCGATATTACCTGACTCATCGATGGTAAAAACGGTCTCATTAATACGAGTCAGAATATTCTCGATGCTGGATTTTTCCCGGGTGATGTCCCGGCCAACAGCCTGAAATTCTGAAGGGTTTCCGTATTTATCCACTATCAGGTGGCCTGTCCACTCAATCCATGCAGTCTTTCCCAGACTGTTGATAAACCTCAGAGTTATACTTTTTTTGCTGTGGCTGTCCGGGCTGTTTAAAACATGGCTATGAATGTAATGAATGAGTTTGTCCCGGTCCTCCGGGTGAACAAACGCCATCTCATTTTTGCCCAGAAGTTCACTGGCCGTTTTTCCTGTAAATTCGCAGTAAGCTTTGTTGACGTACAGCAACTTCATATCAAGGGATTGTCGTGTGACCAGCTCCGACATGTCGTCTAAAGCGATAGGTGAGAGCTGTTTTTTTGAAGCATTCTGGCACTTTTTATGACTGTCCAGTGAGTTCATCTGGATGATCACCCCCCTTAATATTCTATGTCGTTATAACCTGCGATTATACATGAGCTGCTGTTCAATAATTTGATCTGAGCTAATGAGCCTGCATCATCCATCTTAGGGAAGCAGCACTGTAGAATATACCAGTGCTCCGTCATTCCCTCGAAACGCGAAAGAGGCTGTCGCAAAAGGTGAAAAAATGCGAAATAAACTCTGAACCGTCATCCCCGCCTTCGATGGGGTGTTTTTCTCTGCTACTTCCCTAATAAACGGCTTCTTCACTTTGAGTAGATTTTCAATAGCTGACTGGGTCTTTATGAGCTTTGTGTTAATGATGACTTTCATCCCGTAATAATGAACGAAAGCCCCAATAGCAGCAGGCTCATTTCATATTGGAAGAGACTCAATATTGCTATAAGTCGTTAGCTTGACTAGTATTACAGCAGAAATTAAAGAACATACAGCCCTTGGCGACTCCTCCCACGATACGGGAAGCGACGACCCAAGGGCTTTTTTTTGAGGCTGGAAAATGTCACGCCGAACGGTTGCTATTTTTGTTGACGCTGGATTCTTTAACAGGTTATTCACCAAGCTGGTTGATCCAGAAATGACGATGGATCCTGCCGAGTTGGCTAAAAAGATGTGGCACTACTGGATACAGCATGTAGACCGAAGAAATGAAGACCTATACCGCATCTACTATTATGACTGCCCACCCCTGACACATAAAGTACATCACCCCATAACCAACAAACAGATTGACTTTTCAAAAAGCGACATCACCAAATACAAGAACAAGCTTCACGATGCCCTCATGCATCAACCTTATGTTGCCTGTCGAATGGGGCATTTGAGTACTGTCAATAATGAGTGGGGATTTATTCGTACAGACAACAAAATTCATAGCTTTAAAAAACTGGTTCGGGGCGATGTCGATACAAAAGAGATAGACCCAGATAACGTATCACTGAGACCGAGACAAAAGGGTGTTGATAT
This sequence comes from Endozoicomonas gorgoniicola, assembly GCF_025562715.2. Taxonomy (NCBI): domain Bacteria; kingdom Pseudomonadati; phylum Pseudomonadota; class Gammaproteobacteria; order Oceanospirillales; family Endozoicomonadaceae; genus Endozoicomonas; species Endozoicomonas gorgoniicola. The sequence goes on from NZ_JAPFCC010000001.1 coordinate 4,703,777, forward strand.
GAAGCTGGGGATAGACATTACAAGCGTTGTGCTAAAGAAGCTGGCAAATAAGATCATACTGATTTCAGGAGACAGTGACTTTGTACCCGCCGCAAAACTTGCTCGCGTTGAAGGTGCTCATTTTATCCTGGATGCTATGGGCAGGACTGTGAAAGGGGATTTAGCGGAACATATCGACGGTCTTAAATCCCATGTGAGCTGGTACAAAAAAGAAGATCCTACGGGTCTGAAAGAGAAGAAAGTTACTCGCTGTGAGCAAGATAATAACCTTTCCTGAATGCAAGCGTGTCACTTCTTCATGACCAGACCTGTGCAGACAGCCCCAGCCAACCCCGCTTATAATTGCCCCATTTCAGGGAAAAGGGGTGAAGTGCCATGGCTTACAAAGTGGCTATCAATGGTTATGGTCGTATCGGTCAGTGTGTTCTCAGGGCACTCTATGAAAACGGTTACCGGCATAAAATGCAGGTGGTGGCTGTTAACGAACTGTCTGATATTGAAACCCTGGCGTACCTCACCCGCTATGACACAACACATGGTCGTTTTCCGGCAAGGGTGGAACATTCCGGCAGTGATCTGTTTGTTGACGGAGACCGGATCAACATTATTAATGCTCCCAATCCACAGGACATCAACTGGAAAGCACATGATATAGACCTGTTGCTGGAATGTTCCGGCTCCTTCAAAGACCGGCTTACTGCTGACCGGCATCTGGAAAGCGGCTCGCCCAAACTGCTGTTTTCCCAGCCAGCCCGAACCGATGTCGACGCCACCATTGTTTATGGCATCAACGAAGAATCCATCAGCCCCTCCGACCGGGTGGTCTCAAACGCATCGTGTACCACCAACTGTATTGTTCCGGTGCTGAAAACCCTGCACGACGCCCTGGGTATTGATTACGGATCAATCACCACCATTCATTCCGCCATGAATGACCAGCCTGTCATTGACGCCTATCACAAGAGCGACCTGCGCCTGACCCGCAGCGCCCTGCATTCCATTATTCCGGTTGATACCGGGCTGGCAAAAGGCATTGATCGTTTATTGCCGGAGCTGAAAGGTCGTTTCAAGGCAAACTCTTTGCGGGTTCCCACTATCAACGTTTCCTGCATGGATTTATCCGTTCACGTCCAGCGTGAAACCACGGAAGAAGAAGTAAACCTTATTCTTGAACGAGCCACCTGGGGGCGGCTGGAAGGCATAATGGGCATTTCCCATGAGCCGCACGCTTCTGTGGATTTCAATCACGATGCCCGCTCCTGTGTGATTGACGGCACCCAGACCAAAGTGACCTCCGGGAAACTGCTGAAACTGCTATGCTGGTTCGACAATGAGTGGGGGTTTTCAAACCGTATGCTGGACGTTGCCTGTCATTGGCTGGATCACTCAAAACTCTGATTTTATCAGGACTTTGGGTGGATCAAAGGTGTTATCCGGGGATGCCCTGCGAGCAACTTCGTTGTCTGTCGTTAACCCTTGATAATCACTATGATCCATATCAATTTTCTAACCGTATTGGCAGCCCCCTACGTACCTACCCTCAACAGATTGTGGTATCGTCCCCACATTTTTAAGGGTTGTGGTGATTGTGCGGGAGTTATCCTGTTAAACCACAAACCTGCCACTTTGTCTGACTCGTCATTGAGAGAGAGACCCCATGAACGTATTGAAAATGACTGACCTGGATCTGGCCGGCAAACGCGTCCTGATCCGTGAAGACCTGAACGTTCCAGTAAAAGACGGCAAGGTCACCAGCGATGCCCGCATCCTGGCCTCCCTGCCAACGATCAAACTGGCTTTGGAATCTGGCGCTAAAGTGATGGCGACTTCCCACCTGGGTCGTCCAACGGAAGGCGAATACGATGAGCAATTCTCTCTGAAGCCAGTAGCTGACTACATCGCCAACCTGCTGGGTAAAGAAGTCCGTCTGATCAAAGACTGGGTAGAAGGCGGCTTTGAAGTGGCTGAGGGCGAGCTGGTTATTCTGGAAAACGTTCGCTTCAACAAGGGCGAAAAGAAAGACGACGAAGCACTGTCCAAAAAAATGGCAGCTCTGTGCGACGTATACGTAATGGATGCCTTCGGTACTGCACACCGCGCCCAGGCTTCCACTCACGGTGTTGGCAAGTTCGCTGACGTTGCCTGTGCGGGTCCTCTGCTGGCGGGTGAACTGGATGCGCTGGGCAAGGCTCTGGGTAACCCTGAGCGTCCAATGTGCGCCATCGTAGGTGGTTCCAAGGTGTCTACCAAGTTGACCGTTCTGGAGTCCCTGTCTGACATCTGCGACCAGCTGATCGTTGGCGGCGGTATCGCCAACACCTTCCTGGCCGCTGCTGGCCACAACGTTGGTAAGTCCCTGTACGAAGAAGACCTGATCCCTAACGCCAAGGCGCTGATGGAAAAGGTTGACGTGCCAATGCCAGTTGACGTGATCTGCGGTAAGAAGTTCGACGAGAACGAGCCTGCGGTGGTTAAGCTGGTTTCCGAAGTAGAAGACGACGACATGATCTTCGACGTTGGTCCGGAAACCCAGAAGCTGTTCAACGAAGTGCTGAAGTCTTCCAAAACTATCCTGTGGAACGGCCCGGTAGGCGTATTCGAATTCGATCAGTTCGGCGAAGGCACACGCTCCATGTCTCTGGCTATCGCTGAATCTGACGCGTTCTCCATCGCTGGCGGTGGTGACACTCTGGCGGCTATCGACAAGTACGGCATCAAGGACAAGGTATCCTACATCTCTACCGGTGGCGGTGCGTTCCTGGAGTTTGTAGAAGGCAAGAAACTGCCTGCTGTGGCTATGCTGGAAGAAGCTTCCAAATAAGGGAAATAGCTAAAGCTTACCGTTATTCCCACTCAGGTGGGAATCCGCTGTTCGTGGTGGATTCCCATCTTATTTCCCCCCCCATCCCTTATGAATGACTCGATAGCACTGACAAAAGATTACCAAGAGTGGTATTCTTTCATCGTCACTTAAAAATGTAATTACTAACTCACTTTTCAATCTGCCCTATCTCAATCCGGACATAAAATTGTCCACATTTCTCCAAGGATCTTTATAATGACCTTCAGTTCTGCCCTGTGGCTGGACATGCAACCTTATGAAAACCTAAAGCATTCAGGGAACTTCAATGTCTATTAGAGAGTGCTTGTTAGAAGAAGGCTGGTACCTGCTCAAGACCAAGGTCCGTCAGGAACTGAGAGCCATGGAACACCTTGAAAACCTGGGCTTTGACACCTATTGCCCGGTGTTCAGGCAGAAATGCAAGGGAGCGCTTAAGGAAGAAATCCTGTTTCCCGGCTACCTGTTTCTGTTGCTGGATCTGGAAAAAGATCTGAAAAAATTTCACACCATTCGCTCCTGTCGTGGCGTTCAGGAAATGGTGCATTTCAACCGGATTACCCGCCAGCTGGTGAACTCTGGACGAATGTCCAAAAAAGAAGAAGAAAAAGCAAAGTCCGATGTATTGCCCAAACCCATACCCAATGGGGACGATATTATTGATGAGATTCGAAATATCGTCAAAATCCTGAACAACAAGGCAGATGGTATAAAACCTGATGCTCTGGAACCGGGTGACAAGGTCGTCATGAACAACCCGCTGTTCAAGCACCTGGAAATGACCTTTGAAAAAAGTCTGGGGTCTTATCGTGGGCAGATTCTGATCAGCCATATTCAGGAACAACGCCTGAGCGATGGTTCAACCCAGAAAACCGTTGTTAAAAAACAGCGCATGAAAGTAAATCTGGATGATTTGGAAAAGGCCTGATGGACTTCGACACATTGAAACGCTCCTTACAACAGGAGCCGAAGCCTCTTTTCAGTAAAGAGCAGGTCAAAGAGGTGCCGGAGTGTACCTCTATTGAGCAAGAGTATTTCGCTTACTACGGCATTGATCTTGAGAATCATCTGACAGGCATACAACACCGGTTTGGTGTTATTGATAGCTGTAATTATCAGATAGCCAGCCATCTCTACGAGCAAGACGGTGCCAAAGGAACGTTTTTTGTTCTGCATGGTTACTACGATCATGTGGGGCTGTTTGGTCATATCCTGAGGTTTTTTCTGCAGCAGGGTTACAATGTACTGGCTTTTGACCTGCCCGGTCATGGACTGTCAAGCGGTGAGCCTGCCACCATTGCAGACTTTTCTGTTTATACGCAGATACTGGCTGATATTCTGAAAACCTGCACAGACAAATTAGCCAGACCCTGGCATGGTTTTGGTCAAAGTACAGGCTGCGCTATCCTGACAGACTTCCTGCTCTTTTCTCATGAGCCCGGAGAACAGCCCGAACTGGATAAAGTGATTTTTTCGGCCCCTTTGGTGCAACCGTGGCTGTGGCCTGTCAGCCGTATTCAGCTCTACCTTGCCAGACCGTTTATCAAGCAGTTGCCACGTCGGTTTACGGATAATTCCTGCGACCCGGAGTTTCTGAAAAAGGCACACAACGACCCTCTTGCCCCGAAAGTGTTACCCACACAGTGGGTATCAGCCATGGATCGCTGGATTCGGAAGATTGAACGGCATCGTCAGAAAAGCCCATACAAACCTTTGATCATACAGGGTACCCGTGACCGAACCGTTGATGCGAAATACAATATCGCAAAACTGAGACAGCTGTTTACAGACCCGGAAGTTCTGATGCTGAAAGATGCACGACACCATCTTCCTAATGAGCTGGAAGAGACCCGGGAAAAATATACAGAATGGCTATCGTCGTATATTTAGTACTTTTTGCCTGAAAAAGCTTCCTTGCCTGAAAAAGCTTCCTTGCCTGAAAAAGCTTCCTCGCCTGATTCAGTGTCCTCCTGATCCTGATGGCTGAAAGGCGTGCTCAAAGCCTCCTCTTGCAAAAGGGGCAGGAAGTTCTCCAGCCTGCAGATCCTGATCAGAAGTATAGGGTCTATTTGTCTGTGAGTAAGCCGGGGGAGCTTCATTTGGAGGCGCATAATCTGGGAGAGCCGACTCAGGATTATAAACTGATACCCTCAATTCTGCCTCTCCAATATAAATAAATAAGGCAGAAATAGAATGATGAATATCCGAAACAGGTACGACATTCATTCGAATACGCTGAAATGCCGGATTCTCCGGACTCCAGAGGTTTACAGTATAAAATACATCCCCACGAGCAGTATCAGGCGGAATAACCTCTACCCTGACACGGGTCGGTTCATGAATGAAACCGGGAATAATGATAACGTCTTCCCGGGAAGACGTATTTCTTACTGTACGACGCAACCACTGTAATGTGGTCTCATCTCTGGAAGACAAGTGAATTACCGAGGTATTGACAGGTATGGGAATTCCCGGTTCATTCAGTAAGTCGCCACCACCTGCTGCCAGAGACTGGTGATATATTTCGACACCCGGATGCAGGTTACCCAGATAAGACAACCTTAACCTATCCTGCCTTTCTTCTACTCCCTCACATAATGAATAACCAGACATGCCTATCAGCCAAGCCGTGCAGGGGCAGCAAAAAACGGCAGCAAGCAACCAGAACCTGTATTGACGATCTGTTATTCTTGGCCCTCTCAGAAGGCTTGTCGTTCTTATATTAAAACGGAACACACTTTCAGGTGGCTGACCGACCCCCTGAGAAAATAGCCATAGTGAATTTGAAATGTCAGGGTTCAAAGCTGCTCCCGGATTTACAGTGACCGTTAAACCGGAGTTGCGATGAAGGGCTCTGTAATCATGCCGAAAGTATAATCCCGTTCCAATACCAAGCCCTGAGAGTTCTGAACTCTGGCTATTTAAAATATCGGAACCATACATGGAAAAGGTCTCTGACAAGTAGCCGCCAGCCTGATAGTCCCCTTGATGAAGAAGGCTCCAGGAAAAATTTTCCACATCATTTGCGTAAACGTTAAATGCACTAAACAATCCCCAGATTATTACAATCAGGGCAGTACTTTTTATAAACACAGCAAACCCTGCTCATTTTATTGGTTAGGATTTTATTCAATCGATGGGAAGTGTAGTAGAAAAAACTGAAGACAACAGATTAACCGCAACAGACCCCATAAGCTGTAACTGAAGTCTGTTCGGTTGTTGAAAAATTACTTATCCGTCAGTTTACCAGCAACAAAACTGAGTACGCAGACCGCAAATGCCAGAATATAGATACCGAAAATAATAGTCATCCAGTTCGCCATATTCAGGCTCAGGAAAGTCCAGCTATCTTCACCACAGATGCCTGTCGGGAAGAACATCCCGGGCCACCACTCATGCAGGGGTAGCCCAAAAGGAAAGACCGGGAAGGCGTTGCATGAACTGAAAAACGGATTAAAGTCCGCATAATTTTTGATCTGCTCAAGTGCGTACTGCAACCCATAAACTGCTCCACTGATCCAGAGGGCGTAACCCGTCCCCCTGACAAACCTGTTTCGTGGAGCAACCAGCATAACCATGGCAGCAAGCCCGAGAATCAGCACAGCAAGCCGCTGATAGACACACATTTCACAGGGGTGCATGTCCATTCCGTACTGGAAATACAGAGCGCAGATTTCCAGAAAAACTGCCGTACCCAGCATAATGCTCCAGGTTAGCCGGTTGTTCTGCCACGCCCTGACAGTCGTCAGCGGCTGAGTCCGGAACTCATGCCATACCTTTCTCAAGGAGCCTTTCCGGGCGCTATCCGGCACGTCTGCATTCGCCATGGTTATAACCTTTCGTCACTTTTCCAACCGCTCACTTTTCCAACAAGTAGTCAATCAGATCGTAAAACTCATCAAACGATTTGATGCTGCTGAGATTGATAATGTACTTATTATTAACGATAAAACTTGGCACACTGCGCACACTGTTTTCCAGATGCGACCAGCGATTCATTCGTTCACGAACCACCGGATCGTTCACACCAAAAGTCCATTCGCGCTTGCTCAGACCAGCCTCACCCAGAACCTTGAAAAAGTCATCGTCATTTTTCCAGTCACCAATACGCTCTTCCTGCAGCGCTTTAAAAATCGCTTTCTTCACAGGGGTGTATTTCTCAGTACCTTTGGTAATCGCCAGTGCCTGACTGATTTTGTCGGCGTAGTTACCCATAAAAGCAACATGAGACTGGTTAAAAGCGATTTCCCTGGATTCAAGCCGCTTTTCCAGATCACCCACAACGCTCTGGTCCCACTGGTAGCAGGCTGGACAATAAACAGAAAAGGTTTCACGAACCTCAGGCTTTTCTGACTTCTGGAAACCGGATAGTACGTTGTAATGTGTACCTTCTGAGAAAGTGGCCGCCATCACCGACAGAGGCATAGCTAACATCAAGCAAAATGCAGATAATATTTTTTTCACTAATATCGCCTTATTATCATGAGCTGAAAATTGATCGTATTTACGATTTTCTTATGATTACCTCTGTACGTTTTTTGACCCAGATCAACTTATAAAGGATTGTTTATGAAGTATATCGGCGCCCATGTCAGCGCTTCAGGCGGGGTCGAAAATGCCCCGGTCAACGCCCACAAGCTCGGGGCAACTGCATTTGCTCTCTTCACAAAAAATCAGCGTCAGTGGAAAGCTAAACCACTGACTGACAAAAACATTGAACTGTTCAAAGAACGGTGCGAGGAATATGGTTACAAGCCTGAGCAGATCCTTCCACACGATAGTTATCTTATAAACCTTGGTCATCCTGAACAAGAAGGTTTGCAAAAATCCAGAGAAGCGTTCGTTGATGAAATGCAGCGATGTATGCAGCTGGGGCTGGATAGACTGAATTTTCACCCGGGCAGCCATTTACGAAAAATTGAGATTCCAGCCTGTCTGAGCCGTATCGCTGAGTCCATTAACCTGGCACTGGATCAGACAGAAGGTGTCATAGCTGTTATCGAAAATACCGCAGGACAGGGCAGCAACCTTGGCTGGCGTTTTGAAGAGCTGGCAGAGATTATTGACCAGGTGGAAGACAAAAGCCGTATAGGGGTTTGCCTCGATACCTGTCACACTTTTTCCGCAGGTTATGACCTGAGAACACCTGACGCCTGTGAAGCCACTTTTGCTGAATTTGAGAAAACAGTGGGCTTCCAGTATCTGAAAGGGATGCACCTGAACGATTCTAAAACCGAACTGAACTCCCGCAAAGACCGTCACCACAGCCTGGGGCAGGGTGAAATCGGCTGGGATGTGTTCCGGTATATTATGCAGGATGCTCGCTTTGACCGTGTCCCCATGGTTCTGGAAACCATTGATGACACCATCTGGGCAGATGAGATTGAAACATTGAAGATGATGGCTGTGTAACCGGCTGTTGGCTGTTCATGAGCCAACAGCCAACAGCTAAAAGCGAAAAGCGAAAAGCGAAAAGCTTTATAACTCAGACAACGCCCTGAATCAGGCTGGAAATACCTTGTTCAGCAAATACCTGATTCTGAGCCATTTCAGTGATCTGTTCCTGAGAATATTGTTCACCGTCGTATACCACCACAATGCTGGTGTCGCCCGATTGCAGGAAGTTGGTTTCGCCGTATTCGGTGTAACGGGTCGCACCAATACTGATCAGCGCCTGATGTGGATAACCCGCATCAGCCAGGTAACCAGAAATATCTTCTGCCGGACCGACATCTTTCTGGTTATTCATGCGATCAATAATCCAGTTAAGCAGCTTTTCATGAAAGTAGCTGTAACCGACCACCGGGCTGTCTTCACCATAACGGGCAACGCGGTTACCACGCTTATGAAAACTGGCAATACGGAAACGATCCAGAACGCCACCCTGCGCCAGATGATCCAGCTCAATCATGGTGCCGGAAACCCCTTTGGTCTGCTGTCCCCAGTTTTTCTTTTCACTGATTTTTTTAGCATTGGGTTTGCGAATAGAACAGTCGTTATAGGCTGCAAACTTAACTGGTGTCAGTGCTGTTACTTTGCCTTTGTCGTAGTGGATATCGCACAGCAGGGCTACTTCAGGCTCAATCTGCAGGTTGTCTGCGTCATTAGGCGGAACAATTGTACTATTACACAGAGGGTAAGTGGCCAGGAAGCCAGCTTCTTCAGACGGTACATAAAACGGGAAAATGGCTTTAGGGGCAATCGCTTCGTCTGTTTTTACAGCCACAAAATCTGCTGCTTCACCTGCCTGCTCCAGATGTCCGGCAAAGTTACCGGCAACGCCCAGTCCGATTACATGTTTGAACGGCATAATCAATCACTTTTGATCTTAAATAGTTGGAAACGAAAGTTTACAGATACAGTGAGAACAGTTCGAGTATTGGGAATGGTGAATGAGGCTGGCACTGGGATTCCCCTGGTGTTCGATATCATTGGCGCTTACGGGTTTCAGCGAATACCAATGCCAAGGTCTCGTCAGCTTCCATGGTCGGTCTACCGGTTGAACGTTGGTGATATTGGCCGCAAGGTGGCTTCAACAGGCTGCTTATGGCTAGGCAACAGTGAAGTCGTTGCCAAGAGATCTGGCAAAGTATCTTCTTGGCAATCAACACTGGGAGTTTCTGGGGTTGTGCGAAAAAAAATAGAACGCTCTCAGAACTGCTTCAAAATACCCTGTACCGTGTCGTTGGCATCACCAAACAACATACTGGAGTTTTCCCTGAAGAACAGCGGGTTCTGCACGCCGGCATAGCCCGTCGCCATAGAGCGTTTGAAGACAACAACCTGACCCGCTTCCCACACGCGCAAGACTGGCATTCCGGCAATAGGGCTGCCCGGATCTTCCTCGGCAGCCGGGTTAACGGTGTCGTTTGCACCTATTACCAGTACCACATCGGTATCGGCGAAATCGTCGTTGAGTTCATCCATCTCTTCCACGATGTCATACGGTACTTTCGCTTCAGCCAGCAGCACATTCATGTGGCCTGGCAGACGTCCCGCCACCGGGTGAATACCAAAACGAACCTTAACGTTCTGTCCGCGCAATTTAGTGACCAGCTCACGCAAAGGGTGTTGCGCCTGAGCCACCGCCATGCCGTAGCCGGGCGTGATGATGACGCTGGATGCGTTTTTCAGCATTTCAGCTACGTCTTCCACATTCACTTCAGTATGCTCTCCCTGCTCACCGCCTTCCGCAATAGCACCCTCTTCAGCGCCGAAACCACCCAGAATCACAGAGACAAATGAGCGGTTCATGGCAGCACACATCAGGTAAGACAGAATCGCACCGGAAGAACCGACCATGGCACCGGTAATAATCAGCAGGTTATTACCCAGCATGAAACCGGTGGCTGCAGCAGCAATACCAGAATAAGCATTCAGCATGGATACCACCACAGGCATGTCGGCACCACCAATACCCATCACCAGCGTGATACCAAAGGCAAAGGCAAAGCCGGTCATCAGCAACAGCGCCAGCAGACTGTTCTGTTGCACATACACCACTGCCATCAGTACCGCAAAGCCAATAATGGCAAGATTGCTCCAGTGACCGCCGGGCAAAGAGGCAGGACGGCTGGAAATTCGGCCATGCAGCTTCAGACAGGCCACCACGGAACCACTGAAGGTAATAGCACCGATAATGACACCGAATGCAACCTGAATGTCGTGTATCAGCGCTTCAGAAGAAGACAGAAGACTTTCAACCACAGGAACATTCATTCCTTCGATGGCACTGGAAAAACCAATCAGTACCGCAGCCAGACCACCAAACCCGTTCAGAATGGCAACCAGCTGAGGCATCTCGGTCATTTCCACTTTTTTCGCCAGGTACAAACCAACACCTGCGCCAGCAATCATCAGCACAGTCACCAGGGTGATACCCGTGACATGAGCATGAGCCAGGGTAGCCAGAACGGCTACGGCCATCCCCACCATGCCATAGAGACTGCCACTTCTTGCGCTTTCCTGACGGCTGAGACCCGCAAGACTCATAACGAACAGCAGGGCCGCTACCAGATAAGCGGATACAAGTAATCCTTCGGACATTTCCACTAACTCCTTACTAGTCCCTGATGAACATTTTCAGCATACGCTGGGTAACGGCAAAACCGCCGACGATATTGATCATAGCGACCACCAGCGCAATACCCGACAGTGCCAGTACAACCGGACTGTCACTACCCATCTGCACCAATGCTCCTACAACAACGATGCCACTGATGGCATTAGTCACACTCATCAATGGTGTGTGCAGTGCTGCAGTCACATTCCAGATTACGTAATAGCCGACAATCGACGACAACACAAAGACCGTAACATTCTCAAGGAAATGGTGTGGAGCCGAATTCGCAACCCACGCAAACAAAGCGACACCAATCGCCAGTAACGCAGGTTTGAGCCATGGACGGGAGGCTTTTTCTTCTTTGGCTTCCGGTGTTTTAGCCGGTTCTGGTTTAACAGCGGGTGCAGCACTGACTTTCACTGGCGGAGGTGGCCAGGTGATGTTGCCTTCCTTGATGACCGTCAGACCACGAATCACCTCATCATCGAAATCAATCACAAGGTTGCCGTCTTTTTCCGGAGTCATCAGCTTCAGCATGTTGACGAGGTTGGTGCCATACAGCTGAGAAGACTGTGTTGGCAAACGGCTTGGCATGTCGGTAAAGCCGATCACCGTCACACCGTGTTTTACCACTGCCTGGTCTTTTTCTGTGCATTCGCAGTTGCCGCCGGTTTGCGCTGCCAGATCGACAACCACACTGCCGGGCTTCATGGCTTTAACCATGTCTTCAGTGATCAGCTTTGGTGCCGGGCGACCGGGAATCAGGGCAGTGGTGATGATGATATCGACGTCTTTGGCCTGCTCCATAAACAGTGCCATTTCTGCATCAATAAATGCCTGGCTCATTTCCTTTGCATAACCGTCGGAGGAATCCTGCTCCTCTTCATAGTCAAGCTCAAGGAATTCCGCCCCCATGCTTTCCACCTGCTCCTTCACTTCAGGACGGGTATCAAACGCACGAACAATAGCGCCCATACTGCCAGCAGCCCCAAGAGCCGCAAGGCCAGCAACACCGGCACCAATGACCAGAACTTTCGCCGGTGGAATTTTACCAGCCGCCGTAATCTGGCCATTAAAGAAGCGGCCAAAATGATGAGAAGCTTCCACCACAGCGCGATAGCCACCAATGTTAGCCATGGAGCTGAGCGCATCAAGAGACTGGGAACGTGACAGGCGGGGTACGCTGTCCAGAGCCAGCACATTGATGTTGCGCTGGCTGAGCTGTTTCATCAGCTCTTCGTTCTGGCCGGGCCAGATAAAGCTGGCGAGGGTAGCACCCTCTTTCAGCAGGGCCATTTCATCGCTCGTTGGTGCATTCACCTTCATAACGATATCGGAAGCCCAGACCGAGCTGCGCTCTGCGATTTCAGCGCCGGCTTCTGTATAAGCCGTATCGTCAAAACTGGCTTTACTGCCAGCTCCGCTTTCAATAACGATGTCGTAACCGAGCTTGATTAACTTCTTGACGGTGTCGGGAGTCGCCGCCACCCGGTTTTCATTATCCTGAATCTCTTCAGGGATCCCTATTCGCATATCGTTCACCTGGTTATTATCAAAGACATGATCAGGGAGTGTGATCGAATGACTAATGTCGTTTATACCGCAACTGAAAAGCAGTCGTCAGCCAGCATGGCAGCTCAACCAACATAACAGCTTTTAGTATGCACCTGCCGTAACAACCATGGCTTTTTTTATTAGTCGTATTCACTCCATGAATCACGGCCAGACAACTTAGACAAACGTCTAAGATCTCTACTAGATCGCACATACTATGTGATTTTTGGGGAAAGTGGTAATTAACTATGACAGAGAGGGTAAGCACTTAAAGAAATGATCATTTTCGGGGCTTTTACAGGTTGGCTGATGGAAAATGAGGGGTTGCAACAGAAATAGCCTTTCAGGAAAGATTGATTTGAACGGATCAAAATTTCTGAAGGATCAGACATGTGTACAACACCCTCACTACGTCCTATGTTCGCATTTCCCGGCTGGGTAATCGAGCAGATTGATATTGATTGGGAAGTCAAACAAGCTTTTGTCTATCTCCGCAGGGATGGCCGAATTCAGCACGAGAAATGCAGTCAATGTGAAACCCCTATGGGACAAATGAAGACAAAAGATCGGTGTGTCCAGGATTTACCACTGGGAGTTCTACAGGTAAATCTTCTCTTCACAGCTTTTCAGGGCCGCTGCTCACACTGCAACAATATTGAAACCGTTACTATTCCTGGTTTAACTCCCAAGGCTCAGGCAACCGATCGCCTTAAACGACACGTCAGCCATTTATGTCGCTATATGCCCTGCGACAAGGTGCCTGAATTCATTACTATATCCGGTGGTACTGCCCGTCGTTGGGATAAAGAGATGCTGCTGAGAATGCTTCCAGCTCCAAAGCGTGACGGTATTCGCGCTCTGCTCATTGACGAAAAATCCATTGGCAAAGGCCATCAGTATCTTACCGTTGTTCTTAACGCCGACTCAGGAGAAACCCTCTTCCTTGGTGAGAACCTGACTCCAAAGCAAGAAAGCAGTCTGAAAGAGCTCTTGAGCATGAACGAGGATCTCAATCAGGCTTACATCCTGAAAGACATGCTCAAACAGCTATGGACGTACACGTACAAAGCGTGTGCCAGCAAGTTTCTGGATAGATGGATAGAGTTAGCAAAAGAAACCGGAATTGCAGAACTTAAGAGGTTTGCTAAGGGCTTGGACAGGGCAAGAGAGGGCTTGCTGTCGTACTGCCATCATCGTATAACAGCGCGAAGATTGAAGCTTTCAATGGAGTCATCAAACGCATTATCTACAAAGCTTGTGGCTACAATGATCTTGATTACCTCTATCTTAAAATCAGGCACGAGGCTGTAAAATGATCAGCCAACCTGTAAAAGAGCCACAAAACATTGTCAAACTGGAGCTTCACTCAGGCAATGAAGACGGTTTTTTATTTAAGCAGTCGTTCGCTAGGGGAGAGCTTTTGTGAAAACAGATCATCATGGTAAACAGCAGGAGTACTTTGTTGAGCGAACTCTATAACGTCTATTGCGACGAATCTTGTCACCTCGAAAACGACAGGCAGCCTTTTATGGTGCTGGGTGCTATCTGGTGCCCAGTCAGCAAGCGCAGGGAAGTAGCTCGCAGACTGAGGGAAATTCGACAGAAACATGGTCTCTCGCCTCAGATGGAAATTAAATGGACCAGTGTTTCACCAGCAAAACTACCTTTTTATCTCGATATTCTGGACTATTTCTTTGATGACGATGACTTGCACTTTCGAGGAGTTATTGCTGATAAAAGCGCATTAAATCATGCCCGGTTCGGGCAGGATCACGATACATGGTATTACAAAATGTATTTCACCATGCTCAAGGCTATCTTTGATCCTCAGGCTCATTACCGTATTTACCTGGATATCAAGGATACCCAGGGTGGCAATAAGGTTCGTAAATTGCATGATGCTCTTTGCAATAACCTCTATGACTTCTCCCAGCATGTAGTCCAGAGAGTTCAGCTGGTTGAGTCAAAGCACGTTGATCATATGCAACTGGCAGATTTATTGATTGGAGCTGTGATGTATGCAAACAGGGGAGAGTTCAATAGCACAGCCAAAAGGCAGATGGTCGAGCGAATGCGGCAACGCTCCAGATACAGCCTGACCCGGTCAACACTGCTGAAAGAGAATAAATGCAATTTGCTGAAGTGGACACCTGTGGGGGGAGCTAATGCCTGACAATTCAGAACCAGACTGGTTGCCTCCTCTTATTAGACTCGAAGACTATAGCGGTTCATGGGATGACTTTTTCAGTGCTGTTTATCAGATATTTATGGAAGATTTTGTCCAGCGGAAACCCATTTTTGAAGGTCGTACGCTTGGGTTAAAACGGCATCCTGAAGTCCATGGCAAGGAAGCCACTTTTTGGCACATGATCTCTGAAGGCAGCGTGGAGGAAGAGCGAACTCCAGATCTTCGCCGGATGGAAAGGATTCGCTGGCCAGCGCCTGTCATTGAGCATTCTGATGATGGTGTCATTAAGGTTTGGCGAAATCAGCGCAGAAGGAATGAAACAAGAGTTTTGCTTTGGCTGGAAGAGCTTGACTATCTGGTCGTCCTGGCAGATCGGGGCAGTTACATCTTGCCTTGGACAGCATATTGCATCGATAGAGAGCACAAAAGGAGAAAACTCCAAAAAGAGTACCAGAAATACTGGCAGGATCAGGGAATTCAGAAGGTCTAAAAAGACTAAAGGCGCCGCAATTGATTATTGTGACGCCTTCTTTACTCCTTCCACAGCATGGTGGATGAGCTAACTGAACAATAGTAATTCATATCGGGTTAGTCAAGCAAAGCTTGAGGTTTGTCAGGCTGGATAACCGAACTGACAGTAGGTCTTACTACTCACCTCCCGAAGTTTATCGGTTGATGGCAGGGCAGTTAACGAGGGTGCATATTCCAGTCAAAATGAATACCTAATCCGGAAAGCGTGAACACCTCTGCTTCCCTAAGCACTGCCTCTCTTCATTTTTAGCTTGGGTGTTCACGAGAGGCCGGAATATGCACATGTGATTTGTACCTTTAACGACACTGTTCGTGAAGTCAATTTCAGCAATAGATATACACTTAGCAAACCGCTTCCATGTCATTCCCGACAGCTCCGTAAAATGTCTCACAAACCCAAAGAGCGGAATGGGGTGATCATCATGATCCGGCTCCAGCCTCCAGAACACATATGGCACATCCATGTGAACGGGGGTAGAGCGAAGCATGGAAACAGATACAGGCTGCAATGCCTTATAATCAATTTCATCCCATGCTAAACGGACAGAATCGGTCAGAGTGATACCCTCAACCAGGCTGAACATCACTGCTAATTTCTCCATACCTGCAAGCTGATTAAGGCTTTTAATGGCGGCAGCTATATCCGACGCTCGAATTGGCAGTTGGTACATAAGTAGTGACTCGTTATCAATTCGACCCGACAAATAGTCATACAGAGCATGCTCTACAAGTGAATTCATACATGCGTCTGCTACAGTATGGCCGTGATGCTCCTCAAGTTCTGCCTGCAATACCTGCAACATATGACTGGAAATCAGCCCTACGTTAGTTCGCCAGAATCTGGTTTCTTTCAGAGGCCTGCACTCCGGTACCGATGCAACGTTTGTTATTTGAGACAGTGAAATATTTGTTTTCATGCTTTTGTATTCCTGCACCAGTCCCAACTGGTCGCTGAGACTGGTAATAACACCAAGTTACGCAGCAAGATTTACAACTTTCTTGAGCAGCCGTTCTTTCGCATCTAACAAGACCTGCGGGTTGGTCTTGGCTGATGCTGCTTCAGGGGCTTTTCTGCCGAGAAAAATGCTGATGCGCTCTGCATTTGCTCCAGACGGATGAGGAAGTCCGGTCAAAATCTGATCCGGGCTTATGACTCCTTGCTTTGAAATATATTCCAGAGCTTCGGCAACCTTAGGACCTAAAGGAATCCAAAGAGCTTTCGAGAGAGCCTGACATTCTTCTGTCAAAAAATGATCCAGCTGGTAGCGCAGAGCAGGGGTTCTCACCATAGACGGAGCACCGCTATAGTTCTTTCCCCTGTAGAAAACGGGGTAACGCAGTGCAGATGTATAATGAACATCCCCAGCTGCATCACCGAACAGGCCAGAGCAGCTTCTTAATGAAAGCAACTCATTTACACCAATGTCATCCAACATGGCGACAAGGTTGCTTCTCATTACACCGGCAAAACTGGCCGTATTTTTTGCCAGTTTCGATGCTTCTTCTGGCGTGGCACCATTCTTCAGTGCATCTCTGGCAGTAGCGAGAGCGAGGTCTGCTTGCTGAAAGCCGGGCGTGATTCCACAAATCACAACGCGAGCCTTGGTGTTTATGTATTCAAACGGCGCATAGAAAGTTGCTATTTGTCCGTCGTTGTACAATTCCAGAGATTCTGGAAGGTTTGAGCCAGCAGGTTCGTAGTTCTTTACAGCATTAACGAAATTGTTGAGTGTCGGAGCAATCGTTTTGTTGTTTTGCATGTCTACTCTCTTATTGGTATTGGTGTGCAACAGTTATGACGAGATCGTCCTCGGTTTTGATACAGTAGCTGTCATCCAGCCGGTCAATGAATTGGTACGCCTTGCGGAGCTTCTTCTTGATTGCAGAGACTTCCCTTCTGGGCAGGCGCTGTTTAACGATCCCGTTTCTCTGGATGCTTTCAAAGCCGAAGGCATCGAGAATATCCAGTACTTCTGCCGGGATTCCTCTCTGCTGGAGTCTCTCAGAGGCGTGTTTTGTGGTTTTCATATTTGAGCCTTCTTTTATTGTTATTGTTGCCAGATAGAGCCTATTTCAACTGCTCAAGAACCATACGAAGATCACCACAGCTTTCAATTTGGATCCGGTATAAATCAGCATATGCAAGCGTGTCGAACTTCTTTATCCCGCTGTTTCTTCCATAGCGCCCGTCAACTCCAACGTCAGAACTAGGGTAAAACCTTTTGGAAAGAGGTAGGTGTTCTCCGTCGTTTTTTGGAACCCAGACATACTGTTTTCGGAGGTTGAATTCATGAAGCAGGGTGGTGCCTGATTCCGACAGGTATCCTGAAATTTTTGCAGTCGCTTTTCTTTGTAGCGGGTGTAGCTGCAACCATTGGCAAGCATCCAGCAGGCACTCAATATTTTCGTGAGTAGCCGGGACCTCATCGGCTATGTCACCGGCCTTCTGCTTTTCAAGACGGGCTTTGAAAGACTCATTAGACGGCAAGCTTTCGATTTGCTGCTTTCTGGAATGTGAGTCAAACAGCCGGAATACATTTTCTGCAAGCCAGCGAGGGCTGACCTGTAAGCATTCAGCCATTGCTTCTGCTGCTTCCAAGTCGAACCAGGAAGTCGCTTCATCAGAGCAATTCATAAACTCTTCGAAGCCTGCCTGGGCAGAACCAGGTAATATTCTTTTGACTTCATGAATCTTTACTGTTTTGCCTGTTTGTTGTTCTTCTCCATAACTCCTTAACCAGCCCCGTAAACTGTCGAAGGAAGTAAGGCTGAACTCTGGCTCAAGCTCTACCTCTCGGAGGTATAAGCTGGGTTGAAAAGAGCCGGTAGCAATTTGCCAGCGTTTAATATCTACAGGGCTGTACAAGTCTCTCCTGACAGGCTTTAGCCTCAGGTCTCCATCTTTGTACATTGCGGCACGAATGGTTTCTTCTGTTTTGCCCTCCAGTAGCGCCAGACTTTTTCGGGATATCAGGAGATATTCATTTTCGGGGTCGTAGAAATCTGTAGTTTGGAAGTCTTCGAGGTCGTAACCCCAGAGGCTAATACCTTCAAAAGGATCGATATAGAAACGAGTTGTCATCATATCGATGAGAGGTGCCAGCTCTTCTCTTCTGTCATGATTTCCATAACCTAGATAATCAGGCATCTGCATCTCAAATAAATCAAGAAATATAGGGAACGCTTCGTCAGGACTTGATCCATTCCAAATGCCTGTTTCTGCATAAGTGAAGACGGAATCCAGTAATGAGCCATCTCTATGTCCCAGGAGTAACTCTTTGGTTCTCTTGAGGTGGTCATAATTGGTAACACACCAAATAATATCCATGGTATAGAGGAGATAGTCCTCAACAATTTCGAATGCAAAGTCTTTGGTGAAAGGAAGCTTGGCCATCTTTTTAGTCTTGTTGCTATGTGTCTGGAATTATTATGTCTGGACGAATAACAAAAACCAACAGGTTTGTTCATTTTTTCTGTATATTCTCTGCAAGGCCTGATTATTGGGGGGGGAATTGGTACTCAGGTTTAGAGTTCTTAAAACATGAACGTTCGGTAAAATATTTAGTGTCGGCACAGCCAACCCCGTCAGGCGCACAATTTAAACCTGCCTGAACCGTTTAAATCATTGGTTCTGAGTTCATTTATGCCGCTTTTTCCAAAAAACTATCCGGACGTTCGTTTTTATCCGGCAATTTCAGCTCTAATTTTTGCTCATATCGGTTCCAGCAGCCACGAATTCGAAACTGCGGAATAATCCAAAACAGCGCGCGCCTAAGCATTCCGGCCGTGACAGTATCGGGATGCCTCCAGGCAGTTTTGGCCAGGGCAATAGCCGCTGGATTTTGACAAATGGTCAGCAATTGCAACAGCGCATACCCTGCCATTTTAATGTGCATCCATCGTAACAGCGTTCTGAGTTTCTGCTGCCATAAATGCTTGCATCCAAACTCGTGTTTCAGTTGCTGGAACATAGGCTCTATAGGCCACCTGAGCGAGTAGGCTAATAGCACTTCATCGGCTTTCAGGTCAGGATTGGTGGACAGAAATAGTTTGGTTTCTGTTTCTCCCTTGTCGTTTTCAAAACGACTCCAGACGATTCGGACAATACGGCCTTTCAAAAAACGAGCCCGGCAAATACAGGAACGAAAAGAGACAGTCCGGTTCTTTCTGTAAAGCCAGAGAGTCATCTTGGTCTCTGGTAATTTCTCTACTTCCTCAGGTGTCATTTTGACACCATACTTACGCTTGCGGCCTTTCCTTTTGAAAGGAGAGGGAGGAAGCGCATCGACTGGAAGCGCATAAAGTGCCCGGTTTTTGGGTATATGGCCAATGACCTCATACCCAAGCTCAAGCGCGGGCTGCATCATGGTGTGATTCATAAACCAGCAGTCAGTGAGTAGCCGCAAAGCTCGCCCCTGAAGAGTCTGCCGTACAGATTTCAGCATGGCCTTTGCAATTTTAAGTTTACTGATATTGCCTGATTTAGGTGATGGAAATGCCATCACTGGAACCGCAGTATGCACCTTGTCTGATGGTCTCTGGAAAGGAATAGCCAGAAAGACCCAGCATTGACCAAGAAGATAAGTACACCGGTTCTTTTTCTTGCTGTGTTGGTGATGTATTCGGCATGCCGGTGCTTTGTCAGAGCAACGTTCGAGTGTCAGGTCGTCAAGAATCAGGGGAATGGTCTGACCGTCAGGCACTTTAGAACTGACCAGCAATATCAGACGATGCGCCAGGTTTCGCCAACGCCACTTACCTTGGGAGACCCAATGATGGTAGCTGTTCCAGAAATTTTCGTAGTGGATCGTCAGAAGGGCTTGTGTAACAAAGCCTTCGCCAGAAAGCATGCCACCCAGAAGTAACTCACAGAACGTCGGTGCCGCAAGTGGTGATAGCGCTTTTGCAAGAAATGTCGTATATAAAGAAAGCTCTCGAAGGATTACTTTCTGATCTGAAGTGAGCATGGCAACCGCTTTTTCCTGGTAGATGAAGCGGTTGCTTAACCTATTTCGGCATCAAAAAATACAAAACGTTAGTACTTATAATTCTCTAAACTCGAGGAATTGGTAAATATGGCAGGTGTTGTTTATTTGTGCGAAAAGCAATAGAGCAGTGCCCAGATTTTTAACTGGGCTTGTTGTAATCTGTGGAGGGCTCTGGGGTTATGACGTCAACGCATGCATAACCGCTTCTAATGTGTTCAGGCTATCACCAGAAGGGATACGCCAGGCACAACCTCTATGCTCCCCCGTTGGAAGTTTATTTTTGAAACCGCTGTATTGGCTACTTGTGTGAATCTCAGGCTCAGCAGGCCTTCGCCGGTTTAGCCAACGCTCAACATTAGGAATTGCCTTCAGCTTTGCTTCTAATGCCTGACTCAGTTCAGGATGTAAAACCAGCTGTAACATTTCTTTATCAATTGCAGTGTGTCGGTCGATATACAGGTGCTCCCTAGGCTCCATATAGCCAAACTTTATTTCGATCTGGTGGGTTCCGTCATTCTCTGCCACAGGAAGAGCTTCCATCCCCATTCGGGTAGCTAATGCTGTTATTTGTAGGCTCTTCCTCAATTTGAGTGGGTGATTTATTATATTCTGAAGCACTCAATGCAAGGATGCACCGATGCGTGATAAGCAACTCTATTCTCAAATACTGGGTATTGAGTCTCCTTGGTTCGTTTCTGAAGTTGAATTGTCATTACAGGATCAACAGGTTCGGGTATTCATTGAACACAATGGTAAAAAGGCCTGCAAATGCAGTGTTTGCGATAAGCCCTGCTCTGGCTACGACCACATCACTCAGAAGTGGCGTCATCTGGATACCTGTCAGTTTCAGACTATTCTAGTTGCCAGGGTTCCACGGACCCAGTGCCCTGAGCATAAGGTGTTAGCCATCAATGTGCCCTGGGCTGAATCTGACTCTCGATATACAGCTCTGTTTGAAGCCCTTGTTATTGACTGGCTAAAGGAGGCAACTACGAAGGCAGTTGCACGACAAATGAAGCTTGGTTGGAATGCCATAGACGGTATTCAGCAGCGTGCAGTGAAGAGAGGACTGGCTCGTCGTGATGCTAAGCCACCAAAACGAATCGCTGTTGATGAAACCTCATTTCAAAAGCATCATGAATACGTCACAGTGGTCACTGACCACGACCAAGGCGTTGTTATTCACGTTTCTGATGACCGTAAAAGTGACAGTCTCAACGAGTACTTTGACACACTGCCCTATGACCATAAAGAGGGGATCGAATGCGTGACGATGGACATGTCCAAGGCTTACATCAAGTCAGTCAGTGAGAATGTTCCAGACGCAGATCAGAAGATTGCATTTGATAAGTTTCACGTTGCTCAGTCTCTGGGTAAAGCTGTCAACAAGGTTCGGATAGAAGAGAACAAAGCCCTTGTAAACCAAGGTGTAGAGCTGCTTAAGGGGACTCGCTACGACTGGCTGACTAACCCTGAAAACATGTCTGAAGAGCAGTGGGATAACTTCGAACCACTGAGAAACTCGACACTTAAAACAGCTCGCGCCTGGGCCATCCGGCAAATGGCAATGAGCTTATGGAATTACAAGTCCAGAGCTTGGGCAATCAAGGCCTGGAAGAGGTGGCTATGCTGGGCGCAGAGATGTCGGCTTGAGCCCATAAAAGAAGTTGCCAGAACGGTCAAAGAGCACTTGTGGGGTATCATCAACGCTATTGTCCTTGAGGCTAATAACGGTCGAGCAGAGGGAGTGAACAGCAAGATTCAGAGTTTGAAGAATCGGGCTTGTGGCTTTCGAAACCGTGAAAGATATAAGACAGCGATCTACTTTCATCTTGGAGGCTTGGACTTGTACCCCACTGGCGTACATCGTTGAAAACTACCCACTTAAAACAGGGAAGAACCTATTTGTAGCTCCAGAGAACGATTAATCACGGCTTTTACTTTGGTCATATTTTTCTCCTTTGTTTTTAAACCAGATTCAAGGCTGCGACAGCAAAAGCGGCGTTTATACTTTTTTTAGAAAAAAATATTGTCCGTAGCAATAGTGTCACGGACATTAACGCTGGATAATCAACTAGCGTTGCAAAGCACCTCAACCATCATCTCTTCATGCTCTTCAATCATGCTCTGAGATTTACTCCCCCAATCCTCATAGCTCATCATAAACACCTGCTTCAAGCTCTCCACCGCCGTAGCCTTTTCATAGTGTTCCTTCTTGGCTGTAGGAAGATAATTACTCAGCTTGGAATTGTTACTACGACTAATCAGGCACAAGTTGCCAAAGCGATCCACATTACCCATTGGCTCAGCCCCCAAAGGATGCTGTGGGAAATAATGCTCAACAGAAGTACGGAAGGTGAAACTGAAGCCATTGAGTCGTTTGTTCACGTAGTCCATGTTCACGTTTTTAAAGGTTTCTCCAGCCTTCAAACGCTTCCAGAGCAGATAATCCAGACGATTAAAGATGAAGTTCTGAACATTGGTCGCCTGATCCAGATGGGACACATCAAACTCTTCAGGTACCTTGTGATCATTATAAGTCAGATCATAATAATCAATGGGTTCGCCACCGCTAAAGACACCATAACGACCATAGAAAAAGGTATCGTTCAGCCCTTCAAGAAACTCTAAATAGCCTTTGCCATCAATCGTCCAACATTCGCTATTTTCACAAGTTATGTATAGATAGTTCAGTGCAGCATTGAACCAGTGTTTATAGACCTGGGCAGGAAAGGAAACATGAAACATCGAAAGCAGCATGGTCAGTTGCTGATTCAGTTTTTCATCGTTATCGCTATTCACATAGCCAAAGCTTTTTTGCCTTCGGGTGTAAAGCTTTAAACTCTTAAGGCTCCAGTCCTCTTCGTTTTCTCTTTTGATGATATAGCAATCGAAGAGCAAACGAGCTTTAAGCAGGCCGATAATAAACCACTGTGGGTCATCCTCTTCCCCTGGCATAAACTGGTCGAAGGTATCCAGTAGGCGCTTGTCGTCTAAAGGCACATCGTTTTTGGTCAGAACCCTCAACACATGCAGCAGGAAGTTGGGAAAAGTAACCACTGAGCTGAAAGTACCAGACTCTTCAGTTTTGGATTCACTGCGATAGCTCTTAAAAACAGGCGTGGCAATAATGTCAGCCAGCGTCTGCGTTTCTGTGTTTTCATCTGGATTTGCAAAGACCTCAGTAAGATCGGAAAATTCCTCAGGCATAACATTCCAGTTTTTCCCGAAAACCGCTTCCCGAACACCGGCATCAATGCCCAGCTGCACATACCGGTTCATATCCGCACAGGCATCCCAGATTTTCGCGAAAGCGGTGCGTTCATCATTCGAACCCAACTTTTCCATCATCCGGGCTTTAAGTACTTCATGCTTTTCAAGCTGCTCGCCCTGGTTGTTCATGATTTCGAAGTAATGGTTTAGATCAGTATCAGCAGGGACAACAACCCGCAGAATTTTCACACGATTAAGCAGGTAACGGGTGAATGCTTTAACACTGCTCTTTTCTCTGGAAAGAAATCGATAAGCCACTTCATAGGCTGAGCGAATAGTGCGTTCTTCCGGTTCATCTCCACGACGCTTCGGATTTGAAAACAACTTTCTAAGGGTCTGGTCAGACTTGGGACGACTATCAAAACCAAGGTTGATATGATCAATATCACCCAAATCCTGCTTGAACTCGTTTTTGAGTACAGACAGCAAAATACTCAAAGTCGTATGGCGCTGCTGGCCATCAATGGTTTCAAATAAACCGTTGTCACGACGATAAGTGACCAGACTGCCAAGATAATAATCGGATTCGCTGTTTTGCAGAGCAACATCCATCACATCCTGAATCAGCTGCTCAACTTCCGGTTCACTCCAGGCATAGTTGCGCTGGTAGATGGGAATCACATACTTGTGACTGCAGAACAATTTGGCTACGGACAACTCCTCAATATCTTCATACTGGTTTCTGCTCATTGGATATATCCCATCTCTTCAAACTGTTCAACGAGGCCATTCACTTCAGGGTTTTTATTATCAAGGTTGGTCCCTTTAATATTTTTATTCAGGACGGGAGCCACCGGAAATGCCAGCACCTCCTGTGGGTGTAAGGCATGCCGGATAACATACAGCAGCTCACCCAGGGTTCTGGCATGATTATCAATAGACTCAATAACCATGCGATTCTGTTCCAGCCGGATTCGATAACTCCAGACAAAACATAGCAGCGCAGCCTTCTCCAATTCTTCATCACCAAAACGGTCGTAATACTGCATAACCGCACAAAAGAATAAATTACGAACATAATGGTCGCCTTTACGGCTGCGCCCTTTGTAGTTATTGATGATTTTCATCAGTTTCTGAAGTTCGGGCTTGTCATCAATAAACAACGTTTTGTAGGTCTTGATGTAGTATTGGATATACTCGAAGAAGCGTTTACCGTTGAGCATGGTTTGATCCACCTGAAACGGATAACTCATAACCTGTTGATCCCAGCGTCTTACCGGATCGAGATTGTACTGATCAACCTGATAATCCAGTGTCCGCATCACCGCTGCAAACGGGTAGTTTTTTTGATCGAGGTTTACGCCCTTGAACACATCGACATTATGGCGGCTGAACCACTGGCCAGGCTTCCCGGCAGACCAGCACCGCAGACGAAATAGATAGTCGCTCATAATGGTGTGCAGGCTCGGGGGCATGTTTTTCTGGGTGTGGTCAGGACTGACACTGTTCTCCCACTGCTCCACACAGAGGGTGCGCTCCTCCTCAGTGTTGTTCGCCATTTCCCGCAGATGAAATGCCTTGAGCAGGTCATAAGGTTCAAGGACTTTACCACGGGCATTTTGGGAATCGAAAAACTGGAAAGCTTCACTCAGGCTATCCAGTGTAACAGTGATCAGCTCACAGTCATGAAGAACAAAATGGATAAGTTCTTCCCGATCCGCTTCACTGAGTTGCCGAACCCGACTTTCAATCACCGCCGCATTATGCTGAAGGTTCTCCCGTGTCACCCGTCAGCTGAAAGTCTGTTCCAGCAGCACGGGGCGAAAGTTCTTGCCTTTATCCAGCAACGTACACAGCAGTGTCAGGGTTAATAGACGTTGCTGCCCGTCAACAATATTCAGCTGCTTATTGTCATCGTCCTGATGCAACACCACCGTACCCAGCCGGTAGCTGCTCTTGTTGCGGTGAAGAATGACATCATCCAACAGTTGGTTAACGTGCTTTGGTTGCCATTTATAGGGGCGTTGGTAATCAGGAACAGATAGTTGTTTTTCCAGTAAAGCCTTCACTGAAAATACATGAGTATTAATTATTGTCATTTACTTTGAAACTTCTGAAAAAGAAATGACCGAAACAGTTACAAGGAGTATTTCGGTCAAAAATATCAGGCTGCCTGCTGAATTTCACCAATTAGCCCACTGATATCACGATCAAGCTGATGAAGCTGCTCAAGCTGACTATTTTTCTGAATAGCTCCAGCTGTCATTTCATCTAGTACTGACTGCGTCTGAGAAAGTGTATCGCTGTGAATATCTTCACAGACCTGCAGAATTTGCTGTTGGAAGTCCTGATCCAGGTCGCGAGAAATCTTGAGAAAATCCCGACGTACGTCCGCTCGTGCTTTATGTAAACTCTGGCGGCACTCTTCCTGTTTGATATCGTCGTATATCTGAAAGCCAATACCAATCAGAGATAGGACAGGGCCGGCATATCGGGCAAAGTTTCCAATATTTTTGGCAATGTTAACTGCTTGCCATGGCTTGAACTTGTAGCCAATCATCTTGCCGACAAACTTAACCCCCTGGTGAATTTGGCTCCCGGACGCAGCTGTTGCCGAACCAATATTGCCAGCTGTTGCTTTCGCTCCCTGAGCACTCTTGAATGTAAAATTCAAACCTTTGTGAGCCCAGCCTGCCAGTTTGCCATAACGCTCCTTGCTTCCTGTGTCGTATGAATTAATCGTTACATCACTTCCGAGTTGATCAATATCTGCCGCAGACAGGCTGGCAATACGCTCAATGGCACTATTAAGAGATTGTGCTAACTGGCTTTCTTCAAGCTGTTTAAGTTCAAACTCAAGCTGCTCGACGTGTTGCTTAACCGCATCGGCATAATTCTCATTTAATTTGGCAAGAGCGGATTCGCAGTTCTTTTTTGCAGTCTCTATGTTTTCTTTCACTTTCTCTTCAGAACTGGTTTCACTCAGTGATTCAGCGACACGGTCACCTTCACCAGCTACTTCATAGGTTGTACGCCTCAGCATTTCCTGCATGGTTCGTTTTAGGCGTAGACCAGCCTCGCGAAGAATGGCCTGTTTCCTATGTAACAGCTCCACTAGTATCTGTTCATTTGGATCAGATACGGATTTTTCAGTCTGCAGTTTGCGTACAACAGTTTGCATGGTCGAAAGGGGCGTTGTTAACTTCCCCATAATGCCTTTACTGGTAACAAATCGGTTGATGGCGGTGACCAGCTCATCAAAATGACTTTCTTCCAGCAACTCAGCGCGATCTTCAGGGTCATCCTCTTCCTGAGCTTCCAGATAGCACTCAGCGTCAATAAAAGTAGTCTGAAAATCTTCAGGCAAAGATGGTTCAAGTACAGGTAATAAAGAAGGAATTTTGATGTCCGGTGTACCACTGTCTCGGGCCATCTTGTTGACAACCAGTAACATCTCTTTGGCTTTCTGATGCTCAAAGGCTAACTGTCGAAAGTGTTTGCCAATCACATCATCAAATAACTCATTGGTGATAGCGAAAATCAACAGATCAGCTTTATCAATAGCGCTGTAGGTTGTTTTGTCATGATCTTCCCGACCGGCGTGGATTCCCGGAGTATCCAGAATACGAATATTGTTCCAGTCATAGGCGGTCACATCATCGGTACAGACATTAGAGTCTATTTTGATGTCCTGATTATCAGTGAGAGCCTTAATTATGGTGGACTTACCGGCGTTATACTGTCCGATCAGAGCCAGTTGCAGTTTTGGCTCATCACTGTCGTAGGCATCCTTCACTGCAAAGTAAGCGGACGAGTCGATTGGTTCAAGAACCTCCAGTACTCGCTGATGTAGCTGTCGGGTCTTTCTCTGATATAAGGATAAATTAATCATCTGTTGCAACTTCTCAATACTAAGCTGATTCGGTTACTTGAATGCGCAGGTTCAGCAGGGCAGTAACCAGCTTGATGCGCCAGCCATTGCGACCAATGACTTTGCCCATCAGTTTTTTAGGTACACAGATTTTGGCCTGTGTGCCACTGATCTCAATTCGGGCTTCCGGATTACGGTTAATACCAAGGGCGTGGGCCAGCATATTTTCCGGTGAACCCTCATAAACAACGGTTACGAATTCATTCAATGCCAATCCAACTGTTTTTAACAGTTGTGAATTACGGAAATAACCGTCCACTGTAAAGAAACAGCCTTCGCCAGGAAGGCGTACAATACGTTTTATTGGAGGAGCCTGCTCTTTGGTTAAAGCTATTGCTGATTGTTGAATCAAGCGGCTATTAACAGCATTCAGCAAAGTGTCGCACTCACTGGAAGCGTTGCTGAGTTTGGCGCAAAAGCCATTAACACCGGCCAGCAAGTTATCAGTATCACTGATGATTGTTTTGACGACCTTGTTTTCAACATTCTTACTGAACCAGCTCTCAATCTCTTTCTTGGCCTTGCCCTTCTGTTCATCAATGTTTTTGCGGATATCTGCTGCTGCTTTGCTTTTCTGCTTGCTCAGTTTCTTCTCTTTGCTGTCGGTAAAGAAATTGAAGAGACCAAAAATAAAGCCGGCCGCCATCAGCCCCCAACCAACTGGATTCCAGGACATAGTCAAAGCCAGTGTACCCAGACCACCGGCAAGAGCTGCCCCCCAACCAGTTATACGTTTATAGTCAGTGGTGTCGAAAGAGGATGACTCACCCTGATTGATGGTTTGGGCGAATCTCAAATCGTGCTGAACTTCCTTGTTGAATTTTTCTACCTGCTTGTGGATATCTTCCTGAAGCTCTGCCATTAACTGTTTCAGTTGCTGCTGCAAACCAAAATGGCTGATATGATCTGACCAGCTCTGGTTAAAGTCATCTCTTTCAATATGTTCATCAACAAACTGACTGACTGTTTGTTTCAGCTTATCGAAGATATCATCCACCCGGAGATCAATCAGTTCTGGCAAAACATTCTGATTATATCTTTTGAACCACTCGTCAAAGTGATTGCGCTTCTCGGCAATGGTTTTGCTGTATTTTTCGAGGTTTTCAACATTCTTCAGCAGGTGTGAATCTAGAAAGGCCAGCTGATTATGAGCACCGTCGACAATAGACTGAATACGACGTACAGCACCATTGCGCGCAATTTCGGTACTAAGCAGATCAAACAGGACGGGTAAGCGGCTGGCTTCCAATAACTGACGGGCTTCTTCTGGGTTTTCGGATTGTTTCGCCATAAAAGCCGCTAGAGCATGCAATGGCACAACCTTGATGCTGGATTGGCGCATATCCAGCTCCGTTCTGGCCATATCACGGAGCCGCTGGATATGTCCATCAACCTTATCACCTGTCAGATACTTTCCCGGGTCTTTCAGAAATCGCTTACGATTAAAATTTTTAGTCAGATCAAATTTCACATTCAGGACAAAAATAGCGGGCTTGTTCTTTGCCCTTAACAGCTTCATCTCTTTAATGGTGGATTCCTGGATACTGTCATCACTAAGCAGAAACAGAATCAGGTCACTTTCGTCCACAACACCATGGGCTATACGAGTGTCTTCTTCTCCGGCCCAGGCACCAAACCCTGGCGTATCAACCATTCGCAGGTTATTCCACTGGTATTCCCGAACATCCCGTGTGGTACGTTGGGCGCCTTTGCCAATGGTGTCACCGTTACCGCCGGTAATGGCTTCCCGGATAGTGCTTTTGCCAACCATGGTTTGACCAAATAACATGACCGTAAAGTTTTCCAGCTGTTGGGCTTTTGTTTTCAGGGATGCTTCATACCGCTCAAGAGCTGTATTCAATTCATGGTCAAGACTGTTGGCAATTTTACCCAGTTGGATATTGGATGGGTCACTGGCAGCAAACAGGCCATAGCTCTCTGACACAAGCAACCCTATATCACGGCGCAGACTCGAAACCAGTTTGTGTGTTGTATGCAGGTTGTTACGGGCGAATTTATATTCAGTTCTGGCAACGGCTTTACTGCGTTCCAGTGCATTCAGATACTGCTGATTCATATCACTTACTCCAGCGCCTCCTCAACCATAGCATCGGCCAGATGCAGACGGGTTTGTTAGGCTTTTTGGTGGCGGGCATAATCGAGCCCCTGCTGCATACCCTTGCCAATCTCATGTTTGTTCGCTTTGGCTTCAATGACTGCCAACGGCATGCTGGGCTTGTGGTACAGCACAATATCCGCTGACTTTACCTTCTTACGGGCAGCCACACGACCACGAACCACTACCTTGCCATCACGCAGTTTTACTTCCTGACGGATTTGCGTCATGTCGTCCCAGCCGGAGTCTTTTATGGCCGGGAGGATGAACTTGGTGATAATGTCGGTTTCAGTGAGTTTTGAATTGTCGATGCCTCGGCTCATGGGGGCGAGTCCGTGTGCTCTGAGAGAATGGTGGGAATTTTCTCATAAATGACCGGAGAGGGCATCGACATTGGTCAACTAAACCAGATCAAAGCATTACATGAAGGTCAAACTTTATTCCGGAAGTAGAGCCTCAAGGTCTGACATTTCTTTTTCTGTATCAAGTTCAGAAAGGCTTTCTTTTATGTCAGGAGCTTTCGAAAACGGTGGTTCAGAGTCCACTTTTTCAGCCTGCTGAGGTGAGGAGCCTTCGTCATCATCAAACTTATCAATCAACAGTTTTGAAATCGGATAAAGATCGTCATAGGTTCTGGTGTCTCCAACCGCTAATGCTGCAACGGCTTCATGAAGGGGAACGAGCTGGGTTTTATATATATCTTTGATGAATGCAGAGTCTATGGTTTCGAGTCCATGATCAGCAATGAAAGTGTTCATCCGTGTCATTAAATATTCCAGAATTGCCGGAACACCTTGAGTTTTTTGATAAATCAAATCAAAAATTTCTTCACTGGGGTCACTCTCATTCACACATAACAGGTTTTGCCAGTAAATTATCACCATTTCCCTCCAGAATGTATCATTTTGATTGTACCGATCTGCTTCGCTGTAAAAACCAGTAGCAATTCGTCGAACAGTTCTGAAACTTATAACTTTATCTGGGCAGAATAGTTTGTAAACTTTTGATGTCCCAATATATAGAATCGGTACGCCTACAACATTAACTAAAGTATCCAAAAATCTCATTACTCTTGAAGATGTGGAGCATTCAAGAAGGTTTTGTAGTTCATCAATGACAATCAGACCAATATTATGAGTAGCGACTGCAATAGCCATGTCAAGCTGGAGAGTATCAAGGCTCTTTCTAAAGCTAGAATTATTGTAATATCTATCATTACCCTGATTGTTGAGCAAGTAATCCAGCATAGCAAAGAAATACAAACACAGACCTTTTTCGGAGCCACCTGCAGGGCAGTCAATCTTTACCCATGTTAGTTGTGTAAAGCGAACATTTTTACCTTTGTATTTTTTATGCCGTATGATATTTGGTATGAGTGAAAGAATTTGTTCAGCTCTGAAGGTTTTTCCAGTACCTGATGGACCTGAAAGCAAAGATGTTTTTGAGGTTGTATTGCAGGTTCTTATTTCTTTAAGAATCTCTATTACTTGATCATACTTGAATCCCTTCTTTTTATTTATAGCAATAGTATTCTTGGTTATTTCTCCTTGTACAGAAAATGGACTCCTTGATTTATAACCATCAATAATTATTCGGTATAAATCCATATAGAAAGTAAACCATTTTTTTGTTTCTGGAAGGCTAAAGTCAGATATCAGGATAGAAAGCTGCGCTTTATCATCAAATTCTAAATCTTCTATAGAAAGCTCTCCATTTTCATCTCTTTCTTCATGGTACGGCAGTTTGAATAATACACTTTCAAAAACATCTTGTGACCGTATTCTCTTTGGGATAGCTTCTGTCAGAGGATTGTTTTTAAAACTCTTTAACTTAGACTCATCATACTCTGGACCATCTATTATGAAACGTTTAATTCTGGCTCTTTTACAGGTTGGCTGATCATTTTACAGCCTCCTGCCTGATTTTAAGATAGAGGTAATCAAGATCATTGTAGCCACAAGCTTTGTAGATAATCCGTTTGATGACTCCATTGAAAGCTTCAATCTTCGCGCTGGTTATACGATGATGGCAGTACGACAGCAAGCCCTCTCTTGCCCTGTCCAAGCCCTTAGCAAACCTCTTAAGTTCTGCAATTCCGGTTTCTTTTGCTAACTCTATCCATCTATCCAGAAACTTGCCGGCACACGCTTTGTACGTGTACGTCCATAGCTGTTTGAGCATGTCTTTCAGGATGTAAGCCTGATTGAGATCCTCGTTCATGCTCAAGAGCTCTTTCAGACTGCTTTCTCGCTTTGGAGTCAGGTTCTCAGGGTTCATGAACAGGTTGAACCGCTGACCCTTGATAAAGGGCTTGTTCTCTTCTTCAGCCTGACGCCACTCCCTGCGCCTTATCTGATCTATCACATCATTATAATTGGCAATAATGTGAAACTTGTCGTATACAATATCCGCATTGGGCAAGTGCTCTTTCACCGAAGCCTGATAGCTGCCACCACGGTCTATGCCAACACACTCGATGCTCGCTTTTTGCTCTTCAGTCAGGCTGCTCAAGAACTCATCCAGAGTCTCTTTTCGCTTGCCTTCACCAAGGAAGAGGGTTTCTCCTGAGTCGGCGTTAAGAACAACGGTAAGATACTGATGGCCTTTGCCAATGGATTTTTCGTCAATGAGCAGAGCGCGAATACCGTCACGCTTTGGAGCTGAAAGCATTCTCAGCAGCATCTCTTTATCCCAACGACGGGCAGTACCACCGGATATAGCAATGAATTCAGGCACCTTGTCGCAGGGCATATAGCGACATAAATGGCTGACGTGTCGTTTAAGGCGATCGGTTGCCTGAGCCTTGGGAGTTAAACCAGGAATAGTAACGGTTTCAATATTGTTGCAGTGTGAGCAGCGGCCCTGAAAAGCTGTGAAGAGAAGATTTACCTGTAGAACTCCCAGTGGTAAATCCTGGACACACCGATCTTTTGTCTTCATTTGTCCCATAGGGGTTTCACATTGACTGCATTTCTCGTGCTGAATTCGGCCATCCCTGCGGAGATAGACAAAAGCTTGTTTGACTTCCCAATCAATATCAATCTGCTCGATTACCCAGCCGGGAAATGCGAACATAGGACGTAGTGAGGGTGTTGTACACATGTCTGATCCTTCAGAAATTTTGATCTGTTCAAATCAATCTTTCCTGAAAGGCTATTTCTGTTGCAACCCCTCATTTTCCATCAGCCAACCTGTAAAAGCCCCTTAATTCTGTAGTTTAGGTTGATTTCAATCCTACTCATTTTTTAATACCTTTAATCAGATGACGACGGACGTTTGTTTTGCTGGTTGCACTTTCTTCAGATTGTAGTGTGCTTTCTTGTTCTATCTCAGTGTTAGTATCCTCATTAAGTACCTTTTGAGCCTGTCTGGCTTTCTTTCTAGCTATTAAAGCATCTTCAATTTCCTGATGCTGCGCTTATCTTTTTTACGATTTTTTGCGGCTTCTTTCCCTGTTGCACGAGTTTCGAGAGCGGCTTTTACGGTATTCCTTTTCTGGGGCTTTTACAGGTTGGCTGATGGAAAATGAGGGGTTGCAACAGAAATAGCCTTTCAGGAAAGATTGATTTGAACAGATCAAAATTTCTGAAGGATCAGACATGTGTACAACACCCTCACTACGTCCTATGTTCGCATTTCCCGGCTGGGTAATCGAGCAGATTGATATTGATTGGGAAGTCA
Source organism: Endozoicomonas gorgoniicola (assembly GCF_025562715.2). Taxonomy (NCBI): domain Bacteria; kingdom Pseudomonadati; phylum Pseudomonadota; class Gammaproteobacteria; order Oceanospirillales; family Endozoicomonadaceae; genus Endozoicomonas; species Endozoicomonas gorgoniicola. The sequence continues at coordinate 4,736,880 of NZ_JAPFCC010000001.1, forward strand.
AACAAGCTTTTGTCTATCTCCGCAGGGATGGCCGAATTCAGCACGAGAAATGCAGTCAATGTGAAACCCCTATGGGACAAATGAAGACAAAAGATCGGTGTGTCCAGGATTTACCACTGGGAGTTCTACAGGTAAATCTTCTCTTCACAGCTTTTCAGGGCCGCTGCTCACACTGCAACAATATTGAAACCGTTACTATTCCTGGTTTAACTCCCAAGGCTCAGGCAACCGATCGCCTTAAACGACACGTCAGCCATTTATGTCGCTATATGCCCTGCGACAAGGTGCCTGAATTCATTGCTATATCCGGTGGTACTGCCCGTCGTTGGGATAAAGAGATGCTGCTGAGAATGCTTTCAGCTCCAAAGCGTGACGGTATTCGCGCTCTGCTCATTGACGAAAAATCCATTGGCAAAGGCCATCAGTATCTTACCGTTGTTCTTAACGCCGACTCAGGAGAAACCCTCTTCCTTGGTGAAGGCAAGCGAAAAGAGACTCTGGATGAGTTCTTGAGCAGCCTGACTGAAGAGCAAAAAGCGAGCATCGAGTGTGTTGGCATAGACCGTGGTGGCAGCTATCAGGCTTCGGTGAAAGAGCACTTGCCCAATGCGGATATTGTATACGACAAGTTTCACATTATTGCCAATTATAATGATGTGATAGATCAGATAAGGCGCAGGGAGTGGCGTCAGGCTGAAGAAGAGAACAAGCCCTTTATCAAGGGTCAGCGGTTCAACCTGTTCATGAACCCTGAGAACCTGACTCCAAAGCGAGAAAGCAGTCTGAAAGAGCTCTTGAGCATGAACGAGGATCTCAATCAGGCTTACATCCTGAAAGACATGCTCAAACAGCTATGGACGTACACGTACAAAGCGTGTGCCGGCAAGTTTCTGGATAGATGGATAGAGTTAGCAAAAGAAACCGGAATTGCAGAACTTAAGAGGTTTGCTAAGGGCTTGGACAGGGCAAGAGAGGGCTTGCTGTCGTACTGCCATCATCGTATAACCAGCGCGAAGATTGAAGCTTTCAATGGAGTCATCAAACGGATTATCTACAAAGCTTGTGGCTACAATGATCTTGATTACCTCTATCTTAAAATCAGGCAGGAGGCTGTAAAATGATCAGCCAACCTGTAAAAGAGCCCCTTTTCTTTTCGATCAAACTTGCTCTTAGATTGTGATGTTTTTCTTTAATATCATCATCTTGATCTTTCTCCTTCTCAATAAGCAGCAACGCCTCATCAATTGTTAAATTATGAAACCGTTCGCTGCGAGTTGATAACTTGCATTGAATGATTTCGCTCCCATCTGTTGGATCAATATTTTTTGGTATTAGATAAAGAAAGTCAGTAACACCTAAGATTCTATGAGCAGAGTACTGTTTTGACAGGTTAGTTCCTCGAGCAGACTTTTTATAAATTCTTGCCAGTTTCTGTAAGTCATCATGATCAGGTAGATAACAAAGTCGATTATCTGTTCCAAGAACGTGAATACCTTCATCGTGTAACTGCTCAAAATTGACTGGCAAATCAACCTCTACAGGTCAAAGAAAGTTATCCTGATCTTTCGTATATTTCACCGTATGCACCTGCCTGACTCACTATTCTCCAGTACAGACAATGAACAGTTGCGTTCATTCGTCAAAAACCTTCTCGACACGGTCGAGAAGCAATCTGTGCAAATTGAAAGGCAGCGCGTTCAGATCGAACAGCTGGTCGAAGAGAACGAACAGCTTCGAGCAGAAATTCGCCACCTGAAGAAGCACAAGGGCAAGCCTAAAATCAGGCCTAATGTCTCGGACAAGGGCGATGATCAGGAAGACAGCTCTTCTGCGGAAGACACTGATCAGGCTGCCGGGAAAAGTGACACTGATCGTCCGCCGAAAAGTAAACGACCACGATCACAAGAAGCCGGTGAAACCGCTGCACCACCAATGACTGTTGACCGAGAGGAAATCTGTTCAATCGCTGCTCCCGGTGAGAACTGGCGCTTCAAGTGCTATATCGACTTTTTCCATACTGAGCTGGACTTGCGTTTTGTCACTACTCGCTACAGGCGTGAGTATTACACAACTCCGGAAGGCGGGGTGTCAGCCCCGCTACCTGATCATGTGAAAGACCGTTTTGGCGACAACCTGAAAGCCCATCTGCTGGATTTTTATCATTCATGCAGTACGACACAGCCACTACTGCTATCTTGGCTGCACGACCATGGATGCTCAATATCAGAAGGTTCCCTGAGCAACATCCTGACGAAAGGCCATGATATTTTCCACCAGGAAAAAGAAGAATTGCTGGAAGCAGGGCTGACTTGCTCTGATTATCTCCAGGCCGACGACACAGGTGCTCGCCACCAAGGAAAAAACGGCTACTGCCTGTTTATCGGCAACCCTTATTTTTCCTACTTCCATAGCAGCGACAGTAAGAGCAGGATTAATTTCCTGGGCTGTCTGCAAGGGCAGCAGCGGCTTTATCTTCTCAACGACGTTGCCATTGACTACATGGAGAATCAGGTTGATGTGTCGAAGAAGTGGATCACTGCGCTATCCGAATGCGGCGAGAAGCGTTTCTCAACAGAAGAAGAGTGGGAGAGCTTCCTTAACAGCATTGGTTGTGCTGCCCCGCAACAAAGGCGCTGGGCGACAGAGGGTGTTTTAAAGGCCGCATTGATGCTCAATCATCGCCTTGAGAACCTGATTATCCATAGCGATGGAGCCCGGCAGTTTGATACAGCCTTTCAGCATTCGCTGTGTTGGTACCATGCGGGAAGAAACATGGACAAGCTGATACCGGCCAATGACCTGGAACGAGCCGCCCGTGACACCGTGCAGGATCAGTACTGGTGCCTCTACGACGACATTGAGGCCTACCAGAAAAAACCAACGGACAAGGAGAAACAGAAGCTCTACCAGGAGTTTGATCGTTGGGTAACACAGCGGGTTGACTACCCTGCCTTGCAGGCTGAGTTGGGCAAACTGATGGTTGTCAGGGAAGAGCTGTTATTGGTTCTTGAGTATCCGTGGCTGCCACTGCACAACAACCTGAGCGAGAGGCAGATCAGAGAGTATGTGAAACGGCGAAAGGTTAGCGGTGGTACCCGGAGTAAACTTGGGAGGAAATGCCGCGACACCTTTGCCAGTTTGAAAAAGACCTGTAAACAACACGGGGTGTCCTTTGCCAACTATCTCAGGGACAGGCTGACTGGAACCAATCTGATTCCGCAGCTGGGGCATCTCATCCTGAAGGCATCAGGCTATCAGGAAACGGTTCTTGCCAATGGAATATGAGCAGTTACTTCATCGTTAAGGCTTGCTTCGACACGCTCAGACAGTGATGTGTAAAGCAGCCTTTGATCGTATTCAGCAGAATCTATTGCAAAACCATGGCAGTTTTCCAAGCCCCACTTCCATAGGGCTATTGGTGTCGGTTCTACTCCAGCCTTGCTCATTGCTTGTGTAAAATATTGTCTGTCAATAAGTCGATTATTGAGGAAAATGATTAAATCGATGACCAATCTATGAGCATCGGTATAAGTAATAGTTGCCTCTTCAGATGGTTCTTTGTCTCCACGATCTATAACTCTCTTGGTAACAGCGCCTGGCAGTCTTTGGAAAAGCTCATGATTAAATAGTTTCAGAATACTTTCTACAAGCCCTTTGCTATCCCCTCTGTATGGAGGGCATGAATCAGCAGAGGCAATGTTAAAAATGAAGTTAATATCATCTTTTTTTGCTGAAATTAACTCAGCCTTATCAGCACAAGTACATGAACAAACATGGTGAGATGACCACTCTTCGTCATTGATATCAATACCTATGAGGCTTCCTAAAAAAGATTTTCTAATGAACGAACAGAACTGTGTTTCTTGAGCCTTTGCATAACATGGAGCACCATAAGAAATATGGTATCCAACAATCATTCCAGAGAATACATCGACTTCAATATATAAGGTAAGCTTGCCAGGTGATACATTTTTAATAAGCTCAAATTCGCTAGCTAAGTAAACATCTGTAGGCGTTGCATCAATGAAATATATCTGTCCTGGTGCAATCACCAGATCAGTTGACTTTCCATATAATGGATTAAAATCTTTTCCAAATGCCCATTTCCCTACATCTCTTTTAATAATTTCAAGGTCTGGTATAAGTATATGTATCCAGCGATAAAAGTTTGCTTCAGAAATTCTGTTGTGCTGATATCGCCTTTCATCAGTTTTAGCATCTGGATCAAGAAGATAGTGATCCTGCCATAATGCATGACAAACTTGTTTCAAAGTGTTGCACTTTTCTCCATTAGCACTTTGTTTTTTGTAATATTTATTATAACTATCTACTATCCATTTTTTTCTCTGTCACCTACATTAACAGTTCCGTGTCTTTTTTTTCTTTCCTTTGGTCTTCCTCTTATCTTTGTTTCAGGACTTGTTTTTTTAAACTCACCTACGCCTCCCTTTAAAAAGTGGCTGGGTAGAAATGCATTTCCATGTTTGCTGTACATTAAGAATTTATAAATTTTGCTATATAATGTTGCTTTGTTAAGGCTGCTATTTTCTAGCACCTCTTGAAAAGCAACTAGTCCTGCACTATTGCCCTCAATAAAATCACTAAGATTTTTTAAAATTGGAAAAAGTATCTTCTTGTACTTGTCTCTTTCCTCAATCCAGCTTGCTTTCAGGTCTTCATCTAATAAGTACAACTGTTTTGGGAGGCTACTTTTAATTGAATAAATTGCTTTGTTTTCAAGATCCTTTCTTAGTTCTTCATTACTTGCTTTGTAAAGCTTTCTTGGTCTGTTGCTAATTTCAACAAAATAGGTCTCAATAATAGTAGTATGTACAACCCTGTATTGAGAATCAGGTAAACAAAGAGACCCACATGCTTTTATGGCAGTGTCTACAGGAATCATGATGGAACTTCCTCATTGATCGTGAAGTAATTTAAATCAACAATACTTTGTAAAGTAAGCCTTTTATAGAGGTCAAACGATATCTGCTTTTTCCAGCAAAAATAAGCAAATATTCTTTTTACCTTATCTAACCCGAATATTTCATAAATGAGCAACAAGTTCCGGAAAAAACATCCCATTCTGATTTTTTCGGAGGTCTGTTGCTCTACTGTCCATGAAAAAGGTATTACAACCCGAACTCACCATTAATTCGGATGTTTTTTGATCAGCACCTGCTTTTTCAGGACAACAGAATTCCCCAACACTCTTTCTGTTGGTCGCTATTTTATTCTGATTGAGTTTATGAAGCTGACTATCCCGGTCGAGGCAGCGGCATTGAATAAAAGACTTCGGTTATATGCTGCAAAAGCCCTTTTATTGGACAGCTGCGGGGCAAGTGAAGTTTGATTCGGTCTTTATACTCAACCACTTTAACCGCGACCTTACAAAGTTTTGTGATCACGGTTGATGGCTGTGCCTTTTCCAGCTCCGTACCTTTCAGTGCCTTGGTTCTCAGCTCATAGTGAAGAACATAAGCAGCGCAGGCGTAAAACATTCTCAGGTGATTTGCCAGAAAGCCTTGATCTGACAAGCGATCACCGGACAAATCACTTTTCAGATGCTTAATGAAGTTCTCATCCTGCCCTCTGGGACAATAAAGGTCTTCATATATTTCCTCGGGGGAAGCCTCCATCATCGAAGTCACAATAAAGCGGGGATTGTCGCCTTTCTGGTTGACCTCTGCCTTATAGATTATCCGGGTGTCCAGCCCTTTCCAGCTTTTTGCCTGATAGTCCGTTTCTCCGTAGAGCCTGAGTCGCTCAGGCTCTGGCATGTTGTTCAGTTTTGCCAGCCCGGTTTTAACGTCGAGAGCTTTCCGCGCTTCATCCAGCAACTCTTTGGCTTTAGGTCGCAAGGCCGTCTTGTGTCCTGCGCCTTTTCCCAGCACGTAGTCGGAGTGAGGGTCATCCTGAACAACCTGCATTAACTCTGGTTGGGCAAAGTGGCTATCCCCACGAACCAGTAAATGGGTTTTCGGCCATCTTGTACGGATCAGCTTAATGAGGCGCTGGAGAATAGCTGCATTCTCTCGGCCTGTGGGTGTTTTTCCAGGACGCAGGATCGAAGTGATCAGCTTGCCGCTGAGCCCCTCAAAGATCATTAAGGGCAAGTAACAGTAGTCTTGATATTTGGCGTTGAACAGGTTCATCTGCTGGCCGCCATGGGTGATAGCAGGCGTATGATCCAGGTCGATAATGATGGCTAATGGCGGGTATTCATAACTGCTGATGAAGTGATCAGCCAGTGCTTTGGTCATATTATAAATATCCCGTTTGGTCATGGACTGACCAAGCCTTGTATACGTTGGAGCGGAAGCCAGATGGTTATCATCGTCCAGTGGGTTTCTTCCATTGGCAAGCTTAAAGATTGGGTCTTTACGCAGATGGTTGCTGTCGTTTGCATCTTCATAACCACAGGCCATTTGCAGAACTCTTTGGGCAATGAGTTCTTGCAGGGTATGGTCGATGTAGGATTGATGACGTTTATCGTCAATGCCGTCAGTCAGCCTGGATATGATACCGCTGTGAAGCATTGTTTCACGTAGCATCAGGGCGCCAAAATCAGAGGATAATTCTCCGCCATTGAAGTCTGCCCGGATAGTTTTTCCGTTGGAGGGGTGAAAACGAAGCTGTTCTTGTGTAAATTTGTTCATGGCAAGTTCCGGTTTGCTTCTTCCGAAGCATTTTTTTGGTCGACCCAATTATATCAAGTGATTGGGCGGAACTTGCCTCTTTTTATGAAATATCCGGGCTAAGCCTTTCTCTTTTTTTTAATGTGTTTATTACTGTTTTTTTATTGATTCCCAAAACCCTGCTTGTATCCCTGATGCCGCCACCATTAATTGCCATATCGACGACTTTTTCTTTAACGCCTGGCTCATAAGCTTTATACCGGTACTCAAGCATAAAGGACTTGGTTTCACATTCAGCATTACAGCAAAAGTAGCGAGGAACATTATGAACACTGTAACCAAAGCTTTTAACATCATTACCGCCACATTTCGGGCAGTGAACTGGTGTGGAGCACATTTTCATATCGCACCATGACAAATACGGCATACGCCGTATTTTAGCAAACAACTACAAAATATCAGGTTTACCCCACTACCCATTTTTTCTCCCGTTTCACGACATGGAAACACGCTATCGTATTGAACCGGACGATGAGCAGGGGCTTCAAACAGATCTGGCGATCACTCTCACCGTTCGCCCCCGCTTCGGGTTGCTGGGACAGTGGCTTCTGACGCCTGTGATCACTCCCCGTCTCCAGCAGCAGCTGGATGAGCTGGCTGATGGCGTGAGATACTATTTTGAAACAGGGTTGTCAGTGTCTAAGTGAACCTGTCAAGACTATCTGGATCGAAGTTTCGGTTGTGGGCTATAGAGATTGCATTGACATCCCTCCACTCCTGATTGGGGGGCAGCTACTGCTGCGTTTTATAGGGTTTGCCAGCATTTTTCGTGTATTTTCTTTAATCAACAGACTGAAAGTGGTATCAGTACCAGATCATGGCTCTGGCTATGATTCTGGATCAGGATCAGAATCTGAGTCTTGATCAGGGTCAGCATCAGGATCATAATCAGGATCATAATCAGGGTCAGAATCTGAGTCTTGATCAGCATCAGCATCAGCATCAGAATCAGGGTTTGAGTCTGAACTTGAATCTAACTCTTCATCACTGTAAGCATAGGGAGACATAGGTTCGGCTTCTACGAAGAAACTACGCCATGGGTTAGTCTTGCAAGCATTAAAAATTATTCTTTCCATGAGATTATTCAAAGCAGGGAGTAGCAGTTTTCTGCCCGCCTCTTGATCTTTATTGTACAGATGGAAAAGATAGTTTCTCTTCTTCCGGGTAGTATTGAGGTTAGTTATCAGTGTTTTTATCTGATCATCAGTGAGGTTGTTGATAAGTGAATCCCAGTTCGGAGCCAGTATCAAGTGAGTTGCCTTTGGACGATCGGCATACTGATCATTTGGGAGTGGAGTGCTCAGGAATCCGAAGCCTACGGCAGTAATGCTATTCCATGTGCAGTCTTCATCGGTAATAGCCAGTAAAAAGCAAAATCTGTCCGCTGGAGTATAAACATTATTTTCTGATATGCGTTTGTAGGCATTTGCGTTACAGGGAAGATGAAATTCACTTAAACCTTTCCAGTGAATAGTTGTTTGAGAGCGCTTTACAGTGAGAGCACTATATTGATAGCTGCCTTTCCAGAGATCAGAATACTGAAGATTTAACTCCTCTCTATAGTGGCTGGGGCTCTTCTGCTTTTGTAATGACTCATTCGTGATATGAATCAAAATCTTGGTTAGCAAATTCAGGCCAGCTGTTTTATCTTCATGAATATAGTCCATCAAACTTTTCGATTTTGATTTTTTGACATTTAAGTGAGTAACCAGATTTTTCATTGTTTGCTCATCCAGGCTTGTTATTAATGAATTCCAGTTGTTGGCCAGAAGCAAATCGGCATCTTTGAGATGACGGGTCAGATGCGATATTTCATGACCATGATGGTTCTGTAAAGAATGCAGATACCCGACTGCCCGCACAGTGGGTGTACCGTTTGATATACTGGATGTTGCTGCATAATCACTGTTTTCGGTAATAACGAAAAAAATATGATAATCCTCATGAACGTAATAGGGCTCAGCACTTTCGTATCTCTGATTATTCCCTCTATTGAAGGAGATAATATGGTAGGTTTGTTCACTGGTAAGGGGGTATCTGAACTCTCCAGTACCCCCTTCCTCAGGCACGCCATGACTGGCTATTTCGTCCGGCGCATAATACAAAAGGTCAAGGCCGGTATGTCCCTTAATCTTTGATGTGTCGTACTCTGTTGCGGGAAACAACAATTTCTCCAGATGGTGAAAGTGTTTATATAGATATTTATTTCTACGTATAACGGTTAAAAATGACCGCTGAGAAGAAAAGTCATCAATATGCCTGAAGATGTTTTCAGGTACCTGGTCTATGGCTATGGTATAAAAATCAGGATGGTTTCTGGGTACAACGACCGCACCGGCACCACTCGCCTCGAGTGGATCAAACTCCACTGCTTCAGGGGAGGTTGTTTGTGATTTCTTGTACCTACAGGGTTCATTGTTGCAAAGTGGGCAGAGTTTCCCATGAGTATGTGCATGTTTTCTTTTTTCAGGAGGTTCGTCCTCACCCTTATCCTCGCTATTTATTTTATTAGAACTCCCTGGTTGCTGCTGGTCTGATCCGGAAATGACTGAACGGCTTAGCCGAACCTCCCGGGTTGTGGAGGGGGAACCTTCATATTGTCTTTTTGGGTTATTATTTGGTATCTGCCTGCCGTCGTATTGATTTGAAAGGAAAGCCCGAAAGGTTTCCTGAAGTATCGAAAGACCGGTCAGGTAAGCAGGTAATACACCCATGTTAGATTGACAAAGTCTTTTACTGGCACCAGCGCAGGATAGTGGGCTGGCGAACACCAATTCATGGGAAAAGCAGGCACCGTTCAGAAAAATGGAAATAACCAGAAGCGCATTAAGTGTGAACATGTTTTTTTAACCACTACAGCTGGATGGTTCTTTACTATAAGAACAGAATCCACAGTTAAGATGATCAGGCCTTGTTTGCCAAGCCTGCGCATTGCATGACAAACCAAAAATGCGGGGCACGAATCAGATGCTTTGAAGCAGACTGAACGCAGTGGTCAGTGTAACCATCGACGCCCAGCCAGAACTATGCTGACGATGGATCAGCTGGCTGATGGCGTGAAGTATTGTCTTGAGACAGGATTGTCAGTGTCTGAATGAACCTGTTAATACCTGTCGGCCTGATAGTTTTAGTATATTCGGGCTCATTGGCGTCCATTTCGTTGAGGTCAAATAAGAGCTTTCCATAGGCATTACGTTCATCATCAGTCAGCTCTTCCTGAAACTGATTGTCATCAAGAATATGTTGAGCAAAGCCTTTCAAATTCTGCAGAGTTACTTTCAGTGCCGCTGTTTTATAGGGATTGCCGCTGTTTTCTGCTGATTTTCTTTTTTCTATTTCATTGTTGAACCAGTGAATGCTCTCTTTTTCACTTTGGTAAGTACCGTTTATATTCGTGTCACGAATGATTTTATATTCAACAGGTGGCTTTAAAAGCTCCTGATTTTGAGCTTTGGCCAGTGGTATGAAAAACGCTGCTAAAATGACTGCAGTTTTTATAAATTTTTCCATGTTGATATCCTTTTTAGGTTGGGGATTTAGAAAAGAAAAAAGTGGAATAGTTCCTTTTTTCTTCAGCTGTCATGGGAACCTCCGAGCTGTCTATTGGTCAAAGCCACAACTGCCGCTGAGGTTTGCTTTCAGGTAGACTCAGGCCCTTTTTTCATGATTGACCCCAGGCTTCCAGAGATTTATGGCGATTGATATCAATAATCCAGCTGAACTGCCCCCGGCTATTTGCCTGATGGGACCAACAGCGTCTGGCAAAACGGATCTGGCGATTCGTTTATCTGAGGTTCTGCCCTGTGAACTGATCAGCGTGGATTCCGCGCTGGTCTACAAAGGTATGGATATTGGAACCGCTAAACCGACGGCGGAAGAACAGGCCCGCGCGCCCCACCGCCTGATTGATATCAAAGACCCGTCTGAACCCTACTCGGCTGCCATGTTTCGTGAAGATGCTTTGCGTGAAATGGCTGAGATTACCGCCCGTGGCAAAATCCCGTTACTGGTTGGTGGCACCATGCTGTATTTCAAAATACTGCGGGATGGCATTGCTGAGCTGCCTTCAGCAGACCCGGAAGTGCGGAAACGCATTCTTCTGGAAGCCACCGAGAAAGGCTGGCCAGAACTGCACAGACGTTTGCAGGACGTTGATCCTGTAACGGCAGCGCGCTTAAAGCCCCGTGATGCCCAGCGTATTCAGCGGGCGCTGGAAGTGTACGACACAACCGGCAAACCGCTTTCAGTCTGGCACCAGGAGCAGGAAGATCAGCGTTTACCTTATCGACTGGTTAATCTCGCTATTGCTCCACAGGAACGTTCTGTTCTGCATGAACGGATTAAAATTCGTTTTGAACAGATGATTCAGAACGAATTTGAGGAAGAGGTTCGTGGATTATACGCACGGGGTGACCTTGACCCGTCACTGCCAGCGATTCGAGCCGTGGGGTATCGTCAGATGTGGAGTTACCTTGAAGGTGAAATGGACTTCGATGAAATGATTGAGCGGGGCATTATTGCGACCCGTCAGTTAGCCAAAAGACAGCTGACATGGCTGCGTGGCTGGTCAGATGTTGAGTGGCTGGACAGTTTATCGCCAGAGTTGCTCAATGATGCCTTGAAAGTGCTGAAAAGTGTTCGCATATATTAGATACTGATACGATTCCTTGTTCGCACTGATGCTGCAAATGGTTACAGAATGAACTGTTCCCTGGCGGATTGGCACGTAAGAACCTGCAATACTTTCTGCAGGTCCGGTTTGAGTAGCTAGTATTACCTATTGAAGGCAGTGCGGGGCATCGCTTACTGTTGCTCAGCATTTTTCTGGGCTGTACACAGATTGAACAATCAGGTACTGGCACTGCCGGTCGAGCGAATGGCTCACCTAAAAGTGAAACAAGGCTATTCAAAATCCGAGAATTAATAAGGAGTACAGAAATGTCAAAAGGGCATTCTCTACAAGACCCTTACCTTAATGTGCTGCGTAAAGAGCGCGTGCCGGTCTCCATTTACCTGGTAAATGGTATCAAGCTCCAGGGGCAGATCGAATCTTTCGATCAGTTCGTGATCCTTCTGAAGAACACTGTAAGCCAGATGGTTTACAAGCACGCTGTATCTACAGTAGTGCCGAGCCGTCCGGTTCGCCTGCCGATGCAAGGTTCTGATATGCCAGAGCACGAGCAGGAATAACTGACCTCAGCGAGCTGCTTTTTTTATCCCCTGGTTAACTTAAGGGGTGATGAATAAGCTTGAGGTACAAGCTGTTTCCTACACCAAAAGGCGCCTAGTGCGCCTTTTGGTGTTTCTGTATCTGACAAATAACGATCGCCGGGCTTCTGGTGGAGCATCTCAGGTGGTTGAAAACAGTAATTGATATTACTATGCACATCGGATTAAACCGATTTCAGGAGATAATCATTGTTTTTTGAACGCCATGAAGGTGGTGAAAATGCGATTCTTGTCCATCTGGATATGAGTGATGACAAGGAGCGTGAGGATCCTCACGAATTCAGGGAACTTGCCCGCTCTGCAGCCATTTCTGAAATTGATTTTGTGACGGTCAGCAGCAACAAGCCTTCGCCACGCTATTTTATCGGGCAGGGAAAAGTAGAAGAAATTAAGCAGCTGGTTACACTGCACAAAGCCGACGTGGTGCTTTTCAACCACGCACTCTCCCCCAGTCAGGAACGTAACCTTGAAAAAGAATTTGAGTGCAAGGTCGTTGACCGCACCGGCCTGATTCTGGATATCTTTGCCCAGCGGGCAAGAACCTTTGAAGGTAAACTGCAGGTCGAGCTGGCTCAGCTGCAGCACCTCAGTACGCGACTCGTAAGGGGCTGGACTCACCTTGAACGACAGAAAGGTGGTATTGGTCTCAGAGGGCCGGGTGAAACCCAGCTGGAAACCGACCGCCGGCTGCTGCGGGTTCGTATCAAAAGCATCACCAAACGACTGGATAAAGTTCGCAAACAGCGTGACCAGGGCAGGCGTTACCGCAAGCGTGCGGAGGTGCCGCTGGTCTCTCTGGTAGGCTATACCAACGCCGGTAAATCGACGCTGTTTAATGCCCTGACTGAATCTGATGTGTATGCGCAGGACCAGCTGTTTGCAACGCTGGACCCGACTCTGCGCCGCCTGGATTTGCCGGACGTTGGAGAATCTGTACTCGCCGATACCGTTGGTTTTATCCGTCATTTGCCGCATAAACTGGTGGAAGCGTTCAGGGCAACGCTGGAAGAAACGGCTCAGGCCGACCTGCTTTTACACGTTATTGACGCACATGACCCTGAAAGGCTTGATAATATCAAGCAGGTGCATGACGTGCTGGAAGAGATCAACGCAGACGAAGTGCCAAGACTTCAGGTTTACAACAAGATCGATCTGCTGGAAAACGTAGAACCGAAAATTCAGCGTGATGATCAGGGAAAGCCCGTCAGAGTCTGGGTGTCTGCGATGCAGGGTGAAGGTCTGGAGCTGGTTCTTCAGGCAGTGGCGGAGTTGCTGGGTGAAGACCTGGTGCAGGGTACATTGCGGCTGGAACCACACCAGGGCAAAGTCAGGTCTCGACTTTATCAGCTAGGTGCGATTCAATCAGAAGAGTATGCTGATACAGGGGAGTTGTTGTTGAACATTCGTTTACCACGACATGATTTCGACAGAATTTCCAAACAGGAAGGATTGCAAAAGGGCTGTCTGGTTGAGCGTTAAGTGCTCAGATTGCGTAAATTGAGACCAATATGTTGATCTGTGTAGTGGACAATACCGATTCGGCTTGCGCTTTTTGCTACACAAACTCTACAATCTGGCTCAGAACGATAAACAGCCTTGAGCAAAAGAGCATGAGTAAAGAAAAGCTGCTTTTATCACCTGTGATGAAAATAGCCTGTTCTCAGGTAGGTAGCTCCGACCTAATAACTTATTGCACGCTGAATGACCGTTCTTTTTTGTGAGAAAACTGATACTGATCGCTTGCTCAATGGATCGGTAAACTGGTTTTCCCGCGTAATGACGTGGTTTCAACAGACGTTGCAGCCGAATAGATACTGACTCTACGGAGACATATATGGCCTGGAACGAGCCGGGTGGAAATAACCAGGATCCTTGGGGTGGTGGTAATAAAGGGAAGAATCAGGGTCCTCCTGATTTGGACGACGCTTTACGTAAGCTTCAGGATAAACTGAACTCACTCTTTGGTGGTGGCAAAAGTGGAGGAAACTCCGGAGGAGGTAGTTCGGCTTCTTCGGGCTCTTCATCAGGGATGTTTATCGGTGTTCTGATACTGGCCGCTGTGGCTTATATCTGGAATGCCGTTTATACCGTTGACGAAAAAGAGCGCGCTGTTATTTTGCGCTTTGGTCAATATCATCAGACCGTTGAGCCGGGCCTGCATATCTATTTCCCGCCTTTCGAAACAAAGTATCAGGAAAAAGTTACAGAACTTCGTACCTACAACCTGCGGCAGCAAATGCTGACGGAAGACGAAAACATTGTTGAAGTGTCGATGTCCGTTCAGTACAACATTGGCGATGTTAAGTCCTATGTTCTTAACGTAGCCAAACCCCTGGTCAGTCTGGAAGAAGCGTCTCAGAGTGCTTTGCGTCACGTTGTCGGCAGCTCCGAGATGTACCAGGTGTTGACTGAAGGTCGTGAAACCATGGGCGTAGAGGTGCGCAAGCGCCTGCAGGACTATCAGGATGCTTATGGTACTGGCCTGAAGATCAACAAGGTGAACATCGAGAGCGCCCAGCCTCCGAAAGAGGTGCAGGCTGCATTTGACGATGTAATCCGTGCCCGTGAAGATGAACAGCGTGCGAAAAACCGTGCCGACGCTTATGCCAATAAAGTAGTTCCGGAAGCTCGTGGTCAGGCTCAGCGTGAGCTGGAAGAGGCCAACGCTTATCGTGATGAACTGGTAGCCCGGGCAGAAGGTGAAGCGGATCGTTTTGTTAAACTGCTGAACGAATATCATCGTGAACCGAATGTGACCCGTGAACGTCTGTATCTGGAAACCATGGAAAGCGTTCTGGGCACAACCAGCAAGGTTCTGGTGGATGTTGAAGGCGGTAATAACATGATGTATCTGCCACTGGATCGTCTGAATCAGCCCCGATCTGCCAATCAGAGTACTGATGGTTCATCTGCCCTGACACAGCAGGATTTGAACAACATCGCTAATCAGGTAACAGAGGAGCTGAACCGGCGAGTGAGTAGTGCGCGTAGCAGCAGCGGGAGGACTGTACGATGAGTCAGAAAGGTTTCAGCGCCCTTGTCGTTGGTCTGGTTGCCCTGATCGTTGCATGGGGCAGCCTGTATGTAATCAATGAGCGTGAGCGGGCAGTGCAGTTACGTTTTGGTCAGCTGGTTAAAGATGATATCCAGCCCGGCCTGCATATCAAGATTCCGTTTGTGGATAATGTGCGGGTATTTGATGCCCGTCTGCAGAATCTGGAAGTGCCTTCCGAGCGTTTCCTGACTCTGGAACAGAAAGCGGTTATCGTAGACTCCTACATCAAGTGGCGTATTGACGACGTTAGTCGTTTCTACCGTGCCACTGCCGGTGACCTGTTCCGAGCCAACACTCTGTTGTCTCAGCGTGCGGAATCCCGTATGCGGAACAAGTTTGGTGCCCTGACCCTGAATGAAGTGGTATCCGGTCAGCGTGACCAGCTGATGAGCGAAATCACTAATGAGCTGAACTCTGTTGCCCGTGATGAGCTGGGTGTGACCGTGGTGGATGTCCGGGTTAAGAAAATTGATCTGCCTCCCCAGGTAAGTGACTCGGTTTATGAGCGTATGTCTTCTGAGCGGGATAAAGAAGCTCAGGAATATCGCTCTAAAGGTCTGGAGATGGCGGAAGGTATTCGTGCGAACGCTGACCGTGAACAGCGGGTCATTATGGCGAATGCTTACCGGGATGCGGAAATGATCCGGGGTGACGGCGATGCGAAAGCCGCAGAGATTTATGCCAAGGCATTCCGTCAGGACCCTGAGTTCTACGCCTTTACCCGTAGCCTGGAAGCCTATCGTAAGTCCTTTAACAGCTCTGGTGACATGATGCTGCTGGAGCCTGACAGTGACTTCTTTAACTATCTGAACAATAAGTCAGGTAAGTAAGATCGAGGTTGGGGGGAGTGCCATTCTTGCCATACAGGGTTATGCCCTGATGCTGAAAGTGGTGCTTTACTGGTAATAAATCAATCACTGGCAGTGAAACCTTGCGCTGCCGGTGGTAATATACCAAAAACCGGGTTTCGCCCGGTTTTTTCGTGTATGAGGTTTACACGTGGAATTTGGTAAGCAATTGCTCGTTGCCGTCAGCCTGATGCTGGTGCTGGAAGGTATTCTTCCTTTCCTTTATCCACAGCGCTGGCGCAATCTGGTCGCAAAACTCTCAGACATTGATGACCGGCAGCTGCGCATGGCGGGTTTTATCAGCATGTTGGCTGGCGTGGTTTTGCTGACACTCGTTAGCTAGTTTCAGACATTGTCCGTAAATAATCTGTACCTGCAGACAGATTATTTACAAACACTGCCTGAAATAAGCTAACAAGAGAGGCTGTTATGACCGTCGCCGATCGCTGGCTGTTGCCAGACGGGATTGAAGAAATTTTGCCGCCCCGGGCTCGCAGAGCAGAAGCTTTGCGCCGGGAAATGCTGGATTTATTTGATTGCTGGGGTTATGACCTGGTTATCCCTCCACATCTGGAGTTTCTTGAATCACTAACGGCTGGCGTTGATCACGACCTCGAGCTGCAAACTTTCAAGGTGACGGACCTGATGACTGGTCGCACCATGGGATTGCGGGCAGATACCACGCCTGCGGTAGCCCGCATTGATGCGCACAGCCTGACGGATGATGGTCCGGTAAGACTTTGCTACGCAGGCAGCGTCTTTCATGCCCGGCCTGCGTCGCTGGGTGCATCCCGTGCACCCATTCAGCTGGGTGCTGAGTTGTACGGTCATACGGGGCAGGAAAGCGATATTGAAGTGATTTCCCTGATGCTGGAAACACTTGGTGTCGTGGGCATGGACTCCCCCAATCTGGATCTTGGGCATGTGCAGATTTACCGTGTGCTGGTAGCCAGTGCCGGACTGGACAAGGATCAGGAACAGCTGTTGTTTGATGCTTTGCAGCGCAAGGCGACCTGTGAAGTCGAAGAACTGCTGGCACGCTGGTGTGTAGATGCTGATGTGGTGCCTCTGTTCATGGCTTTAACCGGGCTTTCAGGTAAGGTGGATGTCATCGCAAAAGCCAGAAGTGTTCTGGCTAATGCACCTGTGGAAGTGTTCGAAGCGCTGGATGCGCTGGAAAATATTGCGCAAACCATTACCCGGCAGTACCCGAAAGTGAACCTTTATCTGGATTTGGGAGAGCTGCGTGGTTACCACTACCATACGGGCGTTGTGTTTGCTGCTTATGTTCCCGAACATGGACAGGCGATTGCTAAAGGCGGTCGTTATGATGGCGTGGGCAGGATGTTTGGTCGAGCTCGTCCAGCGACAGGTTTCAGTACTGATCTGAAAGCCCTGCTGGATTTTAAACCGTGTGTCGTTGAATCACGGGCAATCATTTTTGCACCGGCTGATGCGGATTCCGCCGTTGTTCGGAAGCTGCGTCAGCAGGGCCTGCGGGTAATCATTGAGTTACCGGGGCAAAAGACAGACGCGGTAAGCTCTGGCTGTAATCAGCAGCTGGTTTGCCGTGACGGAGACTGGCAGGTTGAATCTATATAGGTCACCACAGTCACTATTTGCTGTATGCAGTCAACACTTGTCGTACGACAGTATGGCTGTTTTGTTATGAATTAAAGAGACCGTATCATGGGTAAGACTGTTGTCGTACTGGGCACCCAGTGGGGTGATGAAGGCAAAGGTAAAATCGTTGATCTGCTCACCGAGCAGGCTGAAGCGGTAGTACGCTTTCAGGGTGGACATAATGCTGGCCACACCCTGGTGATTGATGGCGAAAAAACCGTTCTGCACCTGATTCCATCCGGAATCCTGCGTGAGGGCGTTGTGTGCTACATCGGTAACGGTGTTGTACTGTCCCCTGAAGCTCTGCTGAAAGAAATCCACATGCTGGAAGAAGGCGGTGTACCTGTGCGTGAGCGCATGAAGATCAGCCCTTCCTGCCCTCTGATCCTGCCTTATCACGTTGCACTGGATCAGGCTCGTGAAGCTGCGCGTGGTAAAGCCAAAATCGGTACTACAGGTCGTGGTATCGGTCCGGCTTACGAAGACAAAGTCGCTCGTCGTTGCCTGCGTGTCGCTGACCTGCTGCACCCTGAGCGTTTCGCCCAGAAACTGAAAGAAGTGATGGAATACCACAACTTCGCACTGCAGCACTACTACAAGGCTGAGCCGGTCGACTACCAGAAAGTACTGGACGAAGCTCTGGCTATGGGCAAGGACATTGCGCCAATGGTTGATCGTGTGGTTGACCGTATCCACGAACACCACGGCAAAGGCGATAACATCCTGTTCGAAGGTGCGCAGGGTTCCCTGCTGGACATCGACCACGGCACCTATCCGTTCGTAACGTCTTCTAACACCACTGCGGGTGGCGTTTCTACCGGTAGCGGCTTTGGCCCTCTGTATCTGGACTATGTGCTGGGTATCACCAAGGCATACACCACTCGTGTAGGTTCCGGTCCATTCCCGACTGAACTGTTCGATGAAGTGGGTGCGCACCTGGCCAAACAGGGTAACGAGTTTGGTGCAACCACCGGTCGTCCACGTCGTTGTGGCTGGTTTGATGCGGTAGCACTGCGTCAGTCTGTACAGATCAACTCTGTATCCGGTCTCTGCCTGACCAAGCTGGACGTACTGGATGGTCTGGAAACCATCAAGATCTGTACCGGCTACAAAAACGCTGAAGGTGAGTCTATCACGACTCCGGTTGATGCCGATGAGTACGAAGCGCTGGAACCAGTGTACGAAGAAGTACCGGGCTGGTCTGAGTCTACCTTTGGTGCGAAGAACCTGGATGACCTGCCAGAAAACGCCCGTGCTTATATCCGTCGTCTGGAAGAAGTGGTTGGCACGCCAATCGATATCGTTTCTACCGGCCCTGATCGTGTAGAGACCATCATCCTGAACCAGCCATTTGGCTAAGTTTTGCGATAACTTCGCATTGTTTGCCGGGTTGATCTGGCAAGCAATGCGAGATTGCAGACAGCTTTTCTTCTTTTTTTCGTCTTTCTTTCTGTGTTGTTCTACTTCGACACAATTTTCGTAATACGGTTACAGCTGTGCCCGGTCGCTTATAGCCTCTGATAGTAGCTTGTCGTGTTAACAAAGTATTTATTCAAATTCTGCTCCGCACGAACGATCCTGAAGGCATCGGCAACGTATTCGGGCATTTGCAGTGAAAGTGCCAGATAAAGTCCGCGTATTGCATATTTTAAACCGTGGTTGATCAGGAATTTATAACCTGCATGTTGAGTTTTTTTGTTGAGCTTAAACAAGAGCTTTTGCAATTGGACTGTGTCTTTGATGCTTAGTTTGTTCAAGATCGTTTTAAGCAAACGGCTGAGGCTGGGTCGATGGCTTGCCAGTGTGAGAAAACTGTTAAAAGCCTCTTTAAACTTTGGTTGGAATGCTTTGCCCTGTGTCTTTGGACTGACAAGGAATGGCTTTGGTGTTTTTATTCTACCAGGCTGACTACGAACCTGAGGAACTGCCTGTCGATGGTATATCGAAGTTTCCACGGATAACTGGGCGTCATCATCGAGACTGTGCTCTTCCGCCTCCACGTTATCATCCGCTTTATCACCTGTGTTAGCCAGATTGCCGTTAGCTGCCAGCAATAAACTCATCACTTCAAAATTTATCATGATGCTTTCCCTTTTGTTGATTTTTAGAGCAGCATGCCGTTGACACTCATAAAAAGCAGTAACAAAAGCGTTAGTTCTTCTGACTATCTTTGAATATAAGCCATTTGGCTGAGTATTTAGCGTTGTAATTTATATCGCGCAAGGGCGGCTTCAGGTTACACTAAAACTATGCTTAAACATCAATTCCGTATACAACACCCAGCCGTTATGTTTCACACTACGTTCTGTTCCCAATGCCAAGAGGTTAAATAACCGCATGTCCAAAGGGTGGAAAGATACCGACCCACAGGCGGCTCAAGAGGCATCCCGCTATGCCACGCCGATTCCCAGCAGACTTTTTATCATGGAACTCCTTGATCAGCGGGGGGCTCCTGCCAGTCATAAGGCATTGTGTGCAGAGCTGAAAATCACCGAGCCAGAACAGCGTGAGGCCCTGCTGTTTCGTCTCAAGGCTATGATTCGTGACGGACAGTTGCACGAAACCCGCAAAGGCACCTTTGGCCTGCTCAGTAAAATGGACCTGATTAAAGGTCGGGTTCAGGGCAATAAAGACGGCTTTGGCTTCCTGATTCCTGATGACGGATCTGAAGACCTGTACCTTTCCTGGCGGGAAATGCGGCAGTTGTTTGATGGTGATCGCGCTGTTGTACGGGAAACGGGCGTTGACCGCCGTGGTCGTCGGGAAGGGCAGGTCATAGAGGTTCTGGAGCGTAACACCACCCAGCTGGTGGGAAGGTATTACGAAGAATCCGGTTCCAGTATTGTTGTGCCTGAAAATTCCCGTATTGGTCGTGAAATTCTGGTTAAGCCCGGTTCCATTATGCCTTCTCAGGGGCAGTATGTTCTGCTGGAAATCATTGAGCAACCGGGTCGACGCACGCAGCCGATGGGTTTGGTCAAGCAGATTCTCGGAGAGCGTCAGGACGCAGGCATGGAAGTCGATGTGGCGGTTCACACCCACGGCATTCCCCGGGAATGGCCACCGGAAGTGGAAGAACAAATCGCTGGCTTTAAGTCAGAAGTAGCAGAAAAGGATAAACGACACCGGGTTGACTTACGGGAAGTGCCGTTTGTTACCATTGATGGCGAAGATGCCCGCGATTTTGACGATGCGGTGTTCTGTGAAACCAAAAAAAGTGGTGGCTGGCGTCTTTATGTGGCCATTGCAGATGTGTCCCATTACGTAAGACCCGGTTCGGCGCTTGATAAAGAAGCTCATAACCGGGGGACATCGGTATACTTTCCCGGTACGGTTATTCCGATGTTGCCGGAAATTCTATCCAACGGTTTATGCTCTCTGAACCCTGAGGTGGATCGACTGGCCATGGTCTGTGAAATGACCATCAGCGGCAGAGGCAAGATTTCAGGCTATAAATTTTATGAAGGTCTGATCCGTTCCCATGCCCGACTGACTTACAACCAGGTCTGGTCAATGCTCGACAGCCCACTGTCTGATGAAGGAAAGGCGAATCGACAGCAACGCAAGGCTCTGGTTCGCCATATTGAAGAGCTGTACAACCTGTTCAAAGTGTTTAAACAGGTGCGGGCGACTCGTGGAACCATTGATTTTGAAACCGTTGAAACCCAGATTGTTTTTGGTCGCAACCGTAAGATCGATAAAATTGTGCCTGCGGTTCGCAATGATGCCCATAAGGTTATCGAAGAATGCATGCTGGCTGCTAATGTGTGCGCAGCTCGTTTTCTTGAGAAACACGGTGTTCCGGGTTTGTACCGTGTTCACGAAGGGCCAACACTGGAAAAACGACTGAACCTGAATATGTTTCTGGGTAGTCTGGGGCTGTCGGTTCCACAGGGCAAAATTAAACCGGCTGATTTACAGGCTCTGCTGGAAGACGTCAGAGACCGGCCTGATTTTCAGGTGATTCAGACCATGGTGTTGCGCTCAATGAGCCAGGCGGTTTACACGTCGGATAACAAAGGGCATTTTGGTCTGGCGTTTAATGCCTATGCACACTTTACTTCACCGATTCGTCGTTATCCGGATTTGCTGGTGCATCGTGCGATTCGTCATATTGTCCGTTCGCCGGTTTCCAGTCGTCATGTGACCCGTGTCGGTGCCAGGGATATGAATCGCAAGACGATTTACCCTTACGACGATGCCCGGGTTGAAGCCATGGGTGAACACTGCTCAACAACCGAGCGCCGGGCGGATGAGGCGACCCGGGATGCCATGGACTGGCTGAAGTGTGAGTACATGCAGCAGCACATTGGTCAGACTTATACGGGCGTGGTATCAGCCGTTACCGGCTTTGGCCTGTTTGTGGCACTGGAAGATATTTTTGTGGAGGGTCTGGTACACGTCACCAGTCTTCCGGGTGACTATTACCACTACGACAATGTTCACCAGTGTCTGCGTGGTGAGCGTACCGGCCGACGCTTTGGTCTTGGGGATGAGCTGGAAATCATCGTCAGCAATGTCAACATGGAAGATAAAAAGGTGGACTTTGGACTGGCAGACGGCGCACCACTAAAGCCTCGGAAGCCTCGCAACAGCCGTAAAACCGGATCAAGAAAAGCAGGTGGTAAACAGTTAGCCAGTGTCGCCAAAAGCCGTGCTGCCAAAAAAGCACTGATGGAAGCGGCCAAAGATGATGAAAAGGGAAAAAAGGGTGGCAAGAGACGTAAGCCACCCAAAGGGCAGAAAAAGGGCAGAAATGCAGCCAAATCCAAATCGGCCAGAAATAAATCAAAAGGTGATACCAGTCCGTCACAGGCTAAGCCAAAGGGGCGTCAGCCAAGGAAACGTAAGGCCTCCTCATAATGTCAGAGCCACGCCTTGTTTGTGAAAAAAAGTAACGAGCCGGATGCGGTCATTCCGCACGGCCCCGCTTTGAGAAGGGGCTAGCCCGGGTGACTGGGCAGGTCTACTCACAGACCCCTATCACTTGGCAGCTCCCAATTCAATCAGGTTGTCCATTACTGCTTCTGGTGCATGTGATCTGCTTTTGTGCTTAATGACGACCCCAATAATGACAAGTGCCGAAATTGCAACGCCCGTTATGACAGAAACCGCAACCCCCCAGCCTGGAATTACATCAGACGATGACGAAGCGGCAGGGGATTTTTTATGGTGCATGTAGTTTTGAAGGCCTAGAGAGATTTCCAGCATTCGGATATGCCGACTACCCTCTTCAAGATCAGCGTGACCAACTGCCAGATAGGCTTTATCACCCTTAAAAAACGGACGAATAAACTGTGTTGCCGAGGTCTTGAATGTGGTGTTGAAATGATTGATGTTGACCTGGTTTTCATAAGTGACAATAGACACTTGTCCATTACTGTTGTAAATCAGGGCGTGCAAATAATGTTCCGTAGTCATCAGCCTGACGGTTGAAAACGAACCAGGAGTGCTTAAAGGGTAATCCATTATATCATCAATAATAAAAGTACCATCCATCTGACCATTGTCAGTTGCGAACCGGCGAATGGAGAGCTTCTTACTCTCGGGGCTGACCACGGCAACATAGACCCAGTCTTTTTCCATCAGGATGTCCTGCTGACTGTTGTCAGTGTCGGTGGTGATCATTATCTCTTCACCATTGTCTCCAAAAGCGGCAGTGGGGGTTAGTAGTTTACTGTCGTACTGTCTGATAAATACAGGATAGGGTGCATCTCCATTGTTCCTGATGCCGGTTACATAAAGGTATTCACTATCTGGTGAGACCCTTAGACGAAGTGCTTCCTCCTCATCCTTAAGTTCGTCGCTGCTTTTAAAAAATGTGAGTCGTTGTTGGTGGTAACGGCCAACAAATACGGCGTTGTCCATTTTTCCTGTTAAATACATGACACCCTGATGGTGAGCGGTGTCATTAATTTGAACATTTTCAGGGAATACGTTGCTAGGTACGTTGAATTGTGCCTGGCTCTTCCGGGCAGTACTTAGCGGGAACTCGAGCAGAACTGTTTTTCCTGACTGTGGCGTTACAACGAGGTAGAGGTGAGAGCCTGTCGTTTCGTGAATGACCTGCCCTGCCAGAGAGAGGTAGGACTCCATTATTCCGGAGTGGCTGGCAGAGGTTGTGTAAGTCACAATGCCGCACAGACCAAATTGTTCATCCAGTTCAGAGCCCTTATAGCGTGCCAGAACAACCTCTTCGGAAGACGACTCAGGCTGAATGATGACGTATATCTGCTGGTTTGTCGGGTCATACGTTTGAAAGAGTGGTGTGCCTTCTGGTGGTGGGCAGTTATCCGATGGGCTGGGTGGATGGGTTGTGGGGGATATACTGTGGGGCAATTCTGTATACGATGATGAAGGTTTAGCCTGTAGTCTGGCCGTAGAGGTAGAGGGTGATATTTCAAAAGCTGTTAAAGTGGCTGATGGTGACTCTGAACCGGAAAAAGTGCTGGTTTCAGAAGCAGTGACCAATTCGCTGGTTGACGCAGGCTGAACCAGCAGCGCTCCCGTGGTTGCAGTGGGCTGAGCCAGCAGCGCTCCCGTGGTTGAAGTAGGCTGAGCCAGCAGCGCTCCCGTGGTTGAAGTAGGCTGAACCTGCAGAGCCCCCGTGGTTGCAGTAGGCTGAACCTGCAGAGCTCCCGTGGTTGAAGTGGGCTGAACCAGCAGAGCTCCCGTGGTTGAAGTAGGCTGAACCTTCAGAGCTCCCGTGGTTGAAGTAGGCTGAACCAGCAGCGCTCCCGTGGTTGAAGTGGGCTGAGCCAGCAGAGCTTCCGTGGTTGAAGTAGGCTGAACCTTCAGAGCTCCCGTGGTTGACGGTCGTGCAGATGACGATGGTATAGCTGACGGAGTTGGTGTGATGTCCTTTTCATCGCTGCAGGCAAATCCCCCCGGTGTGCAATCAATTCCGGCAAGTAATGTTTGCGGTTTGGAGAAACCTTTTAGAAAAGGTAAATATCCATCCGGGCTATTCCAGATAGTACGATTGAAAGAGGTGGCAGTTGAAGCACCACCGGGGTCTGCAAACTCATTCAGGGCTGCCGGAAACTGGTTGTTTCTCTGCTTGCTACCATTTATTCGGGAAAGTTCACGGTAGGGGGTATTAATGCCTTTGGGTATCGGCAGCTGCGACGCTTCACCTGCATTCCAGACAGTGCCGCTCAAACCGTTTAAGCCTGATTTGAGAGTACTTTTCGATAGTGTTCTGACACCCATATTTTGTCCATTAGCAGGATCAGAATCATCCTTATACTCTGTGAAAGTATTCAGGTTATTCACAATACGACCTGCTTCGTAAACTCTTGCAACGACCGGGCTTTCAGAGCTGCTTGGGCCTTGCGCCTCAACCGAGCCCGTATTGACATTGTTGTAAACCGAAGCCCCACGGGTGGCAAATCCGGAAATACCACCGACGTGACCGTTAGTTCCTTTCGTTATGATTACTCCGGTATTAAGGTTGTCATGAATGCTTCCACCTTTAGCTTCTCCGTTAATACCTCCACTATATGCCTGCCAGCCTTCAGTAGTGACAGTTCCGGCATTTACATTTTCACTAACAGAAGCGTTGTTTACTTGCCCTGTTATTCCACCCGTGTGCCCCCTCCAATCCTTTGTAGAAATGCTACCTGTATTGAGGTTTTTGCTGACCAGAGTTCGTTTTTGGGTCAACCCCACTATTCCGCCACTTTCTCCACCTTCTTTACCGTAGTCACCGTGATAAGGTATCAAATGGTCTGAGGAAATTTTTCCGGTGTTCAGGTTGTATAATATTCTGGCCGTTTCTGCTTCTCCCACAATCCCTCCGGAATGTTCGGTAAAGCCAACGTTAACCTCACCTGTATTCATATTATTGTTAGCAACGCTATTACTTTTCAGTGCTCCGACAATGCCTCCGGCAGGCGAGGAATGTAAGTTTCTGGAAACTATTCTGCCGGTATTCAGGTCATTTGAAATCGAAGATTTCTGATCTGCCGACCCTGCAATGCCCCCAGCGCTGGCACCTCCAGTTGTGGTAACAGTTCCGGTGTTCAAACTATCGCGTATGATGCTGTTATCAGAAACTTTGCCTGCGATACCACCGGCATGACTGAGAAAGCCGGTCGTTTTGATGGTTCCGGCAGAACTGACAATCGCTTCAATCCTGCTGCGTTTCATCTCTCCGGCAAGAGCACCTGCCGGGCTTGATTTTCCAGAACTGGTGACTTCTGGCTGGTTTAGCAGAATCTGCCTGATAGTGCTGTCCTGCAGTGATCCGAACAACCCCGAGGCAGTGTTATCTGCCGACGTTGACACGCTGAGGCCTGAAATAACGTGGTAGTTGCCATCCAGATTTACAGAAAACGGAATGGAGCCATTACCAACAGGTTTCCAGGGAGTAAGCCGGGTCAGGTCAATATCACTGACTAATTGATAGCTGCCTTCGACAGGATGATCGGCATTCAGATATTGATTGAAATTATTACTGTCTAGCTGAATAACACTGGCCCAACCGCTCCAGTTTGGAATGCCAACGATAAGTAAGAATGCAATGGCCTTTTTGTTGATAATCAGGCTTTGCCAGTTCTGATGTTTTATCAGCTTTTTACTCATTGAAGTCTCACCTGCAAAAAATAATAACAACAATTCGCATTACAATTTATAGCTGATTTTTACTGAGAGTCTATTTGAACAGTTGATACAGCAGCTACAGCAATACAGAACCAATGTATTTACTGCTAACAGACCTGAGGCAACTTACCGTGTTAGTATCCCTGCTTTTCTTTTTATCGCCGTTAAATGGCTGCATGATGTTTCCTTCCTGGTTCAGGTTTTTCAAATCGCATTGGCTGAATGTCTAAGCCATCTGAGCAGTAAGGTTTTTCACAGGATTGAACGATTCCCATGAATGATGATGTTGTTTTTGGCCTGCACGCAGTGCAGAGCCTGTTTGAGCACTCGCCGGAAAAAGTGCTGGAACTGATGATTCAGAAAGGCCGGACAGACAAGCGGATCAATCAGCTGGTTGAAGACGCTCGTCGTCAGGGCGTGACCGTACGTTTTGTAGAACGTAACCGACTGGATGGCAGAGTGGATGGCGGTGTGCATCAGGGAATTGTTGCCCGTGTTGCACAGGCAAAAGTCTATCGTGAAGGTGACCTTGAAGACCTGCTGGACAATCTGGAGGAGCCGCCTTTTCTGTTGATTCTGGATGGCGTCACTGATCCTCATAATCTGGGTGCCTGTCTGCGTACGGCTGACGCTGCCGGTGTGCATGCCATGATTACCCCCAGAGACAAATCAGCCAGTCTGAACGCCACCGCCAGAAAAGTGGCCTGTGGCGCTGCGGACAATGTGCCACTGGTTCAGGTGACCAACCTGGCTCGTACCATGGAGTGGCTGAAAGAGCGCGGTGTCTGGATGATTGGCACTGCTGGCGAAAGTGCTGGCAATGTCTATGAAGCAGACCTTAAAGGCCCTATGGCCCTGGTGATGGGGGCGGAAGGCAAGGGGATGCGCCGCCTGACCAGAGATAAATGCGACTCTCTGGTGTTTATTCCCATGGCGGGCACTGTCAGCAGCCTGAACGTATCGGTGGCTACCGGTGTTTGTCTGTTTGAAGCCGTGCGACAGAGGTCTTAAGTAGCAAGAGCGCAGTCATCGAGCTGCGCTCTTTCTGTTTTTTTCTTGCATTCACATAAGTTACTGCTAAATAACAGGAGCGGTTTTCGCATCACATAAATTATTAAATTAAGACCTGAATAAGGAGCTGTTGTGAAATATTGTCACATTTCTTTTGCTGCCTGTTTTATGTCCTTATCGTCTTTGGCTTTCAGTGGTATTTATCCAGCCCTGCCTGATGTTGGTGTGAGTGCTCAAGTCAGGGAATGTAGTGATTTCTTTTCAGGTGCCTGTCTTTCCATAAAAAAGCAAATTAGTTTAAGAGTTGTTTACCCTCAATTATTTAACGAGGCTGAGAGCAACCGGTTTTTAGTCAGTGCGCCTGATAATAATCTCCACCTTATTGTCCAAGAGGACAATACTGACCAGTACTCACTTCATTTTATTGACAGACCCAAAAGCCAATCAGTGTTTCAGGAGAAACTCAGCCCCTATTTTCGAAACCTGAAACGTATTGCCAGATCAAATGTCAGGATAAAATACACCCCCGTGAATAACGCCCTGACTTTTATCCACCCGGAAGGTTCTGTCGCTATTACTGTTGATGGCTTTTACTCCGATTTAAACAAGAAAGCCGTTATTGCCACTATGCTTTCCGAGAAGGCAATTGCTGTAATGAACATTGTTGCTGAAGCGATCAGCTCTGATGCAGCGGTTAATCCGGATACAGTGCTCAGTACGAATAAAAATAGCGACAGAGTCCCGGAAAGTGACAAGGGTGATTTTCTGGAAGCTTACGAGGGGCATTATGTCTTTCATCCATATTCTGAACTTTTTTATTCATCGCCTGATCACGGGCTCTCCCTTGAAAGGGTAACTATCGAGAACGCAAAGTTTGAAAATAAGGCGTATGAGTACTCTCTGGGCGATGCATACAAGCTCAGCTTTTTAGATTTCGGTCAAGCTGTGATCAAACCCATTGGCGATGTTCATAATGAAGGAGAGCCGACGGATGGGAAAGACTATCAATATAGAAACAAGGAAACACTGAAAAAAACCAAAAAAAGGGGTGCGTCAGGAGACTCCACTTCAAAACAACAGAGGGAGAAAGGGTCGGGAGCCAGAGGGGCATCTTCCGGTGGCGATGGCGACGGTCCTCCCAGAAAGAACAAGCCAAAAAAGCATATCCCTGATGACTACAATGCACCTGAGAAAACACTTGAAGAAATTGATAGTGATATCGAGTCTTTGATTAAGGAGATTAAGGAAACCAATCAAAGGCTGGCACTCCTCAGTTCCCGGAAAGGGGTAGCTACGGGTAGTTCAGCGAGTGCTATGGATAATCCTGCAAGCCTGAAAGCCCAAATTAAGGATCTGAATCAGCAACTACAGCTTGCACGTACACACAAGAGAGAGCTTGAAAGCAAAGCTATGGCAACCTCTCGTGCTCCTAAAGGCAATGAGTCGAAGGCATCGACCTCGCGTAATGAAAGGCGCCCGGCACTTGGGAGGAGAAAGTCTCTGGACGATGATTACGACAACCCCTACGACGATTAGGCCTGTCTTGCATTTTAAAAGAGCTGCTGTCAGGGCAATGTAGCGTATGCACTTACCTCCCGGTGACCGATCCTGCTTGCAACCATGGTCACAGTTCTCTAAAATTCCGGCTCTTTGTATGCTGGGCTAAGTGTGCAGAGTTCTGGTGGCTTTCGGGTTGTCAGAACTTAGTACATTCGTCCAACTCCTTGCCTTACCGCACTTTTTGCTGGCTACTGGCTATCTGAAAAGTGAACGGGAGGCTGTTTAACCCGTAAGGAGCAAATAATGCGTCATTACGAAATTGTTTTCCTGGTTCACCCAGACCAGAGCGAGCAAGTACCAGCGATGGTAGAGCGTTACACCCGCGCTATCTCCGAAAATGGCGGTCAGGTACACCGTCTGGAAGATTGGGGCCGTCGTCAGCTGGCTTACCCAATCAACAAAATCCACAAAGCTCATTATGTTCTGATGAACATTGAGTGTGGCAACGAAATCCTGAGCGAGCTGACTGATAACTTCCGTTACAACGATGCCGTTATCCGTAACATGGTTATCCGTCGTGACGAAGCGATCACTGAAGCTTCCATCATGATGCAGGCTGAAGAGAAGCGTGACCGTCGTGACGACCGTCGCGAAGATCGCCGCGACGATCGTCGTGAAGAGCGTCGTGAAGAGCGTCGTGAAGAGCGTCGTGAAGAAGCTCCAGCTGCTGAAGAAGCGCCAGCTGCAGAAGCTGCTGAATAATCATTACTCGCTTAATTTAAGGAGACGTTGTCATGGCACGTTTTTTCCGTCGCAGGAAGTTTTGCCGTTTCACCGCTGAAGGCGTGAAAGAGATCGATTACAAAGATCTGAACACCCTGAAAGCCTACATTTCTGAAACTGGTAAGATCGTACCTAGCCGTATTACCGGTACTAAGGCTCGTTACCAGCGTCAGCTGGCTACTGCTATCAAACGCGCTCGTTACGTGGCACTGCTGCCATTCACTGATCGTCACTGATATCCGGTAATTGGAACTAAGGTATAGCTAATGCGTGGACTGGCAAATTATGCAATGCGTGGCCCCGGACAGGCACTGTTTTTGGCCGTGTTGTTTGCCAGCATCCCAATGTTGTTCTGGCTCAGTTCAGCCGTTATTGCCCTGGTGATACTGCGACGCGGTATTAACCATGGTCTGAAACTGCTGATGTGGGCTCTGCTTCCGGCAATAGGCTGGGCAGCGGCTGGTCAGTTCAACGTGATAACAGGTCTGCTGGCGACTACGCTACTGGCCTGTACATTACGCCAGACGGTTTCCTGGCCGAAGACTCTCCTGGCGCTGGTTCCGATTGGGGGAGCAATGGCTCTTTCACTGTTCCAGCTGGCACCGCAGCAAATCGCTCTGCTCACCGAGGCAGTGATGGGTCTTCTTATGAAGATTCTGCCGGGGCAGGGTGCAGAGAGCACGGTCGACATAGGAACTCAGCTGAAACCGTTAGTTGAGTACGGCGTGGTAGGTATGCTTGCCTGGTTTACCCTGGCCAGCAGTGTGTTGTCGCTGGTTCTGGCGCGAGCCTGGCAGTCGACGTTATACAACCCGGGCGGATTCGGTGAAGAATTCCGCCGGGTGATACTACCACCTGTTGCCAGCATTGCATTGCTGGCCCTGACTCTGGGTGGATCAGCCCTGTCACCTGTGCTGACAGCGTTGATTCCAATAGCTTCGCTGCCACTGTTTATTGCAGGTATTGCCCTCGTACACGGGCTGGTAAACCTGAAACAGCTGGGAAGCTTCTGGCTGGTAGGCATGTATGTGTTGCTGATTTTAGTCACGCAACTGGCATACCCGGTTATTGTTTTGACCGCTTGTTTTGATAGCGTGTTTGATTTCCGTCGAAGGGCGGCAAACCGAAGCGCACAGAACGGGCCAAAATAAAGGTAAGAGGTTAGCGATGGACGTTATCCTGCTTGAGAAAATCGCCAATCTGGGCGACCTGGGCGACAAGGTAACCGTTAAGTCTGGTTACGGTCGTAACTTCCTGATTCCATTCAGCAAGGCTGTTCCAGCAACTAAAGACAACGTAGCTGCTTTCAAAGCTCGTCGTACTGAACTGGAAAAAGCAGCTTCCGAGAAGCTGGCTGGTGCTGAGAAGCGCGCTGCTGAAATGGCAGAAATCGAACTGACCCTGACTGCTAAAGCAGGCGACGAAGGTAAACTGTTCGGTTCTATCGGTCCTCGCGACCTGGCTGAAGCCATCACCTCTGCTGGTGTTGCTGTTGCCAAGAGCGAAATCCGTATGCCAGAAGGTCCTATTCGCGCAACTGGCGAATACGACGTGGCTATCCAGCTGCACACTGACGTTGCTGCTGCTATCAAGGTATTCATTGAGGCTGAGTAATTTCAGAGTCAATAATACTTGATGAAAAATGCCCGCAGGTTTCTGCGGGCATTTTTTTTGCTTGTAGAGAAAAAGATGCACATGAAATATTTCTTTCATGTGTTAGTCACCCATCTGACACATAGCTGTCGTTTAATAATTCCCGTCACGATAACTCTGAAGCAGACAATAACAACGTAGATTTCTCTACTTATAGAAATAACAAAGGTGGGAAACCATGAGCAAAGAGATTTCTGATCCAACGATTTATAACACCAGCCAAAATAAACCAATGTCGTCTGTATTGGATGCCGAGCTGAGCCGGCGTGGTATTTTACAGGGCGGATTCGGCCTTGCGGCGATGGGTTTTTTATCAGGTATGGGACTCGCTGGCTGTAAACTGAATTCTTCTGATGACGATGATGTGACACCCCCGGCTGAATTAAAGCTGGGCTTTGATTCTATCCCCGGTGCCAAACTGGACGCAGTGGCTGTAGCTGCCGGATACAGCGCACAGGTTCTGGCTCCCTGGGGAACACCACTAAACAGTCAGGCTAACCCGTGGAAAAACGACGGAAGCAATACGTCACAGGATCAGCTGAATGCGGTGGGAATGCATCACGATGGCATGCACTTTTTTCCTCTGAACGGCAGCGATACGGAAGGTCTGTTGTGTATTAACCATGAGTACATTGACCAGAGTGCGTTGCATCCGAATGGTGCTACCGAGGTCGCTGGTAAGCGTTCGACAGAAGAAGTTCGTAAGGAAATCAATGCCCATGGTATTTCTGTGGTGCATATCA
This sequence comes from Endozoicomonas gorgoniicola, assembly GCF_025562715.2. Lineage (NCBI taxonomy): Bacteria > Pseudomonadati > Pseudomonadota > Gammaproteobacteria > Oceanospirillales > Endozoicomonadaceae > Endozoicomonas > Endozoicomonas gorgoniicola. Next base: position 4,768,624 of record NZ_JAPFCC010000001.1, read on the forward strand.
GGCTGGTCGATGGGGTCTGGGATGTAGTGACCGACAGCTCTTATAATCGTCGTATCACTTCTGCGACCGAAATGGATGTGACAGGCCCTATTGCAGGCAGTGGTTTGCTGGTTACTAAATACACGACAGGTCGCGGCGTTGAAAATATTGCCAGGGGTACCAACAACAACTGCGGTAATGGTTATACGCCCTGGGGCACCTACCTGACCTGTGAAGAGAACTGGCCTTATGTTTTTGTGAATAAAGGCACACAGGACACCGGTCAGGCAAGAATGGGTATTCCGACATCCGCTACCCGTTATGGCTGGGAAACCGCAGATAATGGTTTATACGACGAGTTTGCCCGGTTTGATGTCACGCCTTCAGGAGCCAATGCCACGGAAGACTTCCGCAACGAAGCCAATGGGCATGGTTATATTGTCGAAATCGATCCTTATAACCCTGCCTCCCGCCCGGTTAAACGCACAGCCCTGGGGCGCTTCCGTCATGAGGATGTCACTTTTGGCAAGCTGGAAAAAGGCAAACCTGTGGTTTTTTACACAGGGCATGATGGGCGCTTTGAGTATATCTACAAATATGTGTCGACTAAGTTGTGGGATCCTGCGGATGCCAGCCGGACTGACCGACTTCGTGTTGGGTCAGAATATATGGATGATGGCATTCTGTTCGTTGCCCGGTTTAATGAAGAGGGTAAAGGTTCCTGGATTCCTTTGCTGGAGAGTACGGTAACGACATCGGGGCAGACCCTGAAAGAAGTGGTAGGTTCGCAGGCGGAGATTATTCTGAATTGTCCATGGGCAGGTGATGCAGTTGGAGCAACGCCAATGGATCGCCCGGAGTGGACTGCGGTAGACCCCGCTACCGGCCTGGTTTATGTGACACTGACCAATAACACCAATCGCACAGACGCTAATACCCCTAACCCAAGAACAAACAATAAATTTGGTCATATCATTCGCTGGCAGGAAGGTGCTGTGGCGACGGAGTTTACCTGGGATTTCTTTGTCTTTGGCTCGCCAGCCAGTGGTGACAGTGTCACCAATCGGTCTGGTTTGACGGCTCGTAATGAATTTGCCAGCCCGGATGGTCTGGCCTTCGATAGTCGCGGCATTCTCTGGGTTCAGACCGATAATGGTGCTGAAGAGGTGGCGGAAAACACCAACGACCAGATGTTGGCGGTTATTCCCTCCAGACTGAATAAGGCTGACTCGGGTGAGCCTGTGATTGATGGCAGCAATCAGGATCAGCTGCGGCGGTTTTTTGTTGGCCCCAATGGCTGCGAAGTAACAGGGCTTGCCTTTACCGGAGATAACAAAAACTTCTTTGTGAATATTCAGCATCCATCAAACTGGCCTTACAGCATCAATGCGGCTGAAGAGACACCTGCCGGAGTATCGGTAAGGCCAAGGGCGTCAACCGTGGTTATTATGAAGAACGATGGTGGGGAAATCGGTGTTTGAACACTACCTGCAAATGGTTAAATCAATAAAGCCCGGATGCATGAATGCAGGCCTTGTTTTACCGAAAGACTTGCGGATTAAATTTTATCATCCCCGGTAAACTTTATCGAAACTAGCGGAAAACCCCGTACTTTTAGTGCGGGGATGGATAGCGAGCAGTCTGGAAGACTGCTTATAGAAGATACTTGAAGATTTTACATTTTTTGATATAAACTTGTAAGCATGAATAAACGAGCTTTCAAATACAGATTTTACCCAACGCCTGAGCAGGAAACCTTGCTTGCTCAGACGTTTGGCTGTATTCGGTTCGTTTACAACCATATCCTTCGCTGGCGTACTGATGAGTACTACAACAATGGTTGTAGTATTAATTACAATGCTGCCTCGAAGCAGCTTACAGAGCTGAAAAAGAACCCTGAGTACCAGTGGTTGAAAGATGTTTCTTCTGTACCTGTTCAGCAAGCACTACGACACCAGCAAACCGCCTTCAAAAACTTCTGGGAAGGTCGGGCGAAATACCCCACTTTCAAAAAGAGACACGCAAAGCAGAGTGCTACTTTTGCCGCTTCTGCTTTCAAGTACAAAGAAGGTCAGCTATTCATAGCTAAAAGCAAAGAGCCTTTGAATATCCGCTGGAGCAGAGAGCTATCGTCAGAGCCTTCCAGCATAACCATCAGCAAAGACAGAGCTGGACGCTACTTTGTATCCATGCTGTGCGAGTTTGAAGCTAAACCAATGCCTATTTCTAACAAGACAGTGGGCATTGATTTAGGCTTAAATGATCTGTTCGTCACTTCAGACGGCCAAAAATCCGGTAATCCAAGACACACCAAGCGCTACGAGCAAAAGCTCGCCTACCTTCAGCGTAAGCTGGTGAAAAAGCAGAAAAGCAGTAACAACCGAGCTAAAGCAAAGCTCAAGGTTGCCCGCCTTCATGCGAAAATAGCTGATTGCCGGATGGATGCTACTCATAAAGCATCCCGCAAACTAATTAACGAGAACCAAGTTGTTTGTGTAGAGTCCCTGAATGTGAAAGGCATGATCAAAAATCCAAAACTGGCAAAGCATATAGCTGATGCAAACTGGGGTGAATTTGTACGGCAGTTGCAGTACAAAGCCGAGTGGGCAGAAAGGATTGTTGTTCAGATAGACCGATTCTTTCCCAGCTCCAGGCGTTGCTCCAGTTGCGGATTCATCCATGAAAGTTTGCCGTTGTCTATCCGTGAATGGAAATGCCCGAAGTGCAATACCCTTCACGACAGGGATATTAATGCGGCAATCAATATCAAAACCGCCGGGCTGGCGGGGTTGGCCTGTGGAGCGACTGGAACGGGGGTTGCAGCCTAGCTGCAATCTAGAGAAGGCGTGTCGAAGCAGGAAGCCTGTTTGGTGACGAACAGGAATCCCCGTCCTTCAGGGCGGGGAGGATGTCAAATTCGCTGGTGTGGAAGAGCTGGAAAGAAAACCAGCTCTTACCTGATTTATGTGTAATGTTAATTGGTTCAAAATGGCATAGCTTTCATGTCTGCGAGACGATTTCTTAAATTTATGGTGTAGTTATGCGAGACAAAACAATTATTTGGATTGCTCAACATAATCGCGTGCTTATAATGATATATATATTGATCTACAGGGTTGTTTTCATCAGATGTATATTGAGGGTGTATAAACAAGCATGTGCCATCAGACTCTAATTCATTTTCGTTCATGTATTTAGGATAAGTCTCAGCAGCATAATTAATAAATTTTCTCATTAAATCAGATGAGCCAATCATAATTTCCATAACACTGGTTCTTTCAATTGGCGGGTACTGAACTGGACTTTGATTTGAATCCTCACGCATTGTAACATTTAAGTTATGCGCTTTTGCATATTGTTCTAAGTCATTAAAAAAAACTAAAAATTCACCACTATTGTCATGCCTGTGATCAAGGTGTAGATGAATTGCATCGGGCTCTTTCGAAGTAGCACCTGATAATAGTTCACTAATTTGGGTTCTTCCCTGTTTTAAGTGGGTAGTTTTCAACGACGTACGCCAGTGGGGTACAAGTCCAAGCCTCCAAGATGAAAGTAGATCGCTGTCTTATATCTTTCACGGTTTCGAAAGCCACAAGCCCGATTCTTCAAACTCTGAATCTTGCTGTTCACTCCCTCTGCTCGACCGTTATTAGCCTCAAGGACAATAGCGTTGATGATACCCCACAAGTGCTCTTTGACCGTTCTGGCAACTTCTTTTATGGGCTCAAGCCGACATCTCTGCGCCCAGCATAGCCACCTCTTCCAGGCCTTGATTGCCCAAGCTCTGGACTTGTAATTCCATAAGCTCATTGCCATTTGCCGGATGGCCCAGGCGCGAGCTGTTTTAAGTGTCGAGTTTCTCAGTGGTTCGAAGTTATCCCACTGCTCTTCAGACATGTTTTCAGGGTTAGTCAGCCAGTCGTAGCGAGTCCCCTTAAGCAGCTCTACACCTTGGTTTACAAGGGCTTTGTTCTCTTCTATCCGAACCTTGTTGACAGCTTTACCCAGAGACTGAGCAACGTGAAACTTATCAAATGCAATCTTCTGATCTGCGTCTGGAACATTCTCACTGACTGACTTGATGTAAGCCTTGGACATGTCCATCGTCACGCATTCGATCCCCTCTTTATGGTCATAGGGCAGTGTGTCAAAGTACTCGTTGAGACTGTCACTTTTACGGTCATCAGAAACGTGAATAACAACGCCTTGGTCGTGGTCAGTGACCACTGTGACGTATTCATGATGCTTTTGAAATGAGGTTTCATCAACAGCGATTCGTTTTGGTGGCTTAGCATCACGACGAGCCAGTCCTCTCTTCACTGCACGCTGCTGAATACCGTCTATGGCATTCCAACCAAGCTTCATTTGTCGTGCAACTGCCTTCGTAGTTGCCTCCTTTAGCCAGTCAATAACAAGGGCTTCAAACAGAGCTGTATATCGAGAGTCAGATTCAGCCCAGGGCACATTGATGGCTAACACCTTATGCTCAGGGCACTGGGTCCGTGGAACCCTGGCAACTAGAATAGTCTGAAACTGACAGGTATCCAGATGACGCCACTTCTGAGTGATGTGGTCGTAGCCAGAGCAGGGCTTATCGCAAACACTGCATTTGCAGGCCTTTTTACCATTGTGTTCAATGAATACCCGAACCTGTTGATCCTGTAATGACAATTCAACTTCAGAAACGAACCAAGGAGACTCAATACCCAGTATTTGAGAATAGAGTTGCTTATCACGCATCGGTGCATCCTTGCATTGAGTGCTTCAGAATATAATAAATCACCCACTCAAATTGAGGAAGAGCCCTAATTTGCTTGTGCAGACTTTTAGCTTCTTCCATTTTAACAATAGTTACAGATTCTGCTTTAACTGAAGATCGGTATATTAATGGATTTTTTTCTGAAGAGTAAAAAACTTGTTTTTCTATACCCAACTTTTCAGCAAACGGCTCTGCCTCTAAGCTTTGTCCATATAAAATATTATCGGATCCAAAGCAGTATCCAAATACGAAACCAGCCGTTAGTATTGCAGCTTTAGCACATTTAATACTTTTTTTATACATAATCAAATCTCCTTATAAATATTAGATTTATAAAAAATAAGACAAGAACAATATATGTAAGTTCAATTGTTTTTTATCAATCTTTTAATAGGCCGTTTTTAATTAATGTCAGGCCATGAATCGTCGCTTTCCCTGTTTTCCGTATCGTCATTGTCATTATCACCGTCACCTTCAGGCTCGGGGTGGTAAAAGAAAGCACGGGATTTATATGCTTCGGCCTGCGGTGGTTGATAGTTGCCCAGAGTTGTCGACTTTAGCCAAAAGCCGAGTACGTTAATACCGGCTGCGCTTAACGTGTTGACAACATTCTGGACATTACCCGGTAAGTCATCAATGAATAAAACGGTATCGTACCTATTACTGAGGTTGTAAAACTCTAACAGATAATTTCCTTTAGGGTTATGGTTGGTATATATGACGTTTTTTCTATACCCTGAATCTTGTGAGTTTATAAAATGCGTTTGAGTGGTTAATGTATTAATGACATTGCCTTGTCCCGTAAGATTAATGCCTAATTGCCCCAGACGGGCTTGAGACCCACTACTTCTCATTGTTAACCCAATAACATCCGTTATTTTCGTTAAATGATTGACCCATCCTGCCAGTATTCTTGGAATATAATTCTGCCGACTTGTTGTTGGTTTTTGATGAGTCAGGCCGCAGGCCTGAGCATTATAAGAACCCGTCATGCTGAATGCGCAAGAAGCTCTTACATTTTTCATTTCTCTCCACATTTCCGGTCCGAGCTGCAAAAATTCAGGTTCATACTGTTCTTGCGAAAGGGGCTTGTTTTTTTGTTCTCTTATCAGCACATTGTCGAGATCAAATACGACAAGCACCCTTCCGGTATGACTCAATTCGACTGCTTTAGAGATAAACTCCGCAATGGACTCTATTGCCCTTATCTCGTTGCAGGACTGTGCGTCTGGCTTTGGTTTTGTCGGGGGGGGATCCATCCCGTGGGAAGCAATGCCAAAAAATAAGAGTAAGCACAAGTAATAGTTGCGCACTGAATTGTCCATTGAAATACACTAAGGAAGGCGTAGTGTAGCTCGTGATTTAATTATCATGCTCAAAAATTCACTCTGTTTACCGCTGTTGAGTTGCGGTATTCTGTAGTGCTAACTGACAACCTGTTTATTATGGCCATGCAAAGTACCCTGCAAGAAGCTGAATTACCCATTGATCAAGCAACCGTAAACCTGAAAACTCCGCCTCATTCTATTGAGGCGGAACAGTCTGTACTGGGTGGCCTGCTGCTGGATAACGAAGCATGGGACAAGGTTGGAGATAAAGTCACAAGCGATGATTTTTATCATCCCCGACACCGCATTATCTATTCGGCCATGGCAAAGTCTGCCAATGAAAGCCTGCCTTTTGACCCGCTGACACTGGCGGATACGCTGGATCGTCAGGGTGATCTGGACGACGCTGGTGGTATGTTGTACATCACTGAACTGGTGTCCAGTGTAGCGGGTATTGCCAACATTGAAGCGTATGCCACGATCATTCAGGAACGCTCTGTACTTCGTAAGCTGATTCAAACCAGCCAGAAAATCACTGAACGTGCCTACAACCCTGAAGGCCTGAATAGTCAGGATGTGTTGGACGAGGCCGAGCGTCTGGTTTTCAACATTGCTGAAGAGCGTCCGAAAACCGGTGGCCCCCGGGGGGTTCGTGAAATTCTTGATAATACCGTCAAGAAGATTGATGAACTGTTTAATGCCGGTGATGCCATTACAGGTATCACCACCGGTTTTACCGATCTGGATAATATGACGTCGGGTATGCAGCCATCGGATATGGTCATAGTTGCTGCACGTCCGTCCATGGGTAAGTGCATCGTTTCGGGTAGTCGTGTACTTGATCCTGAATCCGGTGAGCTGGTAAAGATTGATGATATTGTTGCCCGGCAGTCCGGTGCGCTGCTTTCTCTGGGTGATGATTTTCGTCTAAGTCCTGCAACGCCATCGGCTTTTGTGGATGATGGCTTAAAACCTGTCTTTAAAGTTAAGACCGCTTTAGGGCGAACCATAGAAACTACATTGACCCACCCTTTTCTGTCTGGTGCTGGCTGGCAGCCACTGGGCAATCTCAAAGTGGGTGATGCCGTTGCTGTGCCAAGAGTTTTACCCGTGTTTGGTCATAAGCGTCTACCTGACCATAAAATCAGGTTAATGGCTTATTTTATTGGTGATGGCGGAACAACACAGGCGTCTCTGCGCTTTACCAATAGCAATGAAAGAGTGCTGGAGGATTTTATTGCAGCGGTTAACGATTTCGGTGGGGTTAAAGGCGTTCGCATTGAAGGCAGTAAAGGTACTCCGTCTGTAAGGGTTAGCAGTGATCTGGAACAGGTTTCTGAAGCTCGTCGGCGGGTTTGCGCAGAAGAACTATTTCCCGGCGGTTATGAGCAGGCGGTCTGGAATGATCAAAACCCATTAACAAAATGGCTGGATGCACTCGGCCTGAACAACAGGCTGGCACATGAAAAAACAATACCAGATGTTGTTTATCAGTTGGAAAAAGACAATCTGGCCAGGTTTCTGAGTCATCTCTTTACCTGTGATGGCAGTGCTTTTGTCCAGGCAAACAACCAGTGCCGTATATCCTACTCATCCTCAAGCTATGAACTGATCAAAGGGCTGCAACATCTTCTGCTGCGCTTTGGTGTTAATGCCAAAGTAAGAGATAAGGTAACCAGCTATGAGGGGGCGCAGGTTCCTTATGAGCTGGAAGTGCTGAGCCAGTCTTCAATTCAGGCATTTATTGACAATATTGATATTTTTGCCAAAGAGGATCGTATTGAAGCGGTTCGAAAGGCGCTGGCAGGAAAAAAACCTCATGACAATAGTGACACCCTGCCAGAGTCAGTTTGTGAGTATATTTTAAAACTGAAAAGTGACCGGAGCTGGAGAGAGATTTACACCAGTGCCGGGAAGGCTTATCCGGAAAATTATAACCCTCACCTGACAGGAAAAAGCCGACGTGGAATCAGCAGAAGGCGGGCTTCCTTATTTGCTGAACTTTTTGCTGATGACTATTTACGTCGTCTTGCCAACTCGGATGTCTATTGGGACAAAATTGTTGCTATAGAACCTCAGGGCGACAAGCAGGTATACGACCTGACAGTGCCGGACACCCATAACTTCGTTGCAGAAGACTTCTGTGTTCATAACACGACCTTCGCCATGAACCTGGTAGAAAACGCATTGCTGAATACCGACAAGGGCATTATGGTCTTTAGTCTGGAAATGCCCAGTGAACAGTTGATGATGCGTATGCTGTCGTCTCTGGGGCGGATCAATCAGTCTAAGGTGCGTTCCGGTAATCTGGAAGAGGAGGACTGGCCCAAGCTGGTGTCGGCGGTTGAGCGTATCAAGGACAAGAAACTGTTTATTGATGATACGGCTGGCATAAGTCCTTCGGAAATGCGTTCCCGCGCCCGCCGGATTGTAAGGGAGCATGGTGAACTGGGTATGATCATGATCGACTATCTGCAACTGATGCAGATACCGGGTTACGATCAGGGACGAACCAACGAAATTTCTGAAATTTCCCGTTCTCTGAAAGCCATTGCCAAAGAGTTTAATGTGCCGGTGATTGCGTTGTCGCAGTTGAACCGATCCCTTGAGCAGCGCCCTAACAAACGTCCGGTTAACTCAGACCTGCGTGAATCCGGAGCGATTGAGCAGGATGCCGATGTCATTATGTTTATTTATCGTGATGAAGTGTACAACCCGGATACCGAGTACAAAGGGGTGGGCGAGATTATCATTGGTAAACAGCGTAATGGCCCTATCGGTTCTGTAAGGCTGGCATTTATTGGTCAGTACACCCGGTTTGAAAATCTGGCTCCAGATGCCTACAACTTTGATGACGATGAATAATCGTCATCAATCCTTTCAGCGCACTGGTCTTTTGTGAATCATGAACAGGGTTCGGCTGAGGTTATCCAGTACTTCATCGGTGGGGATCTGTGTGGATGCTCCGAATGCAGTAATATCAACCTTTATTCTGGTTGAATGGAGGTTAAGTAAATTTTCTTCGATGCTCTGCATTACCGCCACTTGTTGATAGCGGGCATTGGGTTGATTGCTGACGGTTAAAATGTTGCATTTTCTCACCCCCTTACAGGGAGAGATTGCTTTGACCCATTCCCGTACAGTCTGTTTGGTGGTAGGACGAATTTTCTCGGAAACACCAGAGGCTTGTTTAGGGGTCATATAGGTGAACAGGTGGCCCGAATATTCTTCAAGGAATTGGCATGAAGCCCTGTAGAAGTCGTCAGTTAACTCGTAATCGTACTCGTTCTTTCTATACAGGTAGTTGGCTAACCCATGTTCAGGGAAATGTCCCTGAGGGTGAAAGCCGAGCTTTGATCGTCTGTGGTTGTTAAAAAAATTATAATCCTGGCACATAAGGTTTACAGCGTATACGATCGCTTTATAAGCTGTATCTTCGGTCAAATCAGAAACGTGGGATTTCTCATTCTCTGAAATGTAGACCATGCCTTCTTTATCAATTTCGAACCAGATTGTGCTGTGCCTTTTATCCACTTCAAGTTCGTAACCCTTCTGATAGCCCGTGTTAACAACCCTGTTGCAGGTGAGCGCTGTGATATCACCCATTTTTCTTGAGAATTGATGATTTGGCTTTTCTACAGCCTGCTCTTCGGACATTGAGTAGTTATCGTAGAAAGCAACCATCCCTAAAAAACGCATTTGCATTTGTTGAATGCTGCCCCCAAGCAAAAGGGTGTGGTCGAAAGGGTCTTTATCAGATCTGGAAGGTACAAGAGTCTGATACATACTCGAGCTGCGCAGTATTTCAACAACCTTATGCTTCATGTCTCTGTCATTGTCATGGGTTTCCTCGACGACCTGCCCTTCAGGTACTAGCCAGTTCTGAGCTTCCTGTTGCTGAGCCAGGGTTAATCGGTTATGGCCTTTTTTCTGGGTAAGGAGGACAATGGTGAATAAATCGAAGTTATGACTGGTTATTCCCAGTAACTGCAGCAGCTCAATAATACTGTCGTGCTGTGGGGCAGAAAATACGCTGTGGTCAAGGCCTCTGATTAATGCAGCAGGGCAGGTTGGGCAGAGTTTTTCCAGATTTATGTCGTTATATTGAGCAAACAGAAATTTTTCATACGTCGTATACCAGCCTTCGTTTGATTTTATAATTTGCAGGTATGGGTGGCTGGTGACGGAGCGGGAAATTTGATTATAATCGTCGCTATAGGGATAAATGGCGGGTTCCGCCGACATCGCAAAGCTAGAGTGGTACTTTAGCACTAGAAAAGTAAAAAATATTCCAAAGCTCTTGTACCTGTAAGATAAAAAATATCTGATATAGAAAACACCTGCTACAGAAGCGCAATAAATAAGTGCCGGGAATAACTTCATCTGTTCGGTGATACCTGTGTATGTCTAGTACCTGATGCTCTAGTGGTATTTGCCTGCAGTTTTAATCCAGTGTCGGAAGGCATTCAAGCTATCTGCTATGGCATCCATAGTGTAATACCTGGCAGAAGTATTTTCGTACAAATCAAGGCATGAATGGTTGAAAATATGTTTGTGAGTCAGTTTGCTACGAATAATGACTTGTGCTTCTTCGCAATAAGGTTGCAGGGTGGCAAGAAAAATAACGGAGTAGCCTTCAAAGTTTCGAGACTCGTTTAAAACATCTTCGAGCTGTTGGCTGAAGTGAAGTGTAGCGTCAACTGGAATGGACGTAACATAAGGTTGGTGATCAAAGAAGTACCTGAGCATTTCTTTAGCCAGGTCAGCCTGTGTAATTTGGTGTTGTTTGGGTAATAAATTATCAGGATGGAAAAAAACATTATCGTTCAAGTTTAGTTGCAATAACTCTTCATGGGTGTAATGAGTGGATGTTGAGGTGACCAGTAAAACATGAGAAGGAAAATTACTGAGATGAGCTATTCCCTTCGTTAATTTTTTGAGTTTTTTCAGGTTTTTATACATGGACTCCGCATGAGATGAAAAGAAAATTAGCAGAGACGAGGAACTTTCTTCGTACGGAGATGAGCCAACCTTATTGTGATAGCTACCTGTCAATGGTGTTTTGCCCAGTGCATTAACAATTTTTATTTTCTGCTCGCTTGTTATTTCGCTGGAAAGAACAGTCCCTTTGTCCAGGCTGGAATCCAGTATAGATGTCATATTATCGTAGCTGCCATAGTTCAGAGGGAGCTGAGTGGCTGAAAACAGCTCATATAGCTGTTTACTGTATTTCATGATTGTTTTGCTGGCACCGTTAGAAAGCAGATTATCACGGAAGTTGATGTATTGTTGTGAATTAAATTCATCAATATTAGGCGTTGCAAGAGCAACCCTGTGAACCGTCGATAATAGAATCAGCATTCCAAAAAGATACCTCAACCACATCGTTCGTAGCATCAGCAAACTCATCTGTTTTGTATTATGAAGCGTAGTTAGACAAGATAGACCAAATTCAAGCTGTTCAAGCAATCAATTAGTAGAAAATAATCATTTGATTATTCCTGAAAGGGTCTAAAGAAGGGGCTGTAGAAAAAATAGATGTTTTCTAAGCACAAAATGAACGAAGTATGAACATAAATATTAATTGTATAGAGATTGATATAACAGGGCTTTCAGTTAAACCTGTTTAAGCGAGAGCTGGAAACCAATGTTCAGTGTGGTGGAACGACACTTATCTGGTCGAACCTCATTACACTCTGGGTGTTGGATAGCCGCTATGGCGTGGCTACCCAGCAGTCTTTCACTTTTTAAGGCATGATGGACAGTGGCGGTTCATCTAAAATCGCCATCTGTTCCCTTAATTCGAGAATATGTTCAGACCAGTAGCGCTCCGTGTTAAACCATGGAAAGGCCATGGGAAACGCCGGGTCATTCCACCGCTTTGCCAGCCAGCCGCTGTAGTTGATCAGACGCAGGGTTCGGAAATACTCTACCAGGTTCAGCTCGATTGGGCTGAAGTCGTAGAACTCATTGTATCCTTCCAGCAGTTCAGACAACTGCGCTGTCTGGTTGGCGCGATCACCCGAGAGGAACATCCATAAATCCTGAATAGCGGGTGCCATACAGGTGTCGTCAAAATCGACAAAATGAGCGTTGTCGTCACGCCAGAGGATATTGCCGCAGTGGGCATCGCCGTGAACCCGGATGGCTTTGGGTTGATAATGCTTTTCGATGCTGTCCAGTTTTTCCAGAATATCTCTGCTCAGGGTTTCATAAGCAGGCAGAAGCGCCACAGGAATAAAATCGTTTTCCAGCAGCCATTGGACGCTGTCTTTGCCATAACGCTGCAAGTTGATACCAGGACGATGCCCGAAGGGTTTAGCGGCTCCAAGCTGGTGTAGCCTGCCCATACAACGCCCCAGGGTGAGCAGGTGGTCGAAGTTATCCAGTTCAGGAGGGTAGCCGCCTTTGCGCTCAAAGAGAGCAAACTGAAACCCTTCAAATTCATGCAGGGTTTCACCCTGTTCGTTCTTTAATGGAGGAACAATGGGAAATTCCATGTCATGGAGTTCAAGGCTGAATTCGTGTTCTTCCAGAATTTGTGCTTTGGTCCAGCGCTGAGGGCGGTAAAACTTGGCAATGATGGGTAAGCTTTCTTCAATGCCCACCTGGTACACGCGGTTCTCATAACTGTTTAGTGCCATAATGCGGGCATCGGAAAGATAACCCTGACTTTCAATGGCGTCCAGCACCCGATCCGGAGTGAGTTGATCGTAAGGGTGAGAGCTTGGGGTCATACTGATGTCCGCGTGCAAGTTAAGTAAAGCGGTATTCTATGGAGCGGAGTCATGGTTGTCGAATGAAAGGAACAGCTTTTCCCAAAGGGATAAAAAGTGAACTTTCTAAAAAAGCAAAGTCTGAGCGTTGAAGAGAAGCTATAGAAAAGCTTGTTTTTACTGGTTCAGGAAAAATTTACAGATGATAAAAAAAGAAGTAAAACTCGTATTATTCATATTGTTCAATACACTTTTGCCGGCAGTCCATGCAGATGAGCTTTCCCATGAAGTTTTATACAGCAGAAATCAACGCCCATACTACCGTGTAGATTATATCGAGAAACGGCTGGCTGCTATTTGCACTACTTATAATCTCTTGGGCAGACGCTGTAAATCCGGGGTTGTTGAGAAGCGTTCTGTCTTATTTTCGTGGATATCAGTTTTGCCTCAAAGCCAGACTCCGGAATTGCGAAAATGGGTTTCTCTGTATGCGCTGCAAAAACTCGATAACCATGCCGGAGGGAAGCCTCAGGCGGTACAGCTTGAAGAAATTTTCTATGCAAAAACTAAGGGCCCTCAAAAAGGCTGGGCGCCTGTATTACCTTATTCTTCGCTCTGGAAAGATTGGACCAGACAGCAGGAACGCTTTTATAACAAATCTTGCGAAGAGCCAGAGCCGGGCTGGGAGCAGAAGGAAAGAAACAGGATTAAAGCTGCCAATAAGTCACGGGCAGAAGAAAACCGTCTTCAGCTTCACTATGCGCTTCACGGGCTTGATCCTGAAACCACCGAACGGATACAGCGTCAGTTGAAGCAGATATTTCCTGAAAACGCAGTACATGATCTTGAGCCATCAAAATCCTATACGTTGTTGCTTACTATTCCCGGGACTTTGAGTGACAGGTTACTTCTGCCTGTAAATGAAAGTTTTTTTGCTTTGGATTCGAACGGGCATTTAGCTTCTAGGAGCCTGTCGGACTTGTAACAAGTCCAGAAAAGAAGGCGGCATCATAACCCTGCTGCCTGTTTAAGCTACTGTGCAAGCTGTTCTCACAACCGCCACTCTTACCCGTAAATAGTAAAACATCGCCCAAAAAGCTCTGTATGCAGCCAGAAGTTGAATCATAAATAACCAATTTTCAGGTTCTTCCCTGTTTTAAGTGGGTAGTTTTCAACGATGTACGCCAGTGGGGTACAAGTCCAAGCCTCCAAGATGAAAGTAGATCGCTGTCTTATATCTTTCACGGTTTCGAAAGCCACAAGCCCGATTCTTCAAACTCTGAATCTTGCTGTTCACTCCCTCTGCTCGACCGTTATTAGCCTCAAGGACAATAGCGTTGATGATACCCCACAAGTGCTCTTTGACCGTTCTGGCAACTTCTTTTATGGGCTCAAGCCGACATCTCTGCGCCCAGCATAGCCACCTCTTCCAGGCCTTGATTGCCCAAGCTCTGGACTTGTAATTCCATAAGCTCATTGCCATTTGCCGGATGGCCCAGGCGCGAGCTGTTTTAAGTGTCGAGTTTCTCAGTGGTTCGAAGTTATCCCACTGCTCTTCAGACATGTTTTCAGGGTTAGTCAGCCAGTCGTAGCGAGTCCCCTTAAGCAGCTCTACACCTTGGTTTACAAGGGCTTTGTTCTCTTCTATCCGAACCTTGTTGACAGCTTTACCCAGAGACTGAGCAACGTGAAACTTATCAAATGCAATCTTCTGATCTGCGTCTGGAACATTCTCACTGACTGACTTGATGTAAGCCTTGGACATGTCCATCGTCACGCATTCGATCCCCTCTTTATGGTCATAGGGCAGTGTGTCAAAGTACTCGTTGAGACTGTCACTTTTACGGTCATCAGAAACGTGAATAACAACGCCTTGGTCGTGGTCAGTGACCACTGTGACGTATTCATGATGCTTTTGAAATGAGGTTTCATCAACAGCGATTCGTTTTGGTGGCTTAGCATCACGACGAGCCAGTCCTCTCTTCACTGCACGCTGCTGAATACCGTCTATGGCATTCCAACCAAGCTTCATTTGTCGTGCAACTGCCTTCGTAGTTGCCTCCTTTAGCCAGTCAATAACAAGGGCTTCAAACAGAGCTGTATATCGAGAGTCAGATTCAGCCCAGGGCACATTGATGGCTAACACCTTATGCTCAGGGCACTGGGTCCGTGGAACCCTGGCAACTAGAATAGTCTGAAACTGACAGGTATCCAGATGACGCCACTTCTGAGTGATGTGGTCGTAGCCAGAGCAGGGCTTATCGCAAACACTGCATTTGCAGGCCTTTTTACCATTGTGTTCAATGAATACCCGAACCTGTTGATCCTGTAATGACAATTCAACTTCAGAAACGAACCAAGGAGACTCAATACCCAGTATTTGAGAATAGAGTTGCTTATCACGCATCGGTGCATCCTTGCATTGAGTGCTTCAGAATATAATAAATCACCCACTCAAATTGAGGAAGAGCCAATTTTCAATGTCCGCCATCGCCATGGCAAACATTTTCTTCAGATTGAAGCCTGTGCAGAGCAGATCCCATTCAGCAGACACCTCTGCAAAGCCTCGAACCAGAAATTGGCGATACCCCATCACTTCTTTCTGTATTCCAAAGGTTGGTTCAATCGTACTTTTCCGCAAGGCATAAACAGCCCGACCTTCTTTTGTCTGCAGCCGCCAACGCATCAGGTCTAATGCTGTTACATCGTCGCCTTCCGGCATAGGATCATCAGGTTTAAAGCGCTCCATCAAAGGTTTATTGTGGGCATCACGCTTCTCTGCGATATACGCAGTTGCGCCATAGTTATCCACAGCTGACACATTACTCTCACTGAAGTAGCCTGTGTCTGCCAGGATCGCTTCGGGCTTGCCAAGTTCGTCTTCACGAGTTGCCAGTTCTTCAAGGGCTGGCTCTACCTGCTGTTTGTCGTTTGTTGCCTGAGTAATGTGTTTTTCTACGATCAGTCCGCTTTCAACATCAACTGCAGCCTGCGCATTATAAGCTTGTTCATAACTGCCGCCTGATGTTGGCATGATGCGGGAATCACGATCTGTCAGATTGACCTGGTCTTTGTCTCTTGGGTCTGCCTCTGGGGCTTTGGGTTCTCTACCCCTCGGCTTTTTTCCAGACTCCCTGATCGCTTCCCTGCGAGCCACTTTTTCCTCATATTCTTCCAGCTCGTATTGGTATCGCTCCTCAGCGCGACGCTCTATTTCTGCTTTTGCTTCGGCAATAACAGCAAGGCGATCTTCCCTACGCTTGAGCTCCTCTGGAATAGAAAGCTCTTCAGGCTGCTCTTCTGCATCGGCTTTCTCTGCCATTTTCAGGAGCTCATCCACCTCAGACTTGAGCTGTTTTTCCAGCTTGCAGGCATACTCGTAGCTGAGGGCTTTGTGTTTGCTGGCATTCGCTTTCATTTTGGTGCCATCCAGACTGATGGTTCCCATTTTTAACCACTGGGCTTCTTTAGCGATCATTAGAATCTGGGTAAACAGGTTGCTGATTTCCTTGCGAAACCGCTTCCGGAAAGCATTAATACTGTCATGATCTGGGTGTTCATTGGCACAGATATAGCGGAAAGCAATAGAGTCGTGAGTAGCCTTCTCCAGCTTTCGGCTGGAAAAGACACCTGTCGCATAGCCATAAAATAACAGCGAGAGCATGAGCGATGGATGCCAGGCTTTGGAACCTCTACCGCTGTAGGACTTGATGAACGGATCAAGATCGAGCTGCTCGACGACCTCTACAACAAAACGGGCGAGATGACGTTCCGGCAAATAATCATCGACACTGGCGGGAAACATGTCTGGAATACTGCGGTCAACGGGTCTGAAAGTCCATCTCTTCATTTGTCAGAGGTTGCTTGCTTGAAAAGTGATTATTGGCAATTATGCCAGATTTTTGCTCTAAGTCCGACAGGCTCCTAGCGTACAAAAGAGTGAGAACAGCATTTACAAGGAAGAAAAGTTGTCACTGTTTCAAACTTTTCTAATAATTATCACTCCTATAGAAATTTCTGCTATCGTGATTTGTTATAATTTATGGCCTTTTACTCCGGTGAATGATTTTCTGTAGCTGTAGTCCTGTCAGCAAACTAGGCTGACTGTAATGTATTCAAGAGATGAATGAATAACGTTACAGTCAGGCAGGCAGCTCCAGGGAGCTTGTTATCAGCGGCTTTTCAATTCCCTTAAATGGCGATAAACCGTGTGATGGCTGATACAGAGGTGATCCGCGACAAACTGTATCGCTTCTTTAAGTTCAAATATACCCTGGCGAAACAGTCGCTCAATGATCGCTTTATTTTTCAACGAGGGCAGAACCTGATCGTCGGACTCTACCGAGCGGATTGCCTTGGTGACAGAGCTGTTCAGGAGCTCATCAAGGTTTTTGGCAAAATTTTCCGGACTGTTGTCATGACCTTGTTCTGCTGGAGCAGTGGGTATCATTGAGCTGACTACTTCCCGAAACGGTGCATCCAGGTTGACATTGATGCACAGCAGGGCAATGGCTTGCCCCTTCGGGTTTCTGATCACAGTGGTTACCGAACGCATCATTTTGCCATCGGCAGTTTGTGTAAAGTAGCTGGGGGTGACATCCTGCCCCTCAACCAGTTTGCTCATGGCGAGATCAGTGACTGGTGCTCCTTCAGTACGGCCGGTTATATGGCCGTTGGCAATTTTTATCACAGAAGGATTATTTTTATCCAGGCTATGAAGCAGAACTTCCGTGTGGTTGCCAGAGATTGCCGCTATACCATCCACAACCGGCTTTATTGATTCAAGCATTGCTTTATCTGCCGGAGTTAACGTTATTAAACCCATGAATTACCAGTTTCTGAAACGTTCACGTACTGTTTACTACAGTATGGAAAGCTTCAGAACTTACCTCCATCACATCAAGAAAACGATTGACTGCACAGATTTCGTATCTGTCATGATAAAAAAGCCTGCTCACAAAGCGGTGTGAGCAGGCCCTTAATCAAAGCTGATCGATGAAAAACGTATCAGGCAGTCATAATGCGAATAATGGCATGATCTGTATTTGGCATTCCAGTACTCACCATATTGCCCACATTCCTGATGGTCTCTTCAACCGTCTCTGCAATAATGCCCTGCTCATTGGCTACGGAGCCACTCAGAGCCATCAGGCAAGATCGAACCGCTGCACCAGAAGAAGTGGCGACTTTCATGGCGCAGCTGGACTTGGCACCGTCACACACCATTCCGGAGCAGTCACTCATAACATTCTGCATCGCATGGCTGCACTGCTCAAAAGAACCGCCACTCAGGTAAGTCATGGCAAACGCTGAAGCTGAGCTGGTGACAGAGTTGCCACAGAACGCAGACAGCGGTGGGTAGTGGGACTTGATGTAGATAGCCATCAGGTGGCTCATGGCCAGTGCCCGGGCCTGCATTTCTTCACCGACGTTTCTGAAACGAGCCATCTCTACAACGGGTACGGTGGCAGCAATGCCCTGGTTACCACTGCCGTAGTTACTCATCGCTGGCAGTACAGCACCGCCCATGCGTGCGTCAGAGGCTGCGGATGTCCGCATAACGGTACGGTTGATAAGGTCTTCACCCAGAACGCCCTGGTCGATCTGGTCCATCATGGTGCGGCCTACTTTCAGACCGTAATCATAGGACATACCTTCCTGAGACAGTGCGCAGTTAAGCTCTGCGGCTTCGTTCATAAACAGAATCGATTCAGGCTCGATTTCTGTGGCAAATTCGTAAATGCCCCGGACGCTGATATCAACACCCTCACAAACGGATTCTGTGGTACCGCTGTCGGCGTTGCTGGTGTCCAGTTTAAAGAGGCTTTCGCCATTCAGTGTTTTTTCAGTGATGCGGGTATGTCCACCACTGATTTCAACGGTGGCCCTGTCCGTTCCTGCTTCAGCCATCACTTCACAGTAAATGAAAACGTCAGACGCAATCGCTTCAACTTCAATCTGACCCTTGTCAATCATCTGTTTGGCGGCAGCTACATCATCAGCAGAAATATCTTTAAGAACTTCCAGACCCATATCCGGAGCGCCAGCGACTGCGCCAGCCGCTGCGGCAATATGAAGCCCTTTATAACCTGTGCCGGGAACAAAAACGCCTACCGCATTTTTATACAGGTTTTCAGAAACCTTTACTTTTACTGTTTCTGGTTGGGTGCCGAGGATGCTGGTGGCTACTGCAGCGGCGTAAGCGGCAGATATAGGCTCAGTGCAACCCAGTGCAGGTTTAACAACGGACTTAATGATATTGATGTACTGAGACCACTGAGGCTTCACAGCAAAACTCCTGAGATGATTAAAACAGTTTGGCAGGTCGATTTGTGTTGGTGGAGGTGCTGTCAGCAACCGCTTCCACTTCAACCAGAACACCCAGAGGCAGGTCTTTAACGGCGAAGCAGCTGCGAGCCGGGCAGTCCTGACCGAAGTACTCAGCGTACACTGCGTTGAAGGCACCGAAGTCTTCGATGTCAGACAGGTAGCAAGTGGTTTTCAGAACGCCTTCCAGGGAAGAACCGCCAGCTTCCAGAACCGCTTGCAGGTTTTTCAGGCACTGGTGGGACTGAGCGGAGATACCGCCTTCAACTACACCACCCAGCTCACGGCAAACAGGCAGCTGGCCGGAAGTGAATACCAGGTTGCCGTGTTTGGTGCCGTGGGAGTATGGGCCGATAGCTTCTGGTGCTTTTGGAGAAGAAATACATTCTTTCATGGGGTAACCTCAAAAAGTGTTCGCATTACACAGTAATGCGTCGTTTGAAAAATCGCTCAAAAAAAATTGATCCAATCTTGGCAAATTCACGTGGTTCTTTCAATAGAAAAGCTCGCAGTCGAGCTGTTGCGTTGATTGAAATCATTGTTTTGGTCTGGAAGGTTTGGATTTTAGACGCTGGTCATTCTGGCGTTCGACAATGGCGCAAATTTATTTATTTTTGCCGGTGCTATGTGTGTACCGGGATGCGACCGTTTGCATGACCCACAAAGCACAAAGCCGGCAATAAAGCCGGCTTGGTTGTAAAGGATGTACTCAGCAATAATGCCCAGCAGTGGCGCGAAAATTGGCTTGATGGCGTAGCTACGCATAAACGACAGAATTATTACCATTCCGCCCAGGGCTGTGATCAGATAACTGAACACCAGAACTTTTCTGGAAGAGAATTTGTCGGCAACGATGCCGCCAAAGAAATAAAAGGCAATGGACGTCAGACCGTAGAGGCCGATCTTGTTACCAAATTCTGTATTGGTAATACCCATGCCATCGATCATCTGGTCATAGAACATGGCCCGCATGTAGACAAGCACGTAAAATACTTATGCAGGCTACCTATCGATGTCAGGCTGATGATAAAATGAACACTTTCATACGACAGTGTATTAGCCTTTATCGTGGAGATAATAGTTTGATAAAAATAGTAAAAATTGCCGTCCTTTCCATAAGCAGCCTGGCTCTTGTAGCTTGTTCTTCAGCCCAGAAACTGGGTATTCAGAAATTCCCGCAATTAGACAGTGAAACGGTTTACGTAGGTCAGTTTGAGCCAGAACCATCCCACCATTGTCAACTGATCAAATCTGAGCAGGTGGACTATGGTGTAAAAGGAAAGCTATCGACCGGGTTGCTGGGTAGTGGCAGTTTTTACGATAAAATGGCAGAAACGCTTTCAGCAGAGGCTGTCAAGTCAGGAGCAAACTACGTTCATGTAGACGTACCACATAGCCTTATGCTATTTGGCTTAGACGTCAATGCGCTGGCAGATGCAAAGGCGAATTATTACCGTTGTTCAAACCCGCCGGGCAGAAAATAAAGCAGAGTCAAAAGGCTCCTTTCAGACAAAGGAGCCTTTTCAACTTATTTTGATCGTACGAAAGGAATGTCATCCTAAGTCTGTTAGGGCAAGCAGGAGTTCTCAGCAAATTTATGCGACGCTGGCTGCCAGTTTATTATCGATCCGGAGTCGTTAATCTGGAAAAGCTCTTCTCCAGCCATGTCATTAAGAATTCGTGCAGAACGCCATGCTGCCAGGCTCAGTTGAGGTTCAGCAATGCCGTGGCTATGCAGACCGGCATTCACTGCGTAGATTTTTCGGTCTTCAGGTCCCTGCCACTGAATTTTGAAATTAGACGTCAATTGATAACGGTTACTTTCGTCTAATAGCAGAGCAGGCAACAATGGCTCCATACACTGCGGCAGTTTGTTCTCAAACCCTGTGCAGAGAATGACAATATCCGCCTGAATCCGTTCCTGCTGATCATGCAACGTATTATTTAGTATCAGTTCATAGCAGCCATTCACGGATTGATTTAATCCTTCAAGAGTGCGGTCCGGTAACAGCCCCCAGACCGGTTGACGGGAATCAGACAGGTAAGTCCGGTCATAGAGTTCTCGATAGAGCTCAATCAGATAGGCGGGTGTGATTCCGTCACTGGCCAGTTTTTGTCGATTGACGATAGCCGGCTTTTTTGATGCAGATATCGAGTAGAAACTGTCAACATATCCGGGCGTAAAAAACTGGTTGGTAAACGGTGTTTCATCCAGAGGCTCGAAATTTGGACGCCGGGAGATCCATTGGACGTCTGACAACTCTCCCCAGTGTCCCTGCAATGCATTTAGAAACACTTCAGCGCCTGTCTGGCCACCGCCCACCACTGCTAATTTTTTGCCAGTCAGGTCGGGTGAGCGGGCACTCAGCTTGCTGGCATGAAAGCAGTTTTTTCCCAGATGCTTTCTGGTGCATTCAGGCACATGAGGTACTTTCCCGGTACCCAGGCAAAGGTTACGTGCCCTGATGGTTTTATGATCTGAATGAAGGATAAAACAGTCGTCTGCAAAGCTGACTTCACGAATCTCTGAATTGAATTGCAGGGATGGAAGATGATGGGCCGTCCAGTCCATATAGTCGACAAATTCCTTACGACTGATGGCGTTTTTTTCCGTCGCCAGAAACTGATAGAAGCGGCCATGCTGAACCAGATAGGAAAGAAAGGACCAGGGGCTGGTGGGGTTGACTGGTGTCACCAAATCTTTGAGATAAGAGGTTTGCATATGGGCTCCGGGCAGCATGAGTCCCGGATGCCAGCTGAAAGAGGGCTTGCGATCAAAAAACTGAACGGTGTGGTCGGGCAGACCGTCAGCCAGAGCGGCGAGGCTCAGGTTAAAAGGGCCTATTCCAAGTCCGGCAAGGTCAAGCACATTTTCCTGACTATTTTTTTGTATCAAATTCATTTGTCATCCCTGAAGTGTTAAAGCCAATGGGTTAGCCAGGTTTGAACCCAGTTCCGGTAATGGTCGTTCAGTACTGTCACCGTACCCCAGACGAAACCGGACCCAGTTCAGGCAGATGCGAGCCATTTTCGTTTCAAACAGATCAAACAGTTTAAAACGGTCAGCCAGGCTGGGGTGGTCACTCATATAACTTTGTAGCTGTTGTCCGAGCAGCTGGTAGAACCGGTGCTCAGAAAATCCGGTTTCAGCCAGTACGTTTGATATGAAGCGCAGGACTGAGACAAAGTGCCCGGTCTGCAGGTCATGGATCAGGTGTTCAGGAGGCAGCCGGGTTGTCACGGTGCGAACCTCCTCTGGCAGTGAATCCAGCTCGGGGAAGTTCTGATTGATCAGGCGAAGATCACCCTGAAAATCTTTCAGTGCGACTTTTGCCGGCTGGTTATCTGCCAGTACAAGCGTTACATTCTGCCCATGGGCAACCAGCCCAACGCCGTATTGACACATGAGGTGATAAAGAGGGATCACCACAACATTGAACAGTTTGTTCAGCCACGCTTCTGTAGTGAGTCCTGAGCGATGGATGTACGCTTCAACTAATGATTGTCCGTCGCCGTCTTTCTGGAAAAGGGTCGATATCAACACCGGCTGTTCTTCCGGCGCTGTTTTACTGTGTACGCTCTGACGCCAGATACACCCCAGCATCTCATGATACCGGTATGGGCCATCAGCGACCTGATCATAGAGTGGATGTGGATAGAATGCACCAGCCGGTTCTTCAAGGATAATTGTGCCCCGGGAGGCCAGCACTTCATCCTGAGCGGCTATCTCTGCCAGCCATTTTGAAAGCGCCGGACCTGCGGTGATATAACGCCCCGGAATGCCCCGATAGCAAGATGTATTCAAGATAGAAAGTGGCAGCTTGATATTCAGCTGCTGCGGCCTGACCCGGTTAGAGAGCGTTCTCAAAGACTGCTGGGGAAGCATCGGGTCACCAAAACGTCCAAGATGGATAATATGCCCGGCAGCGATTTCACCAGCAAACAGGTTCACGATTTTGTTTAGCCATTGCCAGGGGTGAACAGGCATCAAGAGGTAGTGGCTGCGGTCAATGTCTCTATCCTGACAAAGCTTCTGTAATCGCTCCTGTTCTGACTGACTCAAAGTGGCATCCAGCAAGTGCTGCTCATCAAGATCACCGGCAACCCTCAGGTGACATTTTTTTCGACTGAGCGCCAGCCACTCCAGCTGGATATCAGGCAGAAACTCCGTTGCAAAAGCTTCGAAATCGTTAAGACCCCACCCCATGCGCCCTTTGCTGACGGTGACTTTGGGATGACCGTCAAGTTGGGATTGCAGTTCATCGGCTGGCAGCTGAATCATGTCACAGGCAGTCATTGTACGATGGTTGTCTTGTAACCGGGATTCCGCCATCAGCGTGTTGCCCAGCTCTTCCAGAAAGTTACAGAGTGTGGCTGAGTCGAATCCCAGTTCCGTTCTGGCGTCGATAAAAAACTGGCTGACATCTGCCGTTTTTGCCGGTAATGGCGGGGTGCGGCTGACGGTTTTCGAGTCAATGAGCAATTGCCCCCAGATACTGCGGAAGGCTGAAAATTGGTAAGAAACACCACTGTCCAGATCCAGTCGGAATTGGCCTGATACGATTTCAGTGGGTTTAATGGCTTCTTCCCAGCTTAATTCGCTGAGTGTTTTAACCAGCAATTTCAGGTTTGCTTTCTGCCAGAGGTTGTCAGTTACCTGTTCCCGGCTAACTGGTTCATCAACAGGTGCCGGTTGATTCATAACTGAATGTCCTGAAAAAAGGTTTTCCTGTGGCAATGCACCAGGGCAGCCCGTTTATGGGGAAAATCAAACTCTTTGACAAACTCCCAGCCAGCGGGTTCCAGCAATTTCATTAACCGTTTATTGTCTGCCCTGGGTTCACCAACCAGTCTCATGGTGCGCGGATCGTCAAGGAACAAAAAGTGGCTTATGGACCGGGTCCAGCTCAGGGAGAAACGCGGGCCGAGGAACTTTTTGTTACCGACCAGTAAGTGGAATCCGCGATCCCAGGGCTGGCAGTCGTAATAGGGAGCTAGACGATCTTCCATTGCCCAATAAAGCTCCATATACCCGAATGGCTCGCCATTAAAACAACCTATAAGCGGCCATGTTCGTGTATCAGCCAGTAGTGTCCTGATGTACTCCTGAAGTTCGTCCCTGCTTTTTGCCATTTCCCAGAACTTGTTTACCCGTGGCTGATTCATCCAGTTGTGGAACAGAGAGAGATCCTGCTCCGGATCAATACTCCTGAATGAAACGGTCACGTCGTTTTGATAATCGTAGCGTTCATAGACTGTGCCAGCGGGCTGCTTTTGCCTGACCGGATGCTCGGTTCCACTGTCGTTCCGGGTCCAGATTTCCGGTGCTGGCTGACTGTTTCCTTGCCAGTGCCAGAGGGTGCGATCCTGATAAAAACCCTGCCTGATACAGATTGGTGTATCTGGTTCTGACCCTTTTGAATGAACCAGTCCTTTGTTTTCTAATCGTTGGGTGAGTTCATCGTCGATAGTAATGCTGAGTACTGCAGGGTTTTTGGCAAACAGGTAATCAAGTGCCGCAGCCAACAGGTGATTCGGCAGCTGGGCTGGAAGGTCAGAACGGTTTGCTGCCGACAGGCGTGGCATGTCATTACCACGGATCCTCAGCAGCAGTGAATGTTTATTGTCGTTTATAATCAGGGCATTAGAATCATACTGCCGTAGGGTAATCGGTGTTGAAAGTGTCCCTGGCAGTTTGATGACTGAGGCTTCTTGCATAGCTATTCCTTAACGGCTTCTTGTTATATTTCTATTCAGACTGTTGAAGTAACCCGAAGATTGGGTTTTCCATGGCGTGATAAATGTCCAGTGGATTGTCCAGAGTATTTTCATTCAGGTTATGAAACGAACAGAAGAAATTTCCTTTTGACCAGAGCTCCCTGCTATCGAGCATGTAATCAAGACAGCTTGAATCTCGTCGGCCTTCTGCACGAAGCTGCTCAAGAAATGTTCTCAGTGTTTGTAAGAGGTGTTGTTCGCTAATGCTTCTGTCAGCCCCGAGGGCACTGATAAGCCCAAACGTTGAATTAATCAGCAGATAATAGGTGAAAAGTCGGTTGCCAGGCTCCTGTTCAACATGATGTTCAGCGCCATCGGCTGTGGCTGGAATGTCACTGGCAAGCAGTTGTCTCGCCAGATCACTGTAACCTGTACCCTGGCAATCCCTGAAAAAGGCTTTTTCAGGGTAGCCGGCAGGCATATGTATCAAAAGATTTTGCTGATGGGCACCAAACAGCAGACCAAAGTCAGACTGTGCAATGACCAGAGGCTTTATGACAATGTTCAGGTATTTCTCAAACCAGCGCTGGGCGATAGTTTCCACTGGGCAGTGACTGTCTTCAGCCAGCTTATGGATCAGCTGGATTATTCTGGAGGACTCTACAGGATGATCCTGTGTGAGGCTTGCCAGTAACTCCGTGCCTTTGTTGAGGCTTTGGCGAATGAAAGGGTTTTCTCGCAGTACTATCATGGTTTCAGCCAGTGGCTGGCCGTCAGGGCCTTTAATCGCTGCATGGGCTGGCTCAGTGAGTATCTCAAAATCGGGAAATTGCTCCTGCAGTTGTCGGCCCACAGACGTGTGATACTTCACTTGATGGATTTCCTTGCCGCGAATCACTTCCTTTGGCAAAAGATGACGCAGAGAATTGGTTAAGCGCACGCTCAGGGAGTACTTCAGCATAAACCCGGCATGGGGAGCATAGAGTGAGCGTACCGATGATGTGGCATGCCAGCCTGTACCCAGCTCACCGTAGCTGACCATTCTGCCTGTCTGTATCAGTTGACGAATGTAGTCATTATTCAGCCATTGTCTTGCTTGCCATGGGTGTGCGGGTAACAGGGTGTGGTGAGCCGGAAGATCCTGAGGCAGCCAGCTTTCCAGTCGACGATCTTCATTGGCCAGCTGCAGAGTGAGTTCCCGGAAGGAGCACTCATGGACACTGTCGTCTTCCAGCAAGTCAGAGTCGATGGCAAACCAGCTGAGTTGAAAGTCTGATCCAAATTCAGGGATATAGTGCTGAGTTTTTTCTGTTGAAAACTGGTCTCGACTCTTGGGCGTTGGGTGAAAAGAATGGCCTGCAAATAGTGCCTGCTCTGATGTGCGGAAATTCATTGTTCCAGCAAAGAGGTCAGGCAGCTCACTGGCTCTTGCTGATAATGCCCGGGCTGTATTATCGAGGCTGCGACTGACGCGCTGGAGAAATATCTGCTTTGTGTTGTCATGAGCCGACTTAAAAATACGTTCTTCACCGGACAACAATTCCACCATGTCAATAAATCCGATGGTTTTGGTATGACCCGATTTGTCCTCCTGCAACCAATAAGGGGACATAAACTGATGCCTTCCTGCCAGTGAGTAGTGTTGAAGATTAATCAGAATTTTTTTGTTTTTGCTGCTAAGGGGGATGACAACCGTTGCAATCGCTTCACCTTCCTGTACGAACTCACTGTCAGGCGTTGTCAGCTCCCAGCCAGACCACTCCCTCAGCATGGCATTCAGGAAGCAGCCGACTGCGAGCTTCTCAGCCCATAAGCCTGCATCAAAGTTCATATCCGTTGAGTCTTGTCTGGCACTTTTTTCTTCCACTTCTATTCGTACCTTGTCGTATTGTTTGAGTTTTGTACTGAAAGGCCGCATAATAAATGCGAATCATTGCTATTTGCAAGAATAAAGTTACCTACGAATAAAGTGCTAAAAAACAAAAATGACTTTAATGGTTGCGACTCTGAAAGAAGGTTTTTTGGTACAGATCACTTCTTGCTTCGCTGACGAGTCTGTCTCTGATTTACGGGAGTCGAATGTTTCGCTATAGCTGTCTTTTTGGTGCTTGCCTGATGGGGATGGGGCAGGTAAGCCTGCTGATCTGTCTGCCAGTCTTTGTGAATGAAACCGGAATTGATTACGGTGTTTTTGCCGGGCTTGTCGCTCTGGGGACTGGCCTGTTTATTGTTGCTGCACCGGTCTGGGGAAAAATCAGTGATTATTCCGGACGCAAAGTCGTTATTACTGCGGGGCTGACTGGTTTTATTGTTAGTAACGGTCTGCTCGCACTCATGCTGATATCCGGCAGTTCTGCACAGGTGGCCATGTTGCTGCTGGTGTTATCAAGAGTTATTTATGGGCTGACCGTAGCGGGCTTCTACCCGGCGGTTCAGGCATGGATGGTTGATCAGTCGACGGCATTAAACACTGTCAAAGACTTAAGCCGTGTCTCAGCAGCGATCAGCCTGGGAAGGCTGCTTGGCCCACTATTACCTCTTGCGCTTTTACCTCTGGGGGCCGTGGTTCCGGTTATAGCGCTGTTTTTATTGGCGGTACTGGCACTGCTCATTACCTCGTTCTCTGGAAAGCCTGAGACAGATGGCGTAAGACAGTTGTCTTATGCATCCGAAGGCATGACCACCACTTTACTATTAAAACGAACCTGGCCGGTGTTGCTTATTGCTGGTTCGGTAACGACTGTCTTTGGTCTGTTGCAGTATTTAATAGCACCTGTGCTGCAACAGAAATTCCACTATTCGGCAGAAACGGCCTCAGAGACTTTGTCATTTTTAATGTTGACAGCCGCCTTTTCAATGCTGATTGCTCATATTACTCTCCCGCGCCTTATTCAGCACCGCTTACCTTTGGCTCTGGTGGCCGGTGGCTTGTTGTTGCTGGCAGGTACTCTGTGCCTGCTATCGGCTACAGACCTTATTGCCATGACTTCAGGTATTGCAATTTGTGCTGCCTCTGTCGCCTTGCTGACACCGGTTTACACAACGCTCGGCTGCCAGCTGGTGCCTGCTGACCAGCAGGGAGGACTGACTGGAATCCTGAGCATGATCCATACCGTGGGATATACCCTCGGAGCCCTGCTGGCCGGTGTTTCTGGGCTATTGGGTGGTCTGAACGTTATTTATCTATGCGGTGCCCTGATTGTCGTTCTGCTTTCGGGCATTGTGTATTTCATCAGAAACCGGCCTGCTGAAAACAGTCGGGAATTCACAATCGGAGTTGAGAGGTAGTTTGTATGTCATCCATTCAAATGACTGGCTGGCCGATGGTCAGCGTCCGTTTCAAACGCCATGCCAGTGATCAGGATGTTCAACAATGGCTTAATGAGCTCAGTGCTTATCTGGATAAACGACAACCTTTCAGTATGGTGATCGAAGCAAATCCTGAGAGCCGTTTTTCTCCGGAGGCTCGCAGAGATTTTGGCTTATGGTTCAAGGAAAACCGAGTGTTACTGGGCAGTTATTGCTGTGGGGTTGCCCGCGTTGTCAGCTCTGCCAGAGAGGGAGACCGGGTAGTGAGTGAGAACATGAAAAAAGCCATGCCGTTTCCCATGGTCGCCATGACGAGCAGTGATGAGGCCAGAAAGTGGGCGGAGAGCGTTCGTGATGAAAAGATGAGTATTATTTGACCGGCCAGATAGTAATCAATATCATTCGCAAAAAATAATTATCAGAGTCAGTGTAATGGAAGCGTCTTCATTCAGTTTGCAACAAGTGTCTTTTAATGTGGCTAAGCGCACCATACTGGCACCTGTTTCTCTGGAAATTCCATCAGGAAAAATCACTGCCATTCTTGGCCCCAATGGTTCAGGAAAGAGTACCCTGCTCAAGTTGTTATCCGGCTTAAGCCCTGTTTCGTCCGGAGACATTGAGCTACTTGGCAAGCCAATGGCGGAGTACAGCCGTAAAGGGCTGGCTAAGCTGCTGACCATGCTCCCCCAGCACTCTCCGGTTCCTCTGGGCATGAAAGTAGCTGATCTGGTGGCCTGTGGTCGTCATCCTTATGCAGGTCCTTTTGGGCGATTGCAAACGACAGACCGGCAGGCCATTCATGAAGCCCTGGTTCGTGTTGGCATGAGTGACGTTGCCGGTCATGTGGTGGACCACCTGTCCGGAGGTGAGATGCAGCGGGTATGGCTTGCGATGGTTCTGGCACAGCAGACTGGCATCCTGTTGCTGGACGAACCGACTTCCTGGCTGGATATTTCACATCAGCAAAAACTGCTCGATACCATTCGTACCCTGAACCAGGAACAGAAGGTGACCGTTGTCTGGGTTCTGCATGACCTGAATCAAGCTCTGCAATACAGTGACCACCTGGTATTGATGAAAGCGGGCAAACTGGTTCAGGATGGCCCTGCGCACACGGTATTAAACGAACAGACCATTTACGAAGTGTTTGACATTAAAACCCGCAAAGTCACTCTGGAGCCGGAAGGTCAGACGCTATTTATTCCTGGTGTTGCCAGCCTCGATGGTTCCAGTGGTGAGCAGTTTAAGAGTCCGGCCAATAAATCTCTGACAATGGAAGTCGCCTGAATGTTAGCTGTCGTACAAAAATACAGTGCTGCCATGGTCGTATTTCTAACGCTGAATGCCGGTGCTGTTACCGTTGAACACAAAGCCGGAACGACTGTTCTTTCTGAAATTCCCCAACGCGTTGCAGCACTCAACTGGACGCAGGCAGAAATCCTTCTCACCCTTGGCATTACACCCGCAGGTGTAACCACCATAAAGGGTTACCGACAGTGGCAGTCTGATACGCCGCCCATGCCGGAAGGCGTGACCGAGCTAGGCCATCGTTCTGAACCATCGTTAGAGGCCATCGCTGCCCTTAAACCGGATCTGATTCTGGGTTACGACTGGCGGCACAATCGTATTTATCCCGAACTCAATGCCATAGCCCCTACGGTGCTTTACGGGCAGTATCCTTCTGAAGAAGACCAGAGAGATTATCTGGTCAGAATGCAGGATATTTTTCTGTCAGTTGCCGCTATTTTTCAGCATCAGAAACAGGCAGCGATGAAGCTTAGTGAAATGCAGCAGGCGCTGAGCCACGGCAGAATGCTAATTCGCAAGGCTGAACTGACGGGGCACCCGGTGGTCGTCGGTAAATTTGTTGGCATGGGGCTGGGTCTGAGGGTTTATGGCAAATCGTCTTTAGCCGGTGCAGTTGTTGAAGGGATCGGACTGGAAAATGGCTGGTCAGCCACTCTGCCCGGGCGTGACTTTACCCATGTGGACTTGCTGAAGCTCACCACGATTGGTGATGCCAGCCTGATTATTATTGGACAGTTGCCGGATAATGGTCAGGGCATGACGGTTTCTCCGGTTTGGCAGGCTTTGCCAGCGGTCAGGGAAGGCCGGGTTTATCATGTTCCCGCGCTCTGGTCATTTGGTGGCCCGGAGTCGGTTATGCGAATGACCCGGGCGTTTGTTGGTCAGCTGGTTCCGGGGGCATGAGCATGTATTCGGAATCGATGAAACTGACCTTTGCGCTACTGCTGCTGTTCATGAGCTGTTTAATTTCTCTGGCCTCAGGGCCGGCGGGGATTGATGTCAGTTTGCCCGGCGAGTTATTGGCTGGAAAATCATGGTTTAATCACGGCGATGTTCCGTCACTGCATAATGTCATTGTGACTTACCTGCTGTTGCCTCGCACCCTTATGGCTCTGTTGTGTGGTGCTGCACTGGGTGCAGCCGGAGTGCTGATCCAAAGCGCGACAAGAAATTCCTTTGCCAGCCCGGCGACACTGGGTATTAATGCCGGTGCCCTGCTGGCGATCATTACAGGCACGATTGCCCTGCCTGAGTTCACTGACCATTTTCCCGTTGTCGTCGCTTTCACTGGCGCAGTTATAACGTCACTTGTCGTTTTCAAACTGGCCAGTGCCATCAGTCATTCGCCGGTTAACCTGGTGCTGGTGGGGATGGCCGTGACATTGTCGGTGGGAGCTGTCAGCGCTGGCTTATTGATGTTCTGGGAAAATCGGCTGGATGGCCTGTACATCTGGGGAGCAGGCAATCTGGCTCAGTTTGATTTTCAGGCCGTGAACAGCAGCTGGTGGCTGGTGGCTGCCCTTATTGCTGCATCGTTGCCGCTGGCAAGGCGGTTGGATCTGATTGAACTGGGGAATGGTCAGGCTGGCAGTCTCGGTGTTAATGTCAGGCAGACGGTTATGCTGTCACTGCTGCTGGCCTTGTTGCTGTCTGCCACGGTGGTCAGTCAGGTTGGCATGATCAGCTTTATTGGTCTGGTTGCGCCACATATTGCAAGGGGGCTGGGTTATAAAGCCACGTGGAGTCGGCTTCTGGCTGCCAGCCTTATTGGCGCACTGTTGTTGCTCAGTGCCGATATCCTTGCTCGCTGGATGCCTCTTATGTTGTCAGAGGGGCATTACAGTATTCCTGCCGGTGCCATGACCACAGCGATTGGTGCGCCTTTTATGATTTTTTTACTGACCCGGCGTCATACGGTCAATCACCTGACCCAGCTGCCAAAAGAAACCGGTATTCGGGCTCTGTTCAGAATATCGCCGCTAAAACTCCTGTTCATCATGCTGGCTCTGTTGCTCTGTTCAGTCTGGCTCAGCCTGGGTGGTGGACTGAATGCCGACGACTTTGACCTTCGCTGGCCGAGAGTGGCAGCGGCAGCTTTTGCTGGTTGTGCCCTGGGGGTCTCCGGGCTGGTGTTGCAGAGCTTGATGAGAAACCCACTTGCCAGTCCCGACGTTTCAGGTCTTACGACGACGGGAGTTTTATTTGTGGTGGTGGCGGCTGTGCTGTTTCCCGGTCTTGACCGTGTGGAGATGGTGCTGGTTTCCATGGCTGGCAGCGGGTTTGCGTTGTTGTTGCTGTTAAGTCTGAGTCGTATGACCGGTTTTCAGCCACAGATGTTTGCGCTGGCAGGTTTGTGTTTGTCTGCCCTGGCCTCGACCCTGGTGAATATCGCTCTGGTGCTTGGCAGTAATCAGTCCAGTGAGGTGCTGCTCTGGTTGTCGGGCAGTACTTATGCCATCAGTAAGGGGCTGGTGTTTTTTCTTGCAGCGGTTGTGTTGATGGTGGCTCCTCTGCTGCTGTTACTCTGGCGGAAACTGGATATTTTACAGCTTGGTACCCAATGGCCCACGATTCTGGGGATCAGGATTAATCCGGTATTGATTGCCCTGCTGTTGCTGGTGGCACTGCTGAGTTCTGTCAGTGTGGCGACCGTTGGCGGTATTTCTTTTGTCGGCCTGATGGCTCCTCATATCTGTCGTGTATTGGGTTTGTCCAGTCATCGTCACCTTATTGCGGCGACGGCAATGGTCGGTGCTATCCTCCTTGTACTCGGGGACGCTCTGTCCAGACATCTTATGGCACCTTTTGAGTTACCCGCAGGGCTGGTGGTGTCCAGCGTGGGCGGTGTCTATTTCATTCTTCTGCTGCTGACCGGTAAATACGTCCAGCGACGTTAAATTTTCCCGAAGAAACATTTTCCGAAAAAACAATCAGCCCACAGGAAGTGGGCACGAATAACAACAGGGATCAAATGAGAATAGAAATCAATACAACAAGGAATGCATCAATAAAATGAATAATAAAACCCCTCTGGCACTCGCTATTGCCCTGTGCGGCTCTACAGCTATTGCCGAAGAAAGCAATGTAACCCGGCTGGACGATGTTGTTGTCACAGCCAGCCGGGTTGAAGAGAATATTTCTTCTATTGCCGGTACGGTTCAGGTCATAGATAAAACAGCGATTGAGCAGCAGAGCGTGGCCGGTCAGAAACTGGCTGACGTCCTGGCCGTGTTGGTTCCGGGTTTTGGCCCAAGTACCCGGGCTGCGACAGATCGCTCACAAACTATACGAGGCCGTAAGGTTCTGTTGCTGATAGACGGTGTTGCCCAGACAGAGAGTCGTCAGGCCAGCCGTCAGATGAATACCGTCAGACCGGAGAATATTGAACGAATTGAAGTGGTTTCCGGTGCCAGTGCCATTTATGGCTCGGGTGCAGCGGGTGGCATCATTAATATCATTACCAAAAAGCCGGATACGGACGATGCCAGATTTAGCACCACCGTTGGCATCACCATGCCAGCCAATAAGCTGGACAGTGATGGTTTAACCTGGCGTATTAATCAGGGGGTAAGTGGCCGCAAAGGCAACTTTGATTATCTTGCCAGTGCCACCTTTGAACAGAGAGCCGGATTTTTTGATTCTGATGGTGATCGCATTTCACCTGGGGGCGCACAGCTTGGTCGCGGCGACACTGAAACCCGGGACCTGCTGCTGAAGCTTGGGTACGACCTGAACGAGACTCAGCGACTTGAAGCCGACCTGCAGGTATTCAGGGATGATATGGACTCAGATTATGGCCTTTATTACGGCGAAAACCTGTCTTATGCGGCACCTTTTGGCGCTCCTGTTATTACTGAAGGTGTGAATAAAGCAGTAAAAGGATTGACGCTGGACGACCAGCCATACAGTCATCGTAATAGTTATTCCCTGTCTTTTATTGATGAAGATTTTTTGGGGCACAGGGCAACTGTTCAGGGCTACTACCGGGACAGAGAGTACCGTTTTTTCCCTTTTGCGTATGACTTGAAACTATATAAAAGTTTCCTGAAATTACCAGATTCTACGATGGTCGTTAACCAGTCTACCTCAGAGGCTCGTGTTCATGGGCTCAAACTGACCATGGATAAAAACCTGAATAAACGCTTCCGGCTGGTGTATGGCCTTGACTATAAGAAAGATAAAGGCAAGCAAACCGGAACCGGCTATGATGCAAATGCTTTTACTGGCAGTAATGGTTTGAATTATCAACCCACTGGCACCGACTATGAGTATGGTCCTGATGTGGAGACCACAACCCTGGGCGGTTTTGTTCAGGCCCGGTTTAATATTACCGACCGGCTGACCATGAACACCGGCTATCGCCATGAACGGGTGGACGTGGACATTGCTGATTACCGTCCGGTTCTGGAAAGCTGGATACTGCCTTTAAAGGGAAGCTCAAACTACACCACATTCAAGGGAGGCAAAAAGGATTATACGGCAGACCTTTTCAACCTTGGACTTGTTTTCCAGCTTTCTGATAAACAGGAAACTTTTATCAACTACTCGGAAGGTTTTGAGGTACCTGACCCTGCCAGGCTGTTGAGGAATGTGCTACCGGCTGGCAGTGCTTTGAGCAAGGCTTTTGGTGCAACCAGCCTTGATAAAGTCAATCTGGACGCTACCAAAATTAAAAACTACGAACTGGGCTGGCGTGGTCGCTTTGATGCGCTCACTGCTTCGGTGACTGCTTTTTATAATGAGTCGGATCAAATCATTAAGTTCACCAAAGGTTATGGTGTCCAGATTCTTGATCAGGATAAAAAGATTTACGGCATAGAATCTGCGCTCAGCTATTACATAAATGACGATTGGCAGGTCGGTGGTAGTTATACCTTTACCGAGGGGCGAACGTACAACGAGGATCTGAAAAAGTGGCTTGACCTCAGTGCTGTGGATGTTTCTCCACAAAAACTGACCGCTTTTGTCAGTTATGAGCAAGAGGACTATATGGTTCGGCTACAGGCCCTTAACTTTGCCGATTACGACAAGGGCTACGATAGCGAAGATAATCCTGGCAAAGAGACGTTTGACGGCTATACCGTCTTTGACCTCACCGCATCGTTCTGGTTGCCTGTAGGCCGTCTGGATGCCTCGGTCAATAACCTGCTGAATGAAGACTATCAAACCGTTTACAGCCAGTGGGCTCGTAAAACCTATGGTGTTATCTCTGCTATGCCGGCCCAGGGGCGAACCGTTAGCTTGTCATACAGTATCGAGTATTAAGGGAATTGAGGCTGAGGAGGCGCTTGATGGATTCCGGGGAGTTACCTGAACGTGACAGTCCCCGAATCTATCAAGAGCCAACATAGCCAGATATGGCACCATAGTTAGTGCTGCCCCCTTCCCCTTCAGCGAGTAGTCGAGTACTTTCGGTTAGTTCAATCCGTCATTCAGCACTTAATCTGAGAATTTCCTAAAACCATCTAAAATGTAAAAAATTTTCAGACTGAGCATATGCCATGCAACCTCATCAATTTCACATTCAACGCATCGACCATACGGGGTTGGTGGCCGGTATGTGCAAAGAGCTCGGGATCGCTAACCTCTTGGATTCTCTGGTTCCCAACCAATCTGAAACCAGAAAGATTTCCTTCGGAGAAACCGTTGTCTCAATGCTGCTTAACGGACTGGGCTTCACTGCTCGCACACTCCACATGTTCCCTGAGTTTCACGCCGACAAACCACTGGATAAACTTATTCGGCCGGGTATAGAGCCGGAACATATCAACGAAAGTGTACTCGGCAGAGCCTTGGATCAAATTTTTGAACTGGGTGTAAGTGAGGTCTATTTATCACTGGCTGTCAAGGCCGTTAATGTCTTGAAACTGCCGTGTAATGCTCTGAATCTTGATTCAACCAGCTTTCATGTGGACGGTCGTTATAACAGTGAGTCTGAAGTCGATGAAGAAGATCTGAACTGCATTAAAATCTGTCGTGGATACAGCAGAGATCACCGACCTGAATTAAATCAGGCGATACTGCTCCTAATGACTGAAAATCAGGCGGGTATTCCCGTATTCATGGCCGCATCCAGTGGCAATATAAACGACAACACTAATTTTAAAAAAGTCATCAGCAAGCATTTGAAATGCTACAAAGAGGCGCTGAATAATCGTTACCTGATCGGCGATGCTGCACTTTATACAACAGACAATGTACAGATATTGCATCAGCAAAAGCAACAGTTCATCACCCGGGTTCCGGCTAAAATAAAATCCGCAAGAGAGCTTGTGGACAGTGTCGCTTCTTGTGCGATGACACCGGTTGAAGATGCCGAAGGTTATGAGAGCTGCGAAGTACTGTCCGACTATGCGGATGTATCTCAACGGTGGGTTCTGATTCGCAGTGAACAGGCTCGGAAAAGCGAACAGAAAACACTGCTCAAAAAACTGTTGAAAAAGTCAGAAAAAGAAGCGGAAGCACTGACCAGCAAGCTGGCGAAGAAACCGTTCAAGTGTGAAACGGACGCATTGCGTGCGTTCAATGAGTGGCAATCAAAAAGCAATTATTGTCAGGCAGAACCTGTAATTACGACAAAACCATGCTATACCAAAGTGGGACGTCCGGAGAAAGACAGCAAACCAGATAGCGTGGAGTATTATGTCAGCGGTCATCCTTGGGTATCCGTTGACTGTCGTAAAGTAGCAGAGGCTTCCCTGGGGTGCTTTGTGTTGGCAACAAATGATCTGGACAGGAGCCGGCTAAGTTCAGCAGAAGTGTTGAGCACTTATAAATCACAGCAGTCGGTGGAGCGTGGATTTCGGTTTCTTAAAAGCCCTGAATTTCTGGTCTCCTCGCTGTTTTTAAAGAAGCCGGAACGTATAGAAGCGTTGCTTATGGTGATGACGCTTTGCCTGTTAGTCTACGCAGCGATACAGCATCGAATCAGGCATGAATTAAAGCGTCAGAGTAGGTTCTTTCCGGATATGAAGCGAAAGCCCTATCAGAATCCGACTGCACGCTGGGTATTTTTTTGCTTTCAGGGAATTAATGTTTTATTGGTCGATGGTCATGAAAAACATGTCGTTGGCTTGCAGGAGAGGCAATTAACCATCATTTCAATTCTTGGTCGACCGTACCAAGAGATTTATTCCTGATATAGGTGCTGAATGACGGTTCAATAAATATCCATGGGTTTTCATCACGGGAGACCAACTCCCAATAACCCAATCGTCCTCTGAAAGAGGGGTTGGAAGATGGAAGGTAAGGATCATGGAATTTGAAATCTGGATGGGATCGTGTCCCGGTATTCCACACTGAACCTGCAGGCATTCCTGGCTGATACGTTGTCCCTGCAAGCCATATCGCTCGTTCAAACATACAGTGGATGTTTTGGTAGTGGGGAAATCTGAGTTTTATCTCATCCAGTAATCGATGCAATGGCACTCTACAGGTAGGCAAAATAATATCGTAAATTTTTTCAGATTCCTTCTCTCCGGTTTTGATCCTCAGGGCTCTGTCATTCTTTATAATAGATTTGTATAGCTGGCGAAGATCGGCAGTATTGTTATTTATGAAGCCATGGTTGGTGTTATCTAATTTGGGGATTAGCCAGTAATCAAAACATACTTGAGATTCATCTAAAACCTCATGAATTTTCAACTGTCCTAGCATTAAAGGGCTGGGAAACCCTATAGAAGGTGAAAATGTACTTCCGTGGGGACAATAAAAAAACACTCTGTAACCTGAATGCACAGAAAACGATCTGGCGCAGTCGCTGCTAACCATCCCGGCATCACAATCAATAATCAGATTTTGAACCTTATTTTTTGCGAATGATCGACCTGTAAACAAAAAGAATTTATTTTCCTGACAGGAATATTGCGCTTTCGAACCGGTATAAGGCAAAACAAACCCTCCCTTAAGGGTGTCTACGTCAGGAGCAGCCTTCAATCTAAACTGGTAACTTTTGCCCATCAGCCCGCAGGTGTTCTTGCCAGACACCACACATCAACGGTTTTGACACCCTGTTTTAGCAGTACCCTGGACAGTTCCGAAACGGTCTCCCCCGTCGTGACAACATCATCAACAATAGCCACATGCTGATAGGCAGTGGTTTTATTGCAGGCGAAGGCTCCCCGAATATTTCTTCGGCGCTCACTGGCTTTAAGCTGTTGCTGGGCTTGTGTTGCACGAATCCGTTTTACCAGCCCCCTGTCCAATACCATGCTTTTATCTTTGAGTAGTCGGTTCAGTGCTTTTGCCAGCAGGAGTGCCTGATTATAACCCCGTTGTCGTAATCGTTTTTTATGAAGCGGCACCGGAATAATGGCTTCTGGCCAGGTTTGCTGGTGATAACGTTCCCGCAGAACCTCTGCCAGCGAGGCCGACAGTGGTTTAATCAGGGCTATCTGACGACTGTATTTTATTCGGTGGATGATGTGGTTCACTGGAAAACGGTACTGAAAAGCCGAGTAGCAGTGTTGATAAACAGGTGGCTGGTTCAGACACTGACCACATAGTAACCGGGTTGAAACCATCATGGGTGAACTGCAGCACTGGCAGGCTTGCTGATTATCAGGGCAGGCGGCCAGGCAGAGCTGGCAAAGTGGCTGCCTGAAAGGGGTAGCCCCACGACATAGCAGGCAACTGATCTGAAATAAATTGTTTAATATTTGCTCAATTGTAAACATTCTTGCGCATTAACGATTGACGTTAAGTTTTAATTGATTATTATCAGCCATGTTTTAATTTCAATAACCAATATTGAAGGTTGTGCTCAGCATTACTGCCACGGGCGCTCCGGGGAAATTTTGAACAACATGACTGCAACTGTAAGCTCATCTCACCCTGACGCGACTTATTCTGACGCAACTCACCCTGATGCAACTCACCCTGATGCAACTCACCCTAGAACAGGGCTTCGTCATGACTGGACGGTAGAAGAAGTTGAGGCATTGTTTCAGCTGCCTTTCAATGACCTGATCTTTCAGGCTCAGCTGGCTCACCGCGAACACTTCAACCCAAACCAGGTGCAGGTTAGTACACTGTTGTCGATCAAAACCGGTGCCTGCCCGGAAGACTGCAAATACTGCCCTCAGAGTGGTCACTACAACACAGGGCTCAGTAAAGAAAAATTAATGGAAGTGCGCAAGGTGCTGGAAGAAGCCCGTGCCGCAAAAGCATCTGGCGCGACCCGTTTCTGCATGGGCGCAGCGTGGAAAAACCCACCGGAAAAAGACCTGCCTTACATTATGGAGATGGTAAAGGGGGTTAAAGAAATGGGGCTGGAAACCTGCATGACGCTGGGTATGCTGAATGCTGACCAGGCGAGCCGACTGGCGGACGCTGGTCTGGATTATTACAACCACAACCTGGACACCTCTCCGGAGTTTTACGGCAACATTATTACCACTCGTACCTTCTCTGATCGTCTGGATACTTTGCAGCACGTTCGTGATGCCGGTATGAATATTTGCAGTGGCGGCATTGTCGGTCTGGGTGAAACCGAGCGTGACCGTGCAGGTATGCTGGTGGCGCTGGCTAATCTGCCTAAGCATCCGGAAAGTGTGCCTGTGAATATGCTGGTGCGGGTAGCAGGTACGCCGCTGGAAGATGTTGATGCTGTGGATGGTATCGAGTTTGTTCGCACCATTGCCGTTGCCAAGATTATGATGCCTGCCTCCTGTGTGCGTCTTTCTGCCGGTCGTGAGAATATGAGCGACGAATTACAGGCGCTGGCATTTCTGGCAGGTGCCAACTCCATTTTCCTGGGGGATAAACTGTTGACCACTCCGAACCCTAAAGAAAGCAGAGACCGACAGTTGTTCGATAAACTGGGCATTAATATGGACGACAGCTCAGCGCTTTCTTCGGAAGAAGCCGCTGAAGAGTTTGCCCGAACCTGCCCTCTGCGTGAACAGGAAAATGATCATTATTACGATGCCATGAAAGTCTCCTGAGGTAATGGTTATGGATGGGGCGCGCATAAAAAGTTCGGACATGGATAAAGAGCTGCAGCAGGATTTGCAGTCACGTCGGGAAGCCAACCTCTATCGGTCACGCAAAACCCTCGATACCGCCCAGGGGCCTGAAGTGGTCATTGATGGTAAGAAGTATCTGGCTTTCTGTAATAACGATTATCTGGGATTAGCCAGCCACCCTGAAGTGATTGCCAGTATGAAAAAGGCGACAACTGACTATGGTGTGGGCGGTGGCGCTTCTCATCTGGTTATTGGTCACAGCAGGGCGCACCATCAACTGGAAGAAGAGTTGGCTGAGTTTACCGGCCGTGACCGGGTGCTGCTGTTTTCCAATGGTTATATGGCGAACCTTGGCGTGATTACGGCTTTGCTCAATAAGCACGACGCTGTGTTTCAGGATCGTCTGAATCATGCCTCTCTGCTGGATGCTGGTCAGCTGTCCGGGGCTCGTTTTCAGCGTTATCTGCATAATGGTGTGGATAATCTGACCACCCGTTTAGAGCGTACCGAAGCCCGTCGCCGGTTGATTGTCACCGATGGGGTCTTCAGCATGGATGGTGATATGGCACCATTGCCTGAGCTGGTACAACTGGCAAAACAGAAAAACGCCTGGCTGATGGTCGATGACGCCCATGGTTTTGGCAGTCTGGGTAAGATGGGGGGTGGAGTTGCAGAATTCTTTGATCTGTCTCAGGATGATTTGCCGGTTCTGATTGGTACACTGGGCAAAGCCTTTGGCACAGCCGGTGCGTTTGTGGCAGGTAGCGAAGCATTAATTGAGACACTTATCCAGTTTGCCCGCACCTATATTTACACCACCTCCATGCCTCCGGCTGTAGCAGCTGCCACCCGAACCAGCCTGAAACTATTGCGGGAAGAAAGTTGGCGACGCGACCACTTGCAGGAACTGGTTCAGTATTTTCGCAAAGGTTGTGAACAACTGGGGTTGCAGCTGATGGATTCGGCTTCGCCGATTCAGCCGATTAGGGTCGGCAGTGCCAGCAATGCCATGGCTCTGAGTGATTCACTGGCTCAGCAGGGTATTCTGGTCACAGCCATTCGACCGCCTACCGTTCCAAGAGGAACGTCGAGGCTACGTATTACTTTCAGCGCTGCCCACAGCAAAGAGCATGTAGAGCAGTTGCTGACCGCACTTGAGCGCACGGTAAGCCCGTTGCAGGAGGATGTTGCATGAGTCTGCCCATCGTATTAATCAGTGGTTGGGGCATGCCGGCAACCGTGCTGGAGCCACTGGCACGGGAGTTGGATGGGGATGGTCGGGCCTGTGTGGTACAGCTGCCGGGGCTGGTATCGGAGCCCGGTAGCCGCTATGACTGGCAGGAGCTGCTGAATTATCTTGACCTGCATCTGCTGGAAACGCCAGTGGTGCTGGTTGGCTGGTCTTTGGGTGGCACACTGGCTGCGCTTTATGCGAGCCAGAACCCGGACAAAGTGGCAGGCCTGGTGACTCTGGGGACTAACCCGTGTTTTGTTCGCAATGATGACTGGCAACAGGCTATGTTGCCCGCCACCTTTGCAAGCTTTTATGCTGGGATGGAAGAAGATCCCCAGGCCACTATCCAACAGTTTTCCATGCTTTGCTCAATGGGCAACAGCAACCAGAAAACCCTGATGCGTGAACTGGGTGCATTGACCGGAGATGTTGATCTGGAACCTGCTATTTTGTCAGGTATGTTGAAACTGCTTGGCGAAAGCAATGTGCGCTCCCAGTTTGCCGATCTGCGTTGTCCGGTGATTCACTGCTTTGGTCGACAGGATGCCCTGGTTCCCGCCGATGTTGCCGAACGCATTGAACAGGATTTCCCTGCCCATGCGGTTAATGTGTTTAATGGTGGGCATACTTTCTTTCTTGATAACGAAACCGGCATTACCCGCCAGGTGGCAGAACTGGTAGCCTGTTTATGCTCGAGAGGGTAACTTCATCGGTGACTGAAGCCTGCCGACCGGAGCGAGCTGATAAACGACGAATTGCCGTCAACTTCAGCCGCGCCGCCAGCACATACGATGACGCTGCTGCGCTTCAGGACCGGGTTGCTGCCCGGGCGATGCTGGGATTACCTTCAAACCACAAGCCTGAGTTTGTCCTGGACCTGGGTTCTGGAACAGGTCGTCAGACGATTCAGGTGGCCGGTCATTATCCACAGGCCTCTGTAGTAGGGTTGGATCTGGCAATGGGAATGGCTGCCCATGCCCGATCCTGTTTTCCGAATTTGGACTGGTGTTCCGGAGATATTGAACACCTGCCGTTCAAAGACAACCGTTTTGATGTGGTCTTTTCCAGCCTCGCCATTCAGTGGTGTAGCCTGAACAGGGTTCTTAAAGAGGTACACCGGGTTTTAAAACCCGGTGGCCTGTTTGTCTTTTCAACTCTGGCAGCTGGCACTATGCATGAGCTGCGGCGGGCGTGGAGTCAGGTTGACCCGCATGTTCATGTTAATAGCTTTGATACTTACAGTGCTCAAAAACACTGCGTGCAGCAGTCTGACTGCCAGCTACATTCTTTCAGGCTGCAAACCGAAACTATCTACTATCCTTCCGTCATGCAGTTACTCCGGGATATGAAAGCCCTTGGGGTGAACACGGTTCCAGCGCGGCAGAATGGGCTGATGTCCCGTCATCGTATCCTGAAGCTTCAGGAGGCTTATGAAATATTTCGAACAGAAAAAGGACTGCCTCTTTCTTATGAGGTTATTTACGGAATAGTGCACAGGCCGCTTATCACTTAAAAAAATCTGTCAGACTCATTTCTAAGCCCGTCTGTTAAAAAAGACCGGAGCAATAAACTCAAATGGCTAAAACGTATTTTGTTACTGGCACCGATACGGATGCCGGTAAAACAGTGGTGTCCTGTGGTCTGCTTGAAGCGGCCCGTCAGAAACAACTGCAAACCATTGCCCTTAAACCCGTATCGGCGGGTTGTTATTCTACCCCTGAAGGTTTGCGCAATGGTGACGCCATGAACCTGATGGAGGCCATGACGCTGGAGCTTCCTTATGCACAGGTCAACCCTGTTGCGTTTAAGCCGCCTATTGCACCGCACATTGCCGCAAAAGAAGAGGGGCGTCGTACAACACTGGATCGGCTGGCAGGGATTTGCCGTGGCGCCCTGATGCGTAAACATGACCTGTCGTTGATTGAAGGGGCTGGTGGCTGGCGGGTTCCTCTTAATAATCGGGAAATGCTGTCAGGTCTGGCGCTTGAAATGAATACGCCGGTTATTCTGGTGGTCGGCATGAAGCTGGGGTGTCTGAATCATGCATTGCTCAGTGCTGAAGCGATTGTTCGTGATGGTGCCAGGCTGGCTGGCTGGGTGGCGAATCAGGTTGCCCCGGACATGAACCACTATAAAGAAAATGTTCAGACCCTGAAAGACAGTCTGCCTGCGCCCTGTCTTGGTGTAGTTCCCTGGCTGGAAACACTCGATAACAGGGCTGTTGCGGAGTATTTGGATATCCAGCCTTTGGTAAAAGAGCCGTAAATTTTCAGCCTGCCTTCAGAGACAAGGTTGGGAATGGCTTTGTTCGTCCCAACCTGCATGCTTTCCTCTCTCCATATCAGTTTCCAGCGAATTGCCTTTTTGGGCGATAAAGCTCTGTAGCGGTGTCTTTTCAAAGCAGGTTTGGAGCAGTTGACATTAATTTTATTCATACGTAAGTTTAAAACAACTGTTTGAATTGCTGCTAGACTGTATTTATAAAAAGAAAAGAACCAGTGAGGTCGTTGTAATGCCAGAATATAAGGCACCCCTGAGAGATATCCGTTTCGTCCGGGACGAGTTACTGTCTTACCCTGAACACTATGCCAGCCTGCCAGGCGCAGAAGACGCTACTCCTGATATGGTGGATGCCATTTTGCAGGAAGGGGCAAAATTCTGTGAACAGGTTCTGTCACCTCTGAATCAGTCGGGTGATCAGGAAGGTTGCACCTGGAGTGAAGAGGGCGTTAAAACCCCGTCAGGCTTCAGGGAAGCTTATCAACAATATGTTGAAGGTGGCTGGCCTTCTCTTGCCAGTGATGAAACCTATGGCGGGCAGGGACTGCCTCATTCCCTTGGGCTGTCCATCAGTGAAATGGTTGGGCAGGCAAACTGGTCCTGGGGAATGTATCCGGGGCTGAGCCATGGGGCTATGAATACTTTGGAAGCTCATGGCACCGAAGAGCAGAAGCAAGCCTATCTTACCAAACTGGTTTCCGGGGAATGGACCGGAACCATGTGCCTCACAGAGCCCCACTGTGGTACGGACCTGGGTATGCTGCGCACCAAAGCTGAACCCAATGGCAATGGCTCTTATCGAATTTCCGGTACCAAGATATTCATTTCTGCCGGAGATCACGATATGGCGGAAAATATCGTTCATATTGTTCTGGCTCGTCTGCCGGGCGCTCCGGAAGGCACGAAAGGTATCTCGCTGTTCATTGTTCCCAAATATCTGCCCCAGAGCATTGGTGAAAGCAACGGTGTCAGCTGTGGTTCTATCGAGCACAAAATGGGCATTCATGCCAATGCGACCTGTGTCATGAACTTCGATGAAGCTACCGGTTTTCTGATTGGGCCTGAGAACAAAGGTCTCAACTGCATGTTCACGTTTATGAACTTTGCACGCCTTGGAACGGGTTTACAGGGGCTGGCTCATTCGGAAGTGGCTATGCAGGGTGCCTTACGTTATGCCCGTGAGCGTTTGCAAAGCCGTTCTCTCAGTGGGGCAAAAAATCCTGATGGTCCGGCTGACCCGATTATTGTCCATCCTGATGTACGACGAATGTTGTTGACCATCAAGGCTTTCACCGAAGGTAACCGGGCTCTGGCTTACTACATTGCTAAGCTGGCTGACCTGATGCATCACCCAGATGCAGAGGTTCGCAGTCAGGCTGACCTGACCATGGGTTTCCTGACACCGATCCTTAAAGCTTTTGTGACCGAAACCGGTTTTGAAGCAGCTAATCTTGGACTTCAGTGTTATGGCGGACATGGCTACATTGCGGAATGGGGTATGGAACAGAATGTCCGGGATGCCCGCATTGCCATGCTTTATGAAGGCACAACCGGTATTCAGGCTCTGGATTTGCTGGGTCGTAAAATCCTGCTGACCCAGGGCGAATCAATGAAGACCTTTACCAAAGTGGTTCATCGTTTCTGCAAGGAGCATGAGGGAAACAGCCAACTCAAAGAGTTTATTGAACCACTGGCTGCCCTGAATAAAGAGTGGGGCGAAATGACCATGCAGATTGGCATGAAAGCCATGCAGAACAAGGATGAAGTGGGGGCAGCGTCGGTCGATTTTCTGATGTATTCAGGCTATGTCTGCCTGGCTTACTTCTGGGCTGATATGGTCAATACAGCTCAGCAGGCACTGGCAGCGGGT
This sequence comes from Endozoicomonas gorgoniicola, assembly GCF_025562715.2. NCBI lineage: Bacteria > Pseudomonadati > Pseudomonadota > Gammaproteobacteria > Oceanospirillales > Endozoicomonadaceae > Endozoicomonas > Endozoicomonas gorgoniicola. The sequence continues at coordinate 4,813,417 of NZ_JAPFCC010000001.1, forward strand.
ACTACCGAAGAGGGTTTCTATAACGCCAAGATTCAAACAGCCCGGTTCTACTTCCAGCGGCTTTTGCCCAGAACGCGAATGCACAAAGCGGCTATTGAGTCAGGTGTTGAAAATCTGCTGGGTATTGCTGAAGAGGACTTTGGCGAAATCTGAGGTTTATTTTTATTCTGCTGGAAGGTCGCCTGAGGGCGGCCTTTTTTTTCGGCGTTTGATCAATAAAACATTGTGAACTTAGCCTATGCTTACAGGCCATAAATTTTACTGGAAACGGTTCATCGTAAATCGCTGGAAAAATCAACCTCAGTGTGGAGTAAGCAGAGTTGAATTATTTAATAATAAAGTGCGTAAAAGCCATTACTTTTTTTCTATTGTTACTTTTGTTTCAAAATGCTCTGGCAGTCCATGTGGAGAAAAAAGAAGCGTTATGCCCCCCGGTGAATCAGGGTGAAGAATTAAAGCGTTATCATGCGCTCTTTGAAGACATCGATAAGGGTAATATACCGGATATTGGTGATCTTGATGTTAATGTGATTATCGAGAAAGATTATTCTGAGTATTTTTCCCTGTTAGATTATGCTGCCTTTGAGAATAAAACCAACGTTGTTCTATGGCTTCTTGATAAAGGAGCATTCCCTGATGGATGTAACACTTCCTACGAAAAGTACGACAAGAATAAGGGACTGCTATTTGAAAGATCACCTATATATTATTCTGTTGAAAATAATAATAAGCTGGTCTTTCAATCCTTGATAGAAAAAGGAGCCGATGTAAATATTAGAGACAATAAGTAGTTATAAATTAGCTATCGAATATTTTTGACCGTCCGGTTACTAAAAATAGTTATTCCAATTCTACCGGCAGCGCTCAGTGTAGTGATTATACTCCAGCTATCACCAACAACACCTGCGTTACTGCTTCAACGAAAATGAAAACCGTTTTACCTATCACAGATGGAGCCATTAGAGAAACCCTGCAGATCGCCAGGAGTCATGGCCCAACACCCTATGTCAGAGAAAGAGCACACGCTGTACTGCTCAGCTCTCGTGGCTTTCCTATGGCTCAAATTGCCGATATCTTTGAGGTTCAGTACCAGACGGTATCACGCTGGCTTGATGACTGGGAGGATTATGGTATTCGAGGGCTATACAAAACACACGACGGAGGGAAGAAACCTATTTACAATTCTGAAGAAGAACTGCGCATTAAAGAACTGGTGGCTAAGGAACCCCGCCGTATATCATATGTCCAATCCAAAATCGAAGAGGAAACAGGCAAATCCGCATCAAAGACGACAATAGGTAGAATAATAAAAAAGCTGGGGATGGTTTACAAAAGACTCCGTAAATCATGCAAGCATAAAAGAGATGAGGAGCAGTTTCAGCGTAGTAAGGCAGCATTGAAAGATGCTCAAGAAGCTGAAGATAAAGGTTTAATTAGTGCCTGTCCGAAAACCCTCAAGCCCTTGAAAAACACAGCCTGAGGCCAAATATAATACTCGAAGATTTTCCCAGACAGGCTGTTTTCGAGTTTATGCGTCAAACCATTAATCCACAAATGCAGTTGGGCGAGGTTGATATCTCCGCCATCACATTCAACCCCAAGTCCAGAGATGATATTCCCCGGCTTTTGCGGGGCTTGCAGCACATATGGGTTACACCTGATCTGAGAGAGCAGGTCTTTCAAGTTCTTGAAAGTATGATTCCTGCCAGCAGTAATAATGGTCGTCCCGGTATGGATCTCTGGAACATACTGGTGTTTGGCACCCTGCGGCTGGTCACTAACTGTGATTATGACCGTCTTCAGGAGCTGGCCAATGAACACGGCACGCTACGGAAAATGCTTGGGCACGGTCCTTACTGCACGCACTCTTATCATATCCAGACATTGCAGGATAATATCAGCCTGTTCACGCCCGAAATACTGGACCAGGTAAACCAGATTGTCGTGGCAGCAGGCCATCAACTGGTTAAAAAAAAGATGAGCCGCTATATGGCCGTGCCGATTCGTTTGTAGTCAAGACCGATGTTCATTTTCCCACAGACATCAGCCTGTTAAACGATGCCTGTCGTAAGGCTATTGAGTTTGCGTCCACCCTGGCTGGCCAGTACCAGTTACCAGCGTGGCGTCAGCGGGAATACCTGAAAAAACAGCATCGAAAGCGCTATCACAAGGTGCGGAATCTGAAACATTCCGTTGCTGCCTGCGAGTTTAAACAGCGGTCACGTCAGCACGATATTGAAACGGCACACCTTGAATACATTAAGTACAGTCTCGACATTATCCGCAAGGCAGAAAGCACAGCTGCCCTGGTAGAAAAAAGCGCCCCCGATGAGTCTGCGCTGGAGAATCTCAAATACTACATTGCCCACAGTCGTCACCAGATTAATCTGATTTATCGTCGGGTGATCGAGCATCAGCAGATTCCTCACAGCGACAAGGTGTTCTCGATTTTTGAACCCCACACAGAATGGATCAGCAAGGGTAAAGCCGGAGTTCCTGTAGAGTTGGGGTTGCGGGTATGCGTACTGCAAGACCAGTTTGGCTTCACGCTGAATCACCATGTGATGCAAAAGCAGACAGACGATCAGGTTGCAGTGCCTATCGCAAAAGGAGCAAAACAACGCTTTCCCATGCTGAGCCAGGTCAGTTATGACAAAGGGTTCTGGAGCCCCGCCAACCTTGAGGAACTTGATGGCTTTCTGGAACGAACCATTCTGCCGAAGAAAGGCAGGCTTTCCGCAGAAGACAAAAAACGAGAGCACCACCTTGAGTTTACCCGGGCAAAAAGAAAGCATTCCGCCGTAGAGTCTGACATTAATGCTCTGGAAGCCAATGGCCTCGATAAATGTCCGGACAAGGGCATTGATGCCTTCAAGCGCTATGTTGCCCTTGCGGTTGTGGGTGGCAACCTGAAGCGCTTGGGCAGGATTTTACAAGAACGGGATTTTTAGCCCTACTGACAGCAGTCTTTTGCCGTCCGAAATTTGATCATGGGTGCATGAGGGTTCTGCACGTTCGTAAAATGGCAGTTTTGGCTATTTTGCAAGCACTTTGATCAAGAAGTGCCCTATAAGCGAGACTCTGATAATGCTTGCGGAGCAGTTCTACTGTTTGATGAATGTCAGTGACTCAATTTTCATAGGTTTTCTGACAGGCACTAATTAATTTGTTCTATTTTGACGAGTCAGGGTTTAGTCAGGAGCCTTGCGTACCTTATGGCTGGCAGGAGAAAGGCAAACAGCTCCGTATACCTTCAGTAAAAAGTAAAAGAATCAATGTTCTGGGGTTTATGAACCGTTCCTGTGAACTGTTTTATTACCCTGTAATTGGATCAGTTGATAGCAAGACAGTCATTGATATTTTCGACTATTTTGCCTATCAGATGACAGCTCCAGAGTACGGAGGAGATGATCGTTACACTGTGGTCATTATTGATAATGCCAGCATTCACACCAGTAAAGCGTTCCGAGCAAGAATTGATGACTGGATTCTTGAGAAAAAAATGATTGTTTTATTTCTCCCCACATACTCTCCCGAGCTCAACCTGATTGAGATTCTATGGGATAAGGCTAAATATGAATGGATCGATATATTATCAATTGTGAATTTCAGAGGCTTTGAGAAAGAGGTAAAGCGAGTTTTTGATGGGGTCGGTCAGGAATATATGATTTCGTATGCATGACTACTTATTGGTGATACTCTGCTACATGCAATGATTAAAGATGGTGGGAAAAAAGTTGAATTTATGGATTCTTTGATTAAAGCTGGAGCCGATCCATTAGCCAAAAATAAATACGGTATCGAAGCAATAAATCTAAAAAAAAGACCCTCATATTTTGAACGTATTTTCAAGGCCATATCATTTTTTTGTGAAAATAAAGCTTATGAGCATATTGCGGAAGACAATGTTGGCTATAGCTGTTCTGAATTTATTCAAAAGAGAAATGATCTGGAAGAAACCTTAAAGTCATGTAAACAAGGAGAACCCTATTTTAAGGAACCTGTATCCATGAAGATGCAAATAGCTTGTATTGGCGTGCTTCCCAGTGAAAAGTTTTTATCTATGCTGGATCATTAGGTAAGGCGGGGCTATTGCCCCGTCCTTCCCACAGAACCGTGCGTACGGACCTCGTACACGGCTCCTGCACTCTCTATCCCTTAACAATAAGGGGCAAGAACGCCCGTTTTAACGCCTTCCAAATTGAACAACTTTATCTCATTGAACCAGTTGTTCGGCATGGCTAAATGCGACAGGGGACTGCACGCATTTCTCCATGAACGCATTTTGATGTACTTAAATGGTGGCTTGTAACCCAGTTGCTTCAGCCGACGATGCAGCTTCGCTGGTTTCTTCCACTGTTTCAGTTGTAAACATCTCAGCCTGCGCCTCATCCATCCTGTCAGCCGTTTTAATTCACGACTACAGTTCGCTATCCTGAAGTAATTAGCAAATCCTCGTATCACAGGGTTCAGTTCTCGGATTACTCCTTCAAGGTTCGTTCCCCGATTCCTTTTCGTGATTCGCTTTACCTTTGCTTTCAGTGCGTTGAGCTTCTTTTCCTGTATGCGCGTATAGCTGCTCAGGATTTCAACTCCCAGAAATTTCACACCCTCGCCGCTATGGGCTATGTGTGTTTTATTCTGGTTGACCGTCAGTTTCAGGTCTTGCTCCAGTACTTTGGTCGCCACTTTCAGAGCGTTTTCTGCCGCTGCTTTGGAGCCACACAGAATCAGGATATCGTCCGCATAGCGGACAATCCTGTGCTTGCGTCGCATCATTTCCTGATCAAACGCATCAAGATAGACGTTTGAGATTAAGGGACTGATCACTCCGCCCTGTGGACTGCCTGTTTCCGTGGCTTCCAGTTGATAGCCAACCATCACCCCGCTTTTCAGGAACATTCTGATCAGGTTCAGGATGCTTCCATCTGCCACTTTGTGCCTGAACGCCTTGAGAGTTAACTGACCTCCGGCATAGCCGGAGGCTTATCAGATTACGCCCTCTAAGGGCTTTTATTGCGCCCAAGGGCGCTTACCAGTCAAGATCATACTGATCTCTATTTCCATCATTCTTTTCTTGATCTCGGATATATGCCCGAACCACTTCTTCATCAAGTCCTACTGTTGAGACAAAGTAACCTCTTGCCCAAAAATGCTCTCCGTTAAAGTTACGCTGCTTGCCTTTGAAATTTTTCGCAATCTCTATTGCACACTTTCCTTTCAGATATCCAACGACATGAGATACCGGATATTTGGGTGGAATACTGATGCACATGTGAACATGATCAGACATCAAATGCCCTTCGAGAATTTTGCAGCCTTTCCTTCTGGCAAGCTCATGAAATATTTCTCCGAGAAACTTTCTCAAATTCCCATAGATTACCTTTCGTCTTCTCTTTGGGATAAAGACAATATGGTACTTACAATCCCAACGCGTATGAGCCAAACTCTTGTAGTCTCTCATTGGTTTTACCTTCAATTTTCTTGGTCGGAAACTGAAGGTTAGCTACTGTCGCTACGGTTAAACCTATGAGAGTCTCCCCGGCATAGCCGGGGGTTTATCAGTGTTAATTAACTCGTGGTCGAGTCGGTCAAAGCATTTGGACAAGTCCATGTCCACCACCCAGCGTCTGTCGTACTTCCGTATGAACAGGGTCGCCTTGGTAATGGCTTGATGGCAGCTTCGATTCGGTCTGTACCCATAGCTGGACGGGTGGAAGTCCGGATCAAAGATCGGGGTCAGGATATTTAGAAGTGCTTGTTGGACGATTCGGTCTTTTACTGCGGGGATTCCCAGCAGACGCTTTCCACCGTCTTCTTTGTCGATTTCTACACGCTTTACCGGTAGCGGTTTGTAGCGCTTTTCCCGCAATTCAAGCAGTAACTGTTCAAGATTACCACGCAGATTCGAGGCGTAGTCGCTCAGGCTCTGCCCATCTATTCCGGCCGCACCTTTCGCTTTCCATACCTTTTTGAATCCGTTGTAAAGCGCTTCCATCGTCAGCAAGCGCCCATACAGGCTATAATATACTCTCATCAGTTACTGTCTCACGACAGACAGATTGCGCCATCCTTCTACTGTGGCCGGATTCTTCATGGACATTCACAGGCGTTCTGGCTCAAGGCAATCTACCTGCTACCTGTCCTTTACTCCCGAGCGCGGCTCTTTCTTTTAGCAGGATTGTTCCCAACCTCACCAGCCGAAGATGTCCTGCCTCGTCAGGCAGCTTGTGCGCTCACAGTGTCATTCCTGCGGTCTGACTGTTCTTTAAGAATGCTTCACCCCTTCGCAACATCTGCCGCTTTTGACGACACATGCCCTACAGTCACTCTGGCTGTAGTCATTCCGGTTTTGCCCTCCGAACGGTTACCCGCCTTCACAGGCCGGAATTTCATCACTACTACAGGATCATCTGCCACCTCACACCACTGTTACCCTTGAGTTTCCTCTTGCGATAACAGCCCCTGAGATTCAGAGATTGATGCCAGGCTTCCCCAGTTACTAAACGGTTCCCTGTCAGAAATGCCACCCTCAAGCACAGAGTTGGGACTGACTGAGTATCGGGCTTTGCGCTATTTCGCACGCTTGCCGCTCCCAACCTGCCGAATCAGGTTCGCTTGCGCTGTGTACCTCTGACTTCCTATGGCTTCCTTCAGACCCAACCGTTGGCCAGTTACGCCCTTGCCATTCAGATTGCCTTCCCCTCAGTCGGGGCGGCTCAGGCTTCTTTCAGCCTGACGGGTTTGCCCGCTTCGCTGGGCAAACAAAAAAACACTTTATGGAATAAAGTGTTTGGAACTGATGATTGGTTTTGGGAAACGTTACCTTCAGCGACGGAGGTGATTAAATCAAGATCCAGTCTGCTTGTCGAAGATATAAGAGGTGCTGTAGATGAAAGTAATGTTGAACTGGTTAAATTGATTTTGGATACTATCAACGTAAAACCTAATGATGACATGTTTCCTCCTGTCTTATTGGCGAGCAAAAATCCGGTGATAACCAGAATGTTGCTAAAGTGGGGCATTAGAACTAATTTAGGTGACAGGTTGAATACTGATTATTCTCCTTTTACTGACTATAACTTTCCAAATCCTCTGGTTGATGCGGTAAAAAAAGGTCATTTGGAAAATGCAAAAGTACTGATCGAATTTGGTGCCAACCCTGATCATGAACTTATTCAGCAGATGGGAAGGCATAAAATGACCCGTGATATGGCACTTCTTCTCCAGTTTTATAAAAGGTCAGAGTTATCTTCTTATATTGATGATGAAACTTCGTCTCAGCACCAGAAGAATATCCGGTTAAAAAAAGCCGTTATGGCGCAGGATATATTTGAAACAGCAGCCAGTCTGGCTAACGGTGCCAACCCCAATACCCGGCTTCCGGACGGTCATGGTAATAGTAATGGAGATTTGTTAGCTGAAGCTCTTGTTCTTGAACAATACCAGACTGAAGCCAGTATCTCCCGCCTTTTGCTTTTATACGGTGCCGCCACAGGTTACATTTCGAGAAACGATGAAGATAAGAAACTGAATATCCGAGAATACGAGAGAATTGATGCGCTCTTGTGGATAATTCATGGAGATGGCACCGCCAAAAAACCAGCTTTCTCCTGGAGCCAATATATTCAGGATCATGAACTGGCAGTGGCTCTTGATTATTTTAATCCATTCACCAGGGAAAAAAATGAAACAGCAGCTGAAAGAGTGTTTAATATGTTTCAGCGTACTGCGGCTTATGCCGGTGTACGCATGGACAAGCATCCGGATGAGTTAAGCGGACTTACGGCCTGCTTGAATCTGAAGCCTGCGGTTAGTGGATTGAATCAGGTCTGGGCAGATGGTAACTCTACCCCACCTTTCACAACGCCCCGGCTGAACGGCACAGTCTGCTTTGAAGATGACTGTGAGGCAGTTGAATCTCACCCCGAGAGCCATTATGACTATTATGAAACACTGCAACTGCCATATTATGGGGTTGAAACCTTTCAACCCTACTGTCAGATGATTGATTCCCTGATGAGCCCTGCTGGAAAAGAAGTACTAAGGCGTTAACAAACAACACCTGCCGTTTCTGCATACCCACACAATGCAGCTTAAGTTTTTTCTTATTGGAGAAGACTAAATCTTAAAACATTGTGAACTTAGCTTATGCTTACAGGCCATAAATTCTACTGGCAACGGTTCATCGTAAATTGCTGGAAAAATCAACCTCAGTGTGGAGTAAGCAGAGTTGAATTATTTAATAATAAAGCGCGTAAAAGCCATTACTTTTTTTCTATTGTTACTTTTGTTTCAAAATGCTCTGGCAGTCCATGAGAAGACAAAAGAAGCGTTATGCCCCCCGGTGAATCAGGGTGAAGAATTAAAGCGTTATCATGCGGCCTTTGAAGATATCGATAAGGGTAATATACCGAATATTGGTAATCTTGGTGTTAATGTGATTATCGAGAAAGATTATTCTGAGTATTTTTCCCTGTTAGATTATGCTGCCTTTGAGAATAAAACCAACGTTGTTCTATGGCTTCTTGATAAAGGAGCATTCCCTGATGGATGTAACACTTCCTACGAAAAGTACGACAAGAATAAGGGACTGCCATTTGAAAGATCACCTATATATTATTCTGTTGAAAATAATAATAAGCTGGTCTTTCAATCCTTGATAGAAAAAGGAGCCGATGTAAATATTAGAGACAATATTGGTGATACTCTGCTACATGCAATGATTAAAGATGGTGGGAAAAAAGTTGAATTTATGGATTCTTTGATTAAAGCTGGAGCCGATCCATTAGCCAAAAATAAATACGGTATCGAAGCAATAAATCTAAAAAAAAGACCCTCATATTTTGAACGTATTTTCAAGGCCATATCATTTTTTTGTGAAAATAAAGCTTATGAGCATATTGCGGAAGACAATGCTGGCTATAGCTGTTCTGAATTTATTCAAAAGAGAAATGATCTGGAAGAAACCTTAAAGTCATGTAAACAAGGAGAACCCTATTTTAAGGAACCTGTATCCATGAAGATGCAAATAGCTTGTATTGGCGTGCTTCCCAGTGAAAAGTTTTTATCTATGCTGGATCAAAAAAACACTTTATGGAATAAAGTGTTTGGAACTGATGATTGGTTTTGGGAAACGTTACCTTCAGCGACGGAGGTGATTAAATCAAGACCCAGTCTGCTTGTCGAAGATATAAGAGGTGCTGTAGATGAAAGTAATGTTGAACTGGTTAAATTGATTTTGGATACTATCAACGTAAAACCTAATGATGACGTGTTTCCTCCTGTCTTATTGGCGAGCAAAAATCCGGTGATAACCAGAATGTTGCTAAAGTGCGGCATTAGAACTCATGTAGGTGACCTGCGGAACGATCATTATTATTTTGGCGATAACTTTGCAAATCCTCTGGTTGAGGCGGTTAAAAAAGGTCATTTGGAAAATGCTAAAGTATTGATTGAGTTCGGTGCCAACCCTGATCATGAAATTATTCAGCGGATGGGAAGGCATAAAATGACCCGTGATATGGCACTTCTTCTCCAGTTTTATAAAAGGTCAGAGTTATCTTCTTATATTGATGATGAAACTTCGTCTCAGCACCAGAAGAATATCCGGTTAAAAAAAGCCGTTATGGCGCAGGATATATTTGAAACAGCAGCCAGTCTGGCTAACGGTGCCAACCCCAATACCCGGCTTCCGGACGGTCATGGTAATAGTAATGGAGATTTGTTAGCTGAAGCTCTTATTCTTGAAAAATACCAGACTGAAGCCAGTATCTCCCGCCTTTTGCTTTTATACGGTGCCGCCACAGGTTACATTGCGAGAAACGATGAAGATAAGAAACTGAATATCCGAGAATACGAGAGAATTGATGCGCTCTTGTTGATAATTCATGGAGATGGCACCGCCAAAAAACCAGCTTTCTCCTGGAGCCAATATATTCAGGATCATGAACTGGCAGAGGCTCTTGATTATTTTAATCCATTCACCAGGGAAAAAAATGAAACAGCAGCCGAAGGAGTGTTTAATATGTTTCAGCGTACTGCGGCTTATGCCGGTGTACGCATGGACGAGCATCCGGATGAGTTAAGCGGACTTACGGCCTGCTTGAATCTGAAGCCTGCGGTTAGTGGATTGAATCAGGTCTGGGCAGATGGTAACTCTACCCCACCTTTCACAACGCCCCGGCTGAACGGCACAGTTTGTTTTGAAGATAACTGTGAGGCAGTTGAATCACACCCCGAGAGCCATGATGGCTATTATGAAACACTGCAACTGCCATATTATGGGGTTGAAACCTTTCAACCCTACTGTCAGATGATTGATTCCCTGATGAGCCCTGCTGGAAAAGAAGTACTAAGGCGTTAACAAATAACATCTGCCGTTTCTGCATACTCACACAATGCAGCTTAAGTTTTTTCTTATCTGCATTGTTGGTTTTTTGCACAACCCTAAACGTTGATCTATACAATATGATTCCAAAAAAAATTTTCTAAATTTCCCGGAGTCATATCAGCTGCTTTGGCTGTATCAGGCAGACTATGAGCTATCTAACCCGATTGAGAAAAACAATAGTGGTTGCCGTTTTGGCTGCTCTTTTGTTTGCGTCAAATTTTGCTGTGTCAGAAAGTGTTTTATCGGAGGAAACGCAGGAGACTGAAAGTGTTGTCTCTGAGTTTCCCGACCTGTCAGAAAAGCCAGCGGACTCACAAACTTCTCTGGACTTGTCATTGCCTTACAGCAGTTTTGATGAAGAAAAAGGCTGGCTAAAGCAGCTCTGGGGGCGCCCATTCAGAGATCAGCTTCTTCTTGGTATGTGGACACTGCATTTGGAATCCGGGGACGATCAGGAAAGCAATAACAGGTTGATTGGTGCAGTCTACAAAGGGTATTACGGTGGAACCTTTATCAATACCCACGGTGATCGCGTCTGGTCGGGTGGCTGGCAGCGTACCCTGTATCAACAAAAATACGGCGAAGTCGAAGTTGAGGCTGGGTATCGCGCTGGCATCATGTATGGCTACAAGCGTTACCTGAAACTGGGTAACACCCGGTTGTTTCCTCTCTTTCAGGCATTACTGGATGTTGAATACAAAAACGTCGGCGTGCAGTTTTCCTGGGCGGGAGTGGTTCTCACGGCAGGGTTTTACTATCGTTTCTGACCGTTATAGCGGGCTGTTTTGGGCTGCCTTGGATAGAGGGATACTTTTGATCAGGCAGGAAATATAACCACTGAAACTTAGGTGGCCTTGTGTCTGTGAATTCAAATACACAGAGTTTTAGAAGAAAAATTATCGTCCTCCTCCTTCTGATTATCTCAACCTGCAGCTTTGCCAGGTTGCCGTCTCCTTTTGGAGTAGAGAGTGAGGACTGGAACAATATTCTTGAAGAGCTGACGACTCAGATTGCTGATCTACATGGTGCCATGGCAAGCGAGCAAAACATCCCCCGGAATGCGGCGGTTACTATCCACACGTTGGATATACCAGACACTGTACAGCTTCTGCATCCAGTCTATAACAACGTTACCCGCATTCAGGTAATTGAGCATTCTGCTGATTTTTTTCAGGTTACAGATGCAGATAGACGTTCGGAGTCGTTAAAAACTCATATTCTACTTACGTTTTCCAGCGGAAAAGAAAAGTTGTTTTATTTCTCTGAAGAAAACCGCTACTGGTGGAAAAGTATGAGTCACAAGTTTCAACTCTATGGTGGAAGCCTTAATAATGTTCATAATTATGAGCAAATACACAAAACGCTATTAAAATCAGACGATCTGCTAAAAAAGCTCGCTGAAAGCCTGAAAATTACCCCTGATTCAGCCTCGAAAAGTAAAGATGAAATACGCCAGGCATTGAGGGAATTGTCAGAGTCTTATGAAATTGCCAGAGATGAATCAAATTACCTTGATATTGGGAAACAGTTTTATCCCAGGCTCAGAGAGCTTGTTCCTAAACTGTTGTTTTCTGCCCTGAAGCATCACTTTGAAGAGTCCCGCTTAACGCCTGATAAACCTCCTTTGCTGGTGAGTCTCGGGTGTGGTTCTGGAGAAGATATAACGGCAGCCAGTCGCTATCTGAAGACACTGGGTATAGATCCACAGACTTTGGGAATTGAAATCTCCTCTGAACTTGTTAAAGCTGGTTATAAAAAATTTCGTAACTGCTCAAAATTGACTGGCAAATCAACCTCTACAGGTCAAAGAAAGTTATCCTGATCTTTCGTATATTTCACCGTATGCACCTGCCTGACTCACTATTCTCCAGTACAGACAATGAACAGTTGCGTTCATTCGTCAAAAACCTTCTCGACACGGTCGAGAAGCAATCTGTGCAAATTGAAAGGCAGCGCGTTCAGATCGAACAGCTGGTCGAAGAGAACGAACAGCTTCGAGCAGAAATTCGCCACCTGAAGAAGCACAAGGGCAAGCCTAAAATCAGGCCTAATGTCTCGGACAAGGGCGATGATCAGGAAGACAGCTCTTCTGCGGAAGACACTGATCAGGCTGCCGGGAAAAGTGACACTGATCGTCCGCCGAAAAGTAAACGACCACGATCACAAGAAGCCGGTGAAACCGCTGCACCACCAATGACTGTTGACCGAGAGGAAATCTGTTCAATCGCTGCTCCCGGTGAGAACTGGCGCTTCAAGTGCTATATCGACTTTTTCCATACTGAGCTGGACTTGCGTTTTGTCACTACTCGCTACAGGCGTGAGTATTACACAACTCCGGAAGGCGGGGTGTCAGCCCCGCTACCTGATCATGTGAAAGACCGTTTTGGCGACAACCTGAAAGCCCATCTGCTGGATTTTTATCATTCATGCAGTACGACACAGCCACTACTGCTATCTTGGCTGCACGACCATGGATGCTCAATATCAGAAGGTTCCCTGAGCAACATCCTGACGAAAGGCCATGATATTTTCCACCAGGAAAAAGAAGAATTGCTGGAAGCAGGGCTGACTTGCTCTGATTATCTCCAGGCCGACGACACAGGTGCTCGCCACCAAGGAAAAAACGGCTACTGCCTGTTTATCGGCAACCCTTATTTTTCCTACTTCCATAGCAGCGACAGTAAGAGCAGGATTAATTTCCTGGGCTGTCTGCAAGGGCAGCAGCGGCTTTATCTTCTCAACGACGTTGCCATTGACTACATGGAGAATCAGGTTGATGTGTCGAAGAAGTGGATCACTGCGCTATCCGAATGCGGCGAGAAGCGTTTCTCAACAGAAGAAGAGTGGGAGAGCTTCCTTAACAGCATTGGTTGTGCTGCCCCGCAACAAAGGCGCTGGGCGACAGAGGGTGTTTTAAAGGCCGCATTGATGCTCAATCATCGCCTTGAGAACCTGATTATCCATAGCGATGGAGCCCGGCAGTTTGATACAGCCTTTCAGCATTCGCTGTGTTGGTACCATGCGGGAAGAAACATGGACAAGCTGATACCGGCCAATGACCTGGAACGAGCCGCCCGTGACACCGTGCAGGATCAGTACTGGTGCCTCTACGACGACATTGAGGCCTACCAGAAAAAACCAACGGACAAGGAGAAACAGAAGCTCTACCAGGAGTTTGATCGTTGGGTAACACAGCGGGTTGACTACCCTGCCTTGCAGGCTGAGTTGGGCAAACTGATGGTTGTCAGGGAAGAGCTGTTATTGGTTCTTGAGTATCCGTGGCTGCCACTGCACAACAACCTGAGCGAGAGGCAGATCAGAGAGTATGTGAAACGGCGAAAGGTTAGCGGTGGTACCCGGAGTAAACTTGGGAGGAAATGCCGCGACACCTTTGCCAGTTTGAAAAAGACCTGTAAACAACACGGGGTGTCCTTTGCCAACTATCTCAGGGACAGGCTGACTGGAACCAATCTGATTCCGCAGCTGGGGCATCTCATCCTGAAGGCATCAGGCTATCAGGAAACGGTTCTTGCCAATGGAATATGAGCAGTTACGAATATAGAGCATTAATTCCGGCATCATCTAGCTCATCTATTAGTTCTGGATAAAGTGTTTTCGCATCAATTCTGGAATAACTAGCAGCATTGATTACAGTATTGTCTGCGTCAGGCATCAGCATGATGACATCTACACCAATAGCTAAACTTACAATCATTGCCAGAGGGCTCCATCCATAATGAGGAATGTCACCAAAGTTTTCCGCTTCGTCAACGATTAGCCTGTATTCCAATACCTCTCTTGCACTCATACCTTCGGGAGCACTGACAAGCCCTTCAATGCCAGGATCATAAGAGTGTGGAGCTTTTGGATCATTATTCATTGACTTTACAATCCACTGATGGATTAACTCTCTTACCATTTTTCCAGTAACTTTTTCATCTTGAGCATAATCACTTTTAACCAGCTTTTTGTAAGCAGATAAAAATTTTCCTTTATAAGGCCTTACATTAAAAAGATAAGCCAGAGACTCATAAAAGCAGTTACCATCAGCAGGGATTTGATGCATATGGAATAAGTTAGTTAACTTCAGAAGGGCGCAGTTATTACTTTTTTCATTCAGCATCTCGCTATAAAGTGATTTTTTCTGCACGGTTTTTTTATTGAGATAAGAGGGCTCTATACCTGTTTTGACATAATGATCATTTAATAACTTTTCTTTGTACTTTTTTAACTGAACAATTACAAGTAATCTAAGTTGCTGCATGTGATTGATAAGCTGCTGCGAATAACTGTCATTACTGTCAAAACAGTTAAGGCTTTCTATTAAAGAAATATGTTTGGTTATAGCGCAAAGCGTATTGCATGTATATATTATCCCCTTTATATTATATTCTTTCTTTAACTCGCATAGTTCCATTTTCAGGCATTCAATATCTAATAATATATGTCCGTTGGGAGATAAAGTTTGTAATGAGTACGGCAGTGTTGTCCCATGTTTGGTCATTGGTATTGATTTGATATTTGTAAGACCCGTGAAGTCAAGTTTATTCCATTCCGGCACAACAGAAATGTCTATCGTCAAAAATGGATTATCATCAAAAAAAATGCCTGTATGTCCTATTTTTGGTGTTTTATCAAATTCATTACTTTTTTTCCCGATTGGAGAATATGATGACGTAATCAAAGTGTCGGTTACACTTTGCTTGTAAATAATGTGCTGGATAATCTGAGATATTTTTAATAGGAACTCTTCGGCACTCTTCGAGTCTTTAAACATAAAATCCAGGTCTTTACTATTTCCCAGGCTTTCAGGGCTAAATAGCACTGAAAACGCTGATGACCCTATCAGTGCTGACTGTATGGCACTGCTTTGAAATGTTTCTTCACTGGCATGCCTAGCGTATTCGTCTAGTACAGCATTGATAACATGCAGTTTAAAAACGCTCTTAAAACATTGTGTGCAAAGCTTTTCAACAGATTCTGTTCTGAATAAGCATGTATTTTTAACTGTTAGTTCCTTATTGCATTTTGAGCATACAGGTTGAGTTGTTACAGCATTAGCTTGATTTTTTTTATCTCCGTCTTCATCTCTGTCTTCATTTTCGTCTTCGTCCCCTCTTTTTTTTATGTGCTTTTTTACCATGCCCTTATTTTCTTGCCTTTGGAGCTGACAGGCTGTGTTTTGGGAGACAGGCTTTCGGGTCTGAGTGCCGGATTTATTTTTTTTGTTTGTTGGGTGTTCTCTTGCAGGGTATTTTTTAATGTTGTGACTGTAATAAGATAACAATGCAGTTTCTAAATTTGAGACTAGTATATCATGACGATTCAACAGCACATGTCTTAAGTCATTTTTAGCTATCTTTAATGACGTCTGAACTTCTGTAATAGCTGTAATCAGGTTCCTTAAATAATCGGCAGTAACAACTTCGCCCCCGTTCACTTCTCTCACATTTAGATGCTGGCTTTCTGATAACCGACTGAAAGATTCGTAAGCACTATAATCATGAATTATGTCAAGCAGCCTGCTGATAACCTCAGGAGGGATCGGGCTTTTTTTAGATTTTGGGATGTATTGGAATATATCTTCCAGATTTGCTTCAAATATTGTGACCCTGTCATTACGGATGCGCCTCAAATTGTTTTCCGTTACTGACTCAGCATTACCCGTTAACATCGAAGCTATCGCGGATAGTTCGTAGAGCACTCTGTCTAGTATATTCTCTTCCGGAGTATTTGCAGGCAGCAGATGCAAGTGATTTTTATGATTATCAGGTTGTTCTGGCTCATCGTTTTCATAAGCCACCTGTGGAGTAGGGAGGACGGGGTATGTCTTTTCAAAATTAGTATACTTTTTGTCATTCCGCTGATACGGGACTGTGTTCAGAAGTACTCCAATCAATAACCACCCTATATTAGTCCATTGTCTTGTAATACTCTTCTCTCTGAGGTTAACTTTACTTTCTTCCCAAATCATTTTGTTATTTTTTTGAGCCGTAAAGAATAAGTGGCTTTGTAGTCCAGTTACTCCAGTTGCCTTCGGGTACTCTGCATTAACATGCTGTACAAAGTTGCCGTAAAATAATACAAAGTAAAGTAGACACGACAAAGAAAAGAGCTTCTTCAAGATGGTTCCCGAACATTAAATAACCTGAGTACCAGGTAAAATTCTGATGCATTGTCATTCAGGTTTTTGACAGCCTGTTTAAAAATGCACCTACCTTGT
Source organism: Endozoicomonas gorgoniicola (assembly GCF_025562715.2). Classification (NCBI taxonomy): domain Bacteria; kingdom Pseudomonadati; phylum Pseudomonadota; class Gammaproteobacteria; order Oceanospirillales; family Endozoicomonadaceae; genus Endozoicomonas; species Endozoicomonas gorgoniicola. The sequence goes on from NZ_JAPFCC010000001.1 coordinate 4,830,033, forward strand.
TACATTGTCATACAATCACTGCGGCTAAAACGTTCAAGTAACCGGAGCAGCGAAAATGAGCCAGAGACAAAAGGGTAGTTAATATTTTTGAAATGACATCATTTAGTCACTTCCAAAAAGAGGCATCCCCATGAAATCAGGTCGCTGGATACTGACCCTTTTACTATGTGCTTTGCTGATCGGTAGTCTTGCCGGGTACAAAATACTTGAGATCCGCTCAGCCATTGCCTTTGCCGAAAGCCTTCCTGAATACTCTGAAACGGTAAAAACAGGCAGAGCAAAAGCGGTTGTCTTTCAACCCACGGTTCAGGTAATGGGTGCAATCGTTCAACCCGGGCACGTCACCCTGCGCAATGAACTTCCGGGTCGCATTACGGACATTGGGGCAAAAAGCTTTTGCTGGTCTGTTGGATTGGCTTTTAATCGGATGCCCTGAAGCATTGCAGTGCCTGTTATGTTGAATGCCTTTTATGCTAGTGCTGACAAGCGTTTATATCCATACAACCGTCATTCCCGCGTAGGCGGCTCTTGTAAAGGAGAGAGTACCACGGTAGTGGATCCCCGCCTTCGCGGGGATGACGAGGGTTTTGCCTGCATGGTTTTCAGCAAAGTATCGCCGGAACGTATTCACGAGGGAAATGACCGATCAACTTCGTGAGATCTTTTCAGAAACCTGCCCGCAAATGGAGTGCCACTTTCAGAAAATTCGTTAAGACTTCTAAACGATCGTCACAGCAAGGCTAGCGCCTTGCGCTGGCTAGACCCGCCTCTAAAGAAGCGGGTTTGCGCCAGTGTTTCGATCAACGCTTTTCAGGTGGGAAATGCCCCGAACCTTTTATGGTTTTAATGAATATTTTGTCCCATATATTCACCTTGTTGTATCAAAGATTATGAGCTTAAATCATTGCCACTGTTTTCAAGTATTGTTCTGCTTGTGCTCTCTTGCATGCCTTGCATAGGGAAAAAGAAGAAGCCTTTTCAATACAACAAATAGTATTGAAGACCGAACTTCCCGGTCATAAAACAATGATACAAATCTAAGACCTGATTAGTTGAGCGTTGGAAAATGGCATGATGACGGATTGCGGTGTCTTGCTCTCTGCTGAAAATTGGAGAGCTGGTGGTTCATTTTATTCAAAACAGAGAAACAACATTACTACTCTGTGGAAATGGCTTATCTGGCTATCGCTCCTCTGTTTTATAAATTCAGCACAGGCTCAGGCTCAGAAACCAGCCGATCCTCATGTGCAATGTGGTAATTTTGCATCAACGGGTAATCAGCCCTTTATTATTGGCATGGATTCGGAACACAACATTACCCGTTGTTTATTATCAAAGGCATCCGGATTAAATCAGTCATTACCTTCATTTTTTTCACTGACAAACCTTGGCTCATACCTCTACACCCGACTGTCAATGGCAGGCTCTGATCACAATAACATTCCGTTCGTCGGTGTTTCTAAATTAAAACAACCGTCTCTGCCACTGCCAAAAATACCAGTTCCCGGTTTTACATCACCGGCTCTGTTTTCATCTGACAATTTCTCATCTGACAATTTCTCATCTGACAACTTCTCATCTGACAATACAGAGCCTTTAAATCAAAAAGAATGGGTCAGGTCTTATTTGATTCCTGATAACCACTCAATTGACCTCACAGACAAATTAAATAGTGCCTTTCATCATATTTACCAACATCAGGCATCCGGTGCTGAAAAGCCTGAGAAGGATACCTATCTCGATATATATGCTTCTCTAATTAATCATAAAGTCAGGCAGGTTATCGTTCTTCCAGAACATCTCTTAATGCAGGAACAAACCTTTGGTTTTCTCAATAACTTATTAGAGGCATCTCTTGATGCCTGGCTAACCCACTATCTATCCATTTCGGATACGTCATCACTAATCAGGCTTATCACGGTATTCATTGAAACAGCAAAGGCTGTTATGGTCTCAGGAGCCGGCGGCGGCGACTGGAACAAGGGGGGCTGGATAAATAACGAGTTCAGCGATGACGCACCGTTCTCTGTTCGCATATCCTTCTCTCCACAAACCCCCGCTCAGTGGATGCAAGCACTGATCACGCTGGAAATGGAACAGAAACACAGGCTAATAGCTCTTCTGTACAATCAGCTGCATGCATCGGTTCTGTCTGGCAACAGGAATCTGGCCAGAATTTTGCGTGACAGAATAATGCTAATAGAAGTTGAAGCCGGTGATAGGCTAGGGCGAATAAATGATTCAGGTCACTCCGCTGCCGAGCTTTCTATGCATGCGGAGCAGCTGATCAGAGTATTTCTTTCTCATGCGGAGGATGTACAACGTTACCAGACTCTCGCTACCCAAAACACCTCCCATACCTATTCAGGCAGACGCCATTCAGCCATAGAATTAATTTTTAATGAGATTGAAAGCCGGTTGGAGCAATTGACCGGCTCTGGTGCCAGCCAGAGAGAGATCAGCGAGCTGTACTCAGCACTGCAAAGCCTTGCATTATTGTCAGGGCATTTTATACACGACTATGACAGTGAAAATAGTCAGCTCGTTGATGGAGACCGGCAACCCACTGAAAACAGTGACAAGGGAACCCCATCAACCACCACGGGCAATGTTTTTTCGACGACCAGGACAGGCGGAGATTCTAACAGACGACCGACACGAAGCCTTCGTCAGTCAGGACGTGAAAACGGTGACGATGACGGTGATGGGAATCGCCCTCCTCATCCTGGTCCTGGCTCTCCACGTTATCTGTACAACAGCCCGGCCGATGTTGAAACTACCATGGTCACTGAACTGGAGAATAATCCGGTAGGTTTGACTTTGAATGCAGTGAAAACGCTTCTGGAGGCTTTTGGGAACCAGCTACTCGGGGTGCAAAGCTCAAATTACCCTAACAACACCCTGCTTCACATTATTTATTTAAACCAGAAAACAGACATTATCGAGTGGATAGATACACACATCCCCAGTCAAGACCTTAATCTTGTACTTAGTACAAGCAACCTCAAAAATGAAACGCCTGATACGCTGAAAACCAACCGAAAGCACTCTGCACGGGAAGGGCTTCCGCCTCCGCCGGAGCATTTGATACGCAACAGAGAGCGGGCAAATACTAACAATCAGCCTACAGGAAGACCACTTCGTAGCCCTGCCCGTTATCCATCCGGCAGCCTGACCAATAAGGCTACCTTCATCGTCACTGATCTGGACAATACTCCGAGAGTTCTGACGTTGGATATCGTGAAATCGCTTATAAATCATTTTGGGAACCAGGTACTCGGGGTGAAAAGCTCAAATTCCTCTAAAAACACCCTGCTTCACATTATTTATTTAAGCCAAAAAACAGACATTATTAATTGGATACATACAAACATACCCAGACAAAACCTTAATAGTATGCTTAGTGCAAGAAACAGCAAAAATGAAACGCCTGCTACACAGAAAATCAACCTAAGGCACTCAGTATGGGAAGGGCTTCCCCCCCCTGAAGCGGGAGCCTCATCAACGTCTGCGGGTAATGGTTTGACAACTCCCGGCACAAGCAGCGGAAGTTCTTACAGCCTTCAGACAAGACCGCATCATCATTCATACAACAATCTGCCCTATGTTGAAATGCAGGCTGTCACTGAACTGGAGAATAATCCGGCAGACCTGACTTTGAATGCTCTTAAATCACTTATAGAAGAGCATGGAGAAGAAGTGCTTGGGATGAGAAGCTCAAATGATGCCAGAAACACCTTGCTACACATTATTTATTTAAACAAAAAGATAAGCATCATCAACTGGATAAATACAAACGTCTCCAATGACTTACGTAAAGTTCTATTTCGTACAATGAACAATCAAAATATAGCCCCGGCGATGCTGGCAAACCGATTAAATAAAAATCGAAAAGCAGCAAAACTTGTGCATGAGAACATCAGCTCTGAGCAAATCAAAGCCTTGTCTGAGGCGTTGAAGAGGGTCGAAAGCCCTCTGCAAAAGGAACAGGAATTCAACAGGCGGCAAGACCTCAATCCCGGAAATGCGAGACATAAAAAAGCAGCGCACAAAAATAAAAGCGCTCCCTCTGACAGAGCCAAAGTTACGAACGTAAGGAGCTTATATGACCCCGACACAGGGAAAAGCCAGACAATGCCCTGTGCAGCTCATAAGGAAAGCGGCTGCCACAATGGCTTTGCTAAAGTTCCCTGCTGCTCAGGCTCTGTAGAACCTGCGCGAATTTGCCTGGAGTATCTTTACTTCGTCGTAGAAAACTACCTTAAATCACAGTCCACTCCATGTCCGAACTGCCAAACGCCATTGGATGTGCCTGCTCTGTTAGAGCTCACGCTGAAGGATATTTCAGATAAAAATGAAACTTACACTAAGTTATTGCTATCAAGATCAGACCGATCGAGCAAGGAAAAAAAGAAGTTCAAAAAGTCATTAGAGGACTGCCGTCAGTTGGACGAGATACTACTGGGTCTTATTCAAAACGTGCAGAATTACAACTCTATAGAACATGATTTTGAACCGTATATCGACAGGGAAAATCCGGATGAGTGTCTCATCTGTATGGGAGAGGACTCCTGTGTCACGATACCAGATTGTGGTCATAAGTTCTGCGAACCCTGCATGAAGGATTATCTGACAGAACTGAAGGGAGATTTAAGCCAGACTTCCAAGGGCATCGTTTGTCCGGGACACCCTTGTCAGGCTTCAATACCCAACCCGATTCTAGAGCACATCTGGGGAATCAGTACCTACCAGAAAATGCGTCATCATCAGTTAAAGCTGGCTTATCAGGGAAGCGAGCGAATATTGTATTGTCCGTTTGAATATTGTGAAACTTTTTTTGACCCGGAGGAGATAACCTCTTTCGAGGTAAAATGCCCCGATTGCCTCGGTCGCTTTTGCGTCAAATGCGGTGCCCGCCCTTATCACGACCATCTTACTTGTGAGCAGAATGAACAAGCCGAATCGACGCCACAAGGAGCCGATGCATCCATGCGGATATTCCTTGAGAAAAACAAAGGCGTTTATAAGCGTTGCCCGAACTGTAATCAGCCCATTGAAAAAAACCTGGGCTGTAAGGCAATGAAATGTAGATCTTGCCGTACTCAGTTTTGCTGGGACTGTCTGATGATCAGTCAAAATATTCATTCGCACATATGCTCCCCTTCCGATAACCAGGCAACAGGCAGTACCACAGGTGAAAATGACCCATCAAACGCAATCTGTGACTTCTGCAATGGCGCTCAACCATCAGAAATTGCTCCAATGCTCTGCGAACACAGAGCCTGTGAAAGGTGCTACGTACGGATGCTCTGGGATGGGGGAAACAATCAAAACGAGAGCATTTGCACAATATGCAACGCTGGTAACAATGAAGATGCCCTGCTCGGAGAGGCAACAGGAGTGACGAGGGTTCAGACAAGAGAGAGCACAGTCACCGATCGCAATGGAAAAATATGCGTGGTGTGTAATGCCAAAATTGAAAATACTGAATTTGATGTTTGCCTGAGTTGTTTATCTTCGTTCTCACTGGGGCCCTGAACGGATAGGCTCCAACCCTTTGAGTTACACTTGAGACTGCAAGTTCTTGCAAACCAATGCGTCTGGACTATATTTCCTCAATCTTCAGGACACCAGTTGATTGACTTTTTTTCTTTTACGAAAAAGTTAAGGATCATTTGATGGCTAACAAGACTTTTGCTCGCTTAGTTTTCGCCTGCTTTATTATTTCAGGTTCCGTCTTCTGCCAGCCGGCTATGTCATTTTTTAAAGACTCCCAACTTCGCTGCCCGGACATCGTCAATCCCGTAGACTTGAAATATAAAGGAGACAAAATAGAAGATTATGACACTTCCAATTCATTGCCAGAAATGATCAGGTTACTCTTTCAGCACAAAAAGATAACCATAGAAAATGATTTTGAAAAAAGTGATGGCTCTCTTACTTACAGTGTGTACTATCTGACAACGGATAATTTATTGAAAAATAACGGGATCATAAAAACGTTGGTTTGTCATTACAGCAGCGGTTGGCATAACGCTACTCTGAGATTCCGTTTTGCCGAGGGGTATCCGTTTTCAAGCACAAATTTGCAGAACGGAGGATATTTTGGTTACCCGAAATATGCTCTCTCCCCTGATTTTACCTATGTTACCAGCCTGATAAACAGCAAGGTTCCGATTGTGAGAACCGATTTGGTTTACCTTAAAAAAGAGTCCGGAGATATATTACCCATAGAAGTTAATGATAATGATGGCGTTGTCGTAACTGAAAGCACAACGATCAATCTTCTGCTCCCCAATAAACTGTTGTTGGAGCAATGGGTTTATGATTACATTATCAGCAGGCATAATCCCCCACTGTCCCGCACTCATTTTGATGACGATATCACGCATCTCTGTACAGGAAATAAATATGCTGGAGAAGGTATTCAAATAACGAATGAAAAGCCAAAACTAATAACAATCCACTTTGATGACAAACTTAAATTCAGTGAGTGCAATGTTATTCCTTACACCAATACAGAAACGGAAGAAGAAGCAGCGCCCTGAAAAAAGAAGGTGGAATACACTGGTCGTGCTGAAAGCATTCAACCCACCCAAGGCTCAGATACCGCCCAGCTTTACTCCTCATAATAAAGAGTAACTCTGGACGGTTTTAGTTTTCATCTCTATTACTCACCCACACAGCCGGAAGTTAACCAGTTGTTAACTATTCGACCGTGACACTCTTGGCTAAATTGCGAGGCTGATCAACATCCGTTCCTTTGATGATCGCGACGTAATACGACAACAGCTGTAAAGGAGTGGTGTACAGAATCGGAGCTACAATTTCCGGCACTTCATCCACAGGTACCACTTTAACGCCTTCGCCTTCAGTCAGCCTGGAATGCTTATCAGCAAACACATACAACTGACCACCACGGGCGCGAACTTCTTCCATGTTGGATTTCAGTTTTTCCAGCAGATCGTTGTTTGGCGCTACCACAATGACCGGCATATCGTCGTCAATCAATGCCAGTGGGCCATGCTTCAGTTCACCGGCAGCGTAAGCTTCGGCGTGAATGTAGGAGATTTCTTTCAGCTTCAGCGCACCTTCCATGGCGATCGGGTACTGGGTACCCCGACCAAGGAACAGGCTGTGATGCTTGTGGGCAAAATCTTCTGCCAGTGCTTCAATATCGTCGCTTAACTTCAGGGTGTCTTCGATATGGCGAGGCAATTCACGCAGAGCTTTAACAATGTCAGCTTCCTGCGCTTCGGTCATACCAGTGTGACGACCAATGGCAGTAACCAGCATCAGCAGGGCGGCTAACTGGGTTGTGAATGCCTTGGTAGATGCAACACCAATTTCAGCACCGGCACGGGTCATCAGAGCCATATCAGATTCACGCACCATGGAAGAACCCGGTACGTTACAAATGCTCAGGGACGCCATGTAACCCTGTTCTTTTGCCAGTTGCAGAGCGGCAAGGGTGTCAGCGGTTTCACCAGACTGAGAGATGGTTACGAACAGGCAGTTCTTTGGCACAAAGAATTTTCTGTAACGGAATTCAGAAGCGATTTCGACACGGCAGGGGATGCCTGCCAGTTCTTCAAACCAGTAACGAGCCACCATTGCACCATGATAACTGGTACCGCAGGCAACGATTTGAACGGCTTCAGTCTTGTTCAGAATTTCAATGCCGTCTTTGCCCAGAATATCCAGATTCAGTTTGTTCTCACCCAGACGGCCTTCCAGAGTATTGGCAATCGCATCGGGCTGCTCGTGGATTTCCTTCAGCATGTAGTGACGATACTGACCTTTATCACCGGCATCGTGTTCTATGGCACTTTCTTTGGCAGCACGTTGAACCGCGTTGCCCTTGTCATCAAAAACAGAAACACTGGTGCGCGTGACCTCGGCCACATCACCTTCTTCCAGGAACATAAAACGACGGGTGACCGGGAACAGTGCCAGCTGGTCAGAAGCAATAAAGTTTTCACCCAGACCCAGTCCGATAACCAGCGGGCTGCCGGAACGGGCAACAATCAGGCGTTCAGTATCGGTACGATCCATCACTACCATGCCGTAAGCACCTTCCAGCTTATCTACCGCTTTCTGAACAGCTTCCAGCAAGCTGTCTGAAGATTTCTGCTCAAGGCTGACCAGGTGGGCAATAACTTCTGTATCTGTGTCCGAAGTGAAGACATAACCTTCACCCTTCAGGAATTCGCGCAGCGCTTCATGGTTTTCAATGATACCGTTATGAACCACAGCAATGTTTTCACCGGAAACATGGGGGTGAGCATTGCGCTCATTAGGTTCACCATGGGTTGCCCAGCGGGTGTGCGCAATACCTGAGCCACCCGGAGCCGGTGTTTCAGCAATAGCGTCCGCCAGTTCCGCCACCTTTCCGGTACGACGCACGCGTTGCAGTTCGCCCTGATTATCAACAATAGCAACACCGGCGGAGTCATAGCCCCGGTACTCCAGACGACGAAGTCCTTCTAAAAGGATAGGGGCCACATCCCTTTGCGCTACCGCACCAACAATCCCACACATAGCTCTTTACCCTGAATTCGATTTAAAAAAGAAGGGCAGATGGTCTGCCCACTTTTTACAGCTTCTGTTTACGTCTTTTTAACCGGACGTTCCCAGCCATCAATATTACGCTGTCTGGCTCGTCCAACAGCCAGCTGGTTATCTTCAACCGTTTTTGTGATCACGGACCCGGCTCCGGTGGTTGCACCACTGCCGACAGCCACCGGAGCGACCAGAGAGCTGTTAGTACCGATAAAGGCATCGTCACCGATAACCGTCTGATGTTTGTTTACACCATCGTAATTGCAGGTCACGACACCTGCACCGACGTTTACACCGGAACCAATTTCAGCATCGCCCACATAGCTTAGATGGTTCACTTTACTGCCTGCGCCAACATTAGTTTTTTTAATTTCTACAAAATTACCCACTCTGGCTTTTTCCGCCAGATTGGCACCCGGTCGCAGTCGTGCAAAAGGGCCTACTTCACAGCCCGCAGCCACCACTGCATTTTCCAGAATAGAGTGAGCCTTGATAACAGCACCTTCACCCACTCTGGAGTTACGAATAATACAGCCAGGCTCGATAATGACGTTGTCTGCCAGCTCTACATCGCCTTCCAGCACTACGTTAATATCCAGGAAAATGTCATGGCCGGTTTTGATGTTGCCACGAATATCAAGGCGGGCAGGGTCTACAATGGTGACACCGGAAGTCATCAGATTGGTTGCCAGTTCTTTTTGCAGGGATCGTTCCAGCTCGGTCAGCTGAACGCGGCTGTTTACGCCTTCTACCTCAGTCGCTTTCTGGGGCTGAACATGGACGACCGGAGTATCTTCCTGCACCGCTTTAGCAACGACATCGGTCAGGTAATATTCCTGCTGGGCATTGTTGTTATCCAGCCCCATCACCCAGTCACCCAGCTTTTTGCCGGGAATAGCCATGATGCCTGTATTGACTTCGTTGATAGCCAGCTGTTCCGGAGTCGAATCCTTGTCTTCAACAATAGCCTGCACATTGCCAAAGCCGTCCCGAACAATACGACCGTAGCCTGACGGATTCGGAAGGTTGATGGTCAGCAGACCCAGTCGTTCACCATTGCTGGCAGCGAGCAGAGATTCAAGCGTGGAGGCACGGATCAGTGGGACGTCACCATAAAGTACCAGAACCACATCAGCGCCTTTGCATCCCGGAACGGTCTGTTGCACCGCATGACCCGTACCCAGCTGTTCGGTCTGCTCGACCCAGTTCAGGTCATAATGCCCAAGAGCCTCTTTAACCTTTTCTGCCCCATGACCAATAACCACATGTATCTCACCTTTGCCAATCCGCTTCTGGGTTTGCTGTGCGCTCAGAATAACGTGTTCAAGCATTGGCTTGCCTGCTATCGGGTGCAGCACCTTTGGCAGGCTGGATTTCATGCGGCTGCCCTGTCCGGCAGCAAGAATGACAATGTCGGCTCTCATGGTGGTACCTTGCAATGCATTTTTTAAAAATGCAGCGTTCCTGTTTACAGGGCATCGCTACACTTTTGCACTCCGCTGCTTCTATATGTCGCCAGTATCACTGAAAACAGTAGCCTGACGAAGCCATCAGGCTTCATCATAACTATTAACCCGGCACTATTTACCTGGCACTCTTTACCTGGCACTCTTTACCCGGCACTCTTTACCCGGCACTCTTTACCCGGCACTCTTTACCCGGTAATAAGAAAGGAAAACAAATGATCTGTTAAAAGCCATCTGTTAAAAGTTATCTATTAAAAGCAGCGTGAGCAGTAGTTCAGTATCGTCAGTAAAATTTGTCATTTTGTTTTGTGACACTTCCTGACTGTAACTTTCTTAGCTTATCGTATAGCATCTTAAATACAACCGTCTTTGTCATTAAATAATTGACAATATATGAAACTTGAAATACTTGAACAGCTGGGGCTGAGCGGCCGTGAAGTCAGCATCTACCTTGCCCTGTTAAAAATGGGTACAGCCTCTATTCGGGATATTGCTGCCGAAGCCGGTATCAACCGTGGCACCACCTATGAAACTCTGAAGGATCTGGCAGGCAAGGGCATTGTCAGTTATTTCCCCAAAGGAAAGCGACGGGTTTTCTGTGCTGAGCCGCCGGAAAGGTTGCTGGAACTGGCAGAGGAAAAGCGGCAATCCCTTGAACAGGGCATTGAAGAGATGAAGCACACCCTGATTCCACAGTTGAACCATCTCAAACCCGATTTTAATACGGGAAATGTTCGTTTTTATGAAGGCGACGCCGGTATTGAATTTGTGCTGAAGGACATTCTTAATACCGTCGAACAGCAGGACAGCAAACGGTATTCCGTATTTTCATCCAAGCCCATTCGTCAGCATCTGTACCGGCCATTTCCAAACTACACCCAGCAGCGCATTCGCAAAAAGATAAACGTAAGAGTTATTGCAATAGGTGAAGGCGGGGAAGATGCAGAGTTATCTGAACGGAAGTGGATTGATGCGAAGGGCAAGATAGATGCCAGCTATATTGCCATCTACCCGCCGAAAGTCGCGATGATTTCACTGGCATCCAGGGACTACCCGGTTGCAGTGGTGATTGACTCCTGCGAAATCGCCAGCACCCAGCAAATTATCTTTGATACGCTGTGGAGTACTTTGTAAGCTTATCGTCCACCCGGCTCTGATAAATTTACCACTGTCTGGTCTCTATTATCTTGGAAAATGGCTTGAAATTGCAGTAATCTGCGGATTTTATCCGCCTGATGCTGCCTTTAGAAAACATCCTTTCAATCAATTTGATTGTCTCACGGCTAAAGCGCTTTTTTCGCTCCCATTTTTTAACCAAACCTTTAGCCGACTCAACCTTGTTTCTGTGAATAAGGTGCCAGACAAGAGCGCCACCAAGGTCACTATTATCAGGCCAGAGAGCAAGCAATTTCCTCATATAGTCTTCAGCTGCCGAGTCTAAGCCTGATTGCTCGAAAATAGAAACAGCCCACCACCAGAAATGTTCAAGATGAGTGATGTACTGATGTCTTCTCTGGAGTTCCTTAAGCTCAATATCAAGCAACTGATTGATCTCTTCTTCAGAACCAGCATCAACAACGCTCTGTATGAAGTTTATATGTCGTTTAAATGTTAATTTTTGTCGTGCATCGCTTTCAGTGAAGTCAACCTCATCTTTCAAAAAAGTTAAAATTTCCGGAAGCATCACTTTGAGCGTTAAATGTCCCAGCATTTCATTGATGTAATCAATATACTCATCAATAGTGCTGAACGATTCGTTGACTGTTACTAAACCATTGGGCTGATTGAAATTCGAATATGCAGTGTTCCTTGCATGGTATTCTTCGTCATAACGGAACCCCAATGAATTACCGTTATTTGCCGGGCTTTGAATGACAGAACCTGCTCCTGACAGCAAACCGCTATCCTCCGTACTGAATAGCGGGCGAACAGGTTGAAGGCTGGGTAAAGTGTGTTTTATTTCCTCTGAGCCTGGTATGGGGTAATCACTGTCATTCTCTCCGGGGGATGTTGTATGCCACTTTTGCTTAAGCCTCATGGAAAGTTCTGGAGTGATCGCAACATTCTGGTACCCAACCAGCTGCTGTATGAAATCCTGAGCATGAGAGTCTGTCACTAGAACATTGGTTTTAAGCTGTTTAATATGACTTGTCCCACGTTCATCAATCTCTACAATAATGAACACAATGAAACCTTCTTCATTCACACCGACCAACAGCTCTGGTTTGTCAGGCAGATCCCCGATCTGCCTGTGACTCTTATCAGAGTGTTGCCGAGAGGATGAAGTAACTGCTTTTAAGTCCAGCCAGTTTTGCTGAAACGGAGTCAGGGCATCTTCCCTGGTACAAAAGGGCGACTGCCGATCTGCCAGCAGTAATAAGTCAGGCGTTGAATGTCTATTACTAACAAGAGTGGCATCTGGTAACCGAACCATCAGGTTCCGGCTTCCACTTTCAGGCTGAATGATAAGACTCATTACTTGAAAACGTTCAGAAAGACCTGTTACCTCTGCGTTTTTATTTAGCGTCATTGTTTTTGGCGCGCTATCGCAGTCAGGAAAAATAACCGGATATAGCCTTTTATTCTTGTTGCAGAGTTTATTTTCAACCGATAACCACGACAAACCAATGGCGAAAGGTATCAGAGCCAGATTGTGAATTGTTTGACTTCCCACTCCAGCGTCTCTTGCCGGAAGATTAAAACTAACCAGTGCCAAAACCGCAAGGCAGGCTGCTGAAATAGGGCAGGATAATCTTTTTTTGTTAAACATCGCATTTTTGCTGAAAGTTATAATCACAAGCGCAAAAGCATAGTCCAGTTATTTCATTTTGACCGACTGAAGCGTCAATGATGCAAAAAAACAGAATATAGATTCGACACACACGAAAATCATCAACCGTCTGGACTGGACCAACAAGACTGAAAAGAACACCGCTCACGACGACTTCACTTATCTGGACGGCATCATCTACAGCCTGAAATACAAATTTTGACCAAAATGTTCTGATTAAAGCATTCTGATCGAAGTGTACTGATTCAAAAAATGCTCTCGTTTCAGAAGCATTTTTTTGCCTGTCAAAAACAGGATGACAGTGAACAGAATGCTAATCCGTGATCAAAATATGCATTAAACTCCTGTTGATAGTTCATAAAACAGGACTGACCCGGCATGCAGTTGCAACAACCTAACAACCCCCTCCACGGAATTACCCTGGAAAAAATAGTCACAGACCTTCAGGCACATTTTGGCTGGAAAAACCTCGGACAAATGATCAACATCGGGTGCTTTACCCATGAACCTTCTGTGAAATCCAGCCTGAAGTTCCTTCGCCGCACCCCGTGGGCGCGGGAAAAGGTTGAGAAGCTTTATATAGAAACGTTTGCGGAAGATTAATCGCTCAATAGCTTTTCATTTCCTCAGGGAGGAGGACATATAACAACGAGCCACTATACTGAGTTGTCAACGTTTGCCATACAACAGGTAGCTCGCTATGCCTGCTCAAAAACCAGCCCTCATTCCCCTGTCCTCATGCCTGATATTGTCCACCAGCTGCCTTGCCAGCACTGGCACGCCGTTTATAGACGACGGATCAATAGACGGCAAAGTTCGTACGGTGTATTACAACGTAGAAAATACATACAACAAAGACCGGGGAGTCAAACCCTACCGGGCAGGAGCCTGGACCGGAGGTTTGCACCTGAATGTACGCTCAGGCTACCTGGGCGACCTCTTCGCTATTGGTGGTTCATTCTATGGCGCGATGAAGCTCCATTACGACAAAGACCGGTTCAAAAGTTCTTACCAACTGCTAAAGACCGGCAAAAATGGCAAGCAGGAAGGATTTTCCAAACTGGGTCAGGCATGGTTTGAACTGAAGTATGAGCAGGAAGGCTCCCCGTTCTCTGGCAGACTGAAAGTCGGTCGCCAGTTACTCTACACAGGGCTGATTTCCAGCTCCGGCTCACGTACTGTGCCCAGCACATGGGAAGGGGTTAACCTGAATACCCGACTGTACGAGACACAGCTCAAGCTTGCCTGGGTTAATAAAATGTCCCTGCGCAACGAGGATGAATTCAACAGGATCGAAAACTTCGACGGAAGAAAAATTGATTACATTCTGGGTGTCGAACTGGCCCATACCTTTAAAATACCCAACCAGCAGAGCCTGGAACTGAAATACCGCAATGCTTTTTCCAAAAGCTTTCTGCAGGCACATAATGCTGAAATCAACTGGACAACGCCTTTATCTGCAAGCATGAATCTCCGGCTAGGGGGAATAGTGTTCCATACCCGGAAAGACGGCAACCTGTGGACAGGCGAAGTGTGGGGCAAAAAGTCATTTGACGACAAGGCCACCGCAGGCAACCTGAATGCTACCCTGACCGTTGGCAGCTGGAGTTTTGATACCGCAGTCAGTACGTTTAAGGCTGAGTCCAAAACCTACAAGTTCCGGGATAGCAGAGGCACACTGTATGCTGCGCCAGCCGTGTATTATTACGACCTTGGCAAAAATACACACGGCATCTGGGGACTGCCTACCAGCCCTTTTGCTGAGGATATGCTGTACGATGGCGAGACCGTCTGGATGGCGGGCGTTAGCTATGACTTTTCCTCTCTTGGTGCCAGAGGCTTACGTTTGGGCTATGCCTATTACTATGGCTCAGGCATGGACGTGATTGTGTCTGACAAAAAAAACCGGAGAAAAGTTGGAGTCTCAGAAAACGAGCACGACATCTGGGTCAAATACAGCTTCCCGCAGCCCCTGCTGAAAGGTTTGGAGTTTAAGCTCCGCTACGGCATCTATCGAAACGACAAGGAATTGATGAAAGCGATCAGTAAGGAAGAAAATGACCTGCGGGTCTGGCTGGATTACAATTTTGTGATTTTTTAACTCATGTCTAAGTTACCCAGAAATCGCCACTCAGGATTTTTATTCAGGTACTTTGCCAAATCTCTCGGCAGGGATTTTCTTGGATCTAAAGCCATATATTTTACAGCTTCTGCTCCGGAAGCCGTCTGATAAAGGGCAATGGGAAGATAAGCACAAGTCTCGCCTGAAAATAAACCGGCATTATTCGGATGAATTTCACGAGGCAGTGTTGTCAAACACTGCGTACAGAGGTAATTAACATAGGCCACAGAACGACAACCAAAATAAGAGCGCCCCATAAATGCAGTCACCATTGATAAAACATTGAACGCTCCATGGCTGGTGAGCCGATTTTTTTCACTGGTGTAGACTACGGCGGGGCTGTTGCTAATCCAGCAGTTACCTATCAACGCAGCCTTTGCAGCCAGCAATATGTCGCTTACACGATAAGCAGACCCAAAAGGCGTCGGTGAAGAAGCAAGAGGTCTTTTGCAAAGCCCCACTGGATTCGCAATATCAAACATCAAGGGGTTGAGTCCCTCAACCTGCTGGGCAATAACGGCCACATGACATGCAAAAGCGCTTTCAAGATTGGCATTTGCTTCATGCTGGAAAATGATATCTCCTTTTTCCAGATCCGCCATATCGATATTCATAAGCTTTTCTTCATCCCGGTTATGGCTACAACCCCTCAATAGCAGCAATCTTCACCTTCTGAAGCCTTACTTCCTGACGATGTCCCCTGCCTTCGGCTCAAAATTCATCTGCTTCAACGGTGAATGTTTCTGAATGTATTCCTTCAGCACCAAGGCATCGGTATAGCCGGTATTGATAAACGTCGGATTGTTATCAATTTCAGGCCATTTATCACCACCACTGGCTGAGAATTCGTTGATCGACAGTCGATAGGTTTTGTCTTTCTGCACCGGCTTGCCATTGATTTCCAGACGGGTCAGTTTCTCGCCACCAGAGATGGTCAGACGAACATTGTCAGTGAAATGGGCGAAGCCACCATTGCCTGGCTCAATACTGGCAATAGCTTCTACAAAATTTCTCAGCTCTGAGCCGTTCATCTCCACAAAGCAGACCAAATTACCAAATGGCTGAACACTCAGAATATCCTTTTCAGTAATATTGCCCGCAGGCAGACCGGTCCGGATGCCTCCGCCGTTTATAACGCCCAGGTCTGCTTTTGTTTTCTCCATTTGCGCTCTGGCAATTAACACACCTATAGCGGCAGGGCGGCTACGAACAATTCCACGGGCTCCAGACATGGCTTTATCCAGTGAACCCACTTTTTTCAGCAACAATTTTGATGCTTTATCCTGATAAACCTGCAGAACTTTTAAGACATCTGGATCTTCCGGAATCTGCGGCTCAATGTTGACCCACTCACTTTTTCCATCCACCAGCACCTGCTTTTTCAGGTTCACAGGAATCAACCGGTAGTTGATCATTTTCAATACACCACCACGGTTGCCTTTACCATCAAAGTTATCAACGTAGTAGTACTCGAAATCAGCTCGCCCTACATACTTACCCCATTCCCATGCCTGAAGTATATACGTGCTGTTTTTGATATCGGGCTTTTCCATTTTGTTCTGGGAATGCCCACCTACAATAATATCGATACCATCGACGTCTTTTGCCAGAGTCACATCGCCGGGCGCATTGGAACCATATTGCGCATTGAGGTAATGACCAATATGCGTAAGGGCAATCACAACATCAGCCTTTTCTTCATGTTTTAACTTAGGTACCCAGCTTTTTGCCGTAGTCACTGCATCGGTGAAATAGATATCTTTCACGTTATCCGGCATAACCTGGGCTTCGGTATCTTCAGTGGTCAGCCCCAGAATAGCGACCCGAACCCCTTCCAGGTTTTTCATAATGTAGGGCTTGAACAAAAGCTTATCATCGTTTTTATAGAAAATATTGGCAGCCAGAAAAGGGAAGTCAGCCCAGCGTTCCTGTTCCAGAAGCACATCCAGGGGGTTATCAAACTCATGATTGCCCAACACCATGGCGTCGTAGCCGATCATATTCATGCCAATAAAATCGGGCTTTGCCTGTTGAAGATCAGACTCCGGCACACCGGTATTCACGTCACCCGCAGACAGAACCAGTACCTTTCCGCCTTCGTTTTCAACTTCACTACGAATACGGTCAATCAAGGTCTTGCGGGCTGCCATGCCCATTTCACCCCGACGGTTGCGCCAGAACTTTCCATGGTTATCGTTGGTATGGAGAACGGTAAACTGCATCGAATTCAGTTTTTCTGATGTCGGGGCAGATCGATCAAGCGCACAGCTGATAAGCAGTAATGCAATACCCGTCAAAAATAGAGGTATAAGGCGTTGCCTGAACATGGTTCTTACTCCTGTGTTGACGACCGGCGGATAATACCCCTTGATACCCTGATACTGAACGAGAAAACGACACTGATTTTATAAATCTTTGTTATTTATTAATTTATTTTCATGCTAAAAACTCTTTACACAGACTTTTCTCAGCACCTTCCTTACCCCGACACTCTCTTTGGAGCCGCAGTGATATATTCCACCCTGCACTAAAACTAAAGTGGTAAAGACAAACCATGCCCATTCTTCGTCGACTTTCACTGATCACAGCCCTGCTTTCCCTGTCAGCCCTGCTGTCTGGATGCTCTCCGGCTGAGGAAAGCAGTCGCTATGACGAAGGCAAAAACTATAAACTGACCGTACTGCATACAAACGACAACAGTGGTCAGTTCTGGCGTAATGACAAGGGTGAGTGGGGCATGGCTGCCCGTAAAACACTCATAGACTCCATTCGTGAAGAGGTCGAGAGTGAAGGCGGACATGTTCTTCTGCTGTCCGGTGGCAACATCAACAAAGGTGTGCCGGAACCTGACCTGCAAAGCGGCATTCCTGATATTCTGGGCATGAATTTGATAGATTACGATGCCATGGTCGTTGGCTGTCAGGAATTTGATATTCCGCCCAACGCTCTCAAAAAACAGCAGGAACTTGCCGACTTTCCCATGCTGGCTGCCAATGTCTTTGACTCAGAAACCGGGCAGCCTCAATTTGACTCGTTTAAAACATTTCATTTCGACGGGTTCACAGTCTCCGTCGTCGGCATAACAACGCCTGATACCCTGAGAAGCGGTCACCCGGAAAATACCATAGGCATTGATTTCAGAGACCCGGTGCGGACGGGCAGGTCTGTTGCCAGAATGCTACGTGATGACGCCGACGTGCTGATTGCCCTAACCCATCTTGGGCATTTTGAAACCAATAACGGAAGCCTCAGTTCACCGGGCGATATCACTCTCGCTGATAAAGTAAAAGATTATGACCTGATTGTTGGCGGACATTCACAAGACACACTTTTCCAGCCCATCCGGCAGAACGGCACCTGGATTGTTCAGGCTGGCAGCCGGGGGCAATATGTTGGCAGGGCTGATTTTGAACTGAACAATGGCCTGTTATCGATGACTGACTATCAGCTGATTCCAGTCAATCATGAAGGTGACGAGAAAGTTTTGCCCGAAGATCCGGAAATGCTGGAACTGCTAGCTCCCTACAAACCCGATGGTGAGCATCGCCTGCAAGGCGGAGCTGACTGACCATCCGGGTTTTATCAACCTGAAGCGAACCGGCGCTGATGCGTTACCATTCAGGCTGCCAGATAGGATATTAACCCGGTGGAATCAGTCAGATTACCCACTGAATCAGTGGCTGATTACAGCAGCACAGAGTCCAGTGCAATTTCAATCATTTCATTGAACGACAGCTGACGGTCTTCTGGAGACAGGGCTTCGCCACGGCGAATATGGTCACTGGTTGTGCAGATTGCCAGACCTTTGGCACCGTATTCAGCACATACACCATAAAGACCTGCCGCTTCCATCTCCACCCCAAGAATGCCGTGTCGTTCCATCACATCGAACATATCTTTCTCGGGACTGTAGAACAGGTCGGCAGAGTACAGGTTACCCACCTTCACCGACAGGTTCTTGTCACGAGCGGTTTTGACGGCGTTTTCCAACAGACCGTAGTCGGCGATAGCCGCAAAGTCATGATCGTTGAAACGCATACGGTTAACTTTTGAATCGGTGCAGGCGCCCATGCCAATTACAATGTCACGCAGCCTGACATCCTGAGAAATCGCGCCACAGGAACCCACACGAATCAGCTTGTTCACACCGTACTCGGTAATCAGTTCCGTGTAATAGATGGATGCGGAAGGGATGCCCATACCGGAGCCCATCACAGACACCTTGCGACCTTTATATTCACCGGTGTAACCCAGCATGTTACGAACTTCGTTAACCAGCTCAGCGCCTTCGAGGAAGGTTTCAGCAATGTATTTTGCGCGCAGAGGATCACCAGGCATCAGACAAACGTCAGCAAAGGCACCTGGTTTAGCGTGAATATGGGGAGTCACTCTCTTTACCTCTTTAACTCATTTTAAAAAACTGGTGCCGTATTCCATCGGCTCCAGTTCAAAATAACGGGCAAGACTTTGCCCGATATCTGCAAAGGTGTCGCGGCGTCCCAGGGAGCCTGGTTTGATCTTACGGCCAAACACCAGCACAGGAATGTGTTCACGGGTATGGTCAGTGCCGACCCAGGTTGGGTCACAACCGTGGTCCGCTGTGATAATTAACAGGTCATCGCCTTCCATCTCTTTCAGCAGGCGGGGCAGCATGGCATCCAGTTGCTCCAGGGCTGCGGCATAACCGGCTACATCACGACGATGGCCAAACGACGAATCGAAATCAACAAAGTTAGTGAAAATCAGGGACTGGTCACCGGCCGATTCAAACGCCTGCATGGTGGTTTCAAACAGTCCGGCAATTCCGTTGGCTTTCAATTTTTTAGTGATGCCCTGATGGGCAAAAATATCGGCAATTTTGCCCACGCTGACCACTTCACCACCTTTTTCGGCCAGTTTATCAAGCAGGGTCGGTGAAGGTGGCGGTACGGAATAATCACGGCGATTGCCAGTGCGCTGGAAATCGCCGACATCATCACCGATAAAGGGGCGGGCAATAACCCGGCCGATATTGTAAGGCTCCAGTATCTCCCTGACCAGTTCACAGAGTTTATAGAGGCGCTCAAGCCCGAACGTTTCTTCATGGCAGGCAATCTGGAACACACTGTCAGCCGACGTGTAAAAAATCGGCTTGCCGGTTTGCATGTGTTCTTCACCCAGCTGCTCCAGAATCACGGTACCCGACGAGTGACAATTACCCAGATAACCGGGGATGTCTGCCTTTGCCATAATTTTCTTGAGCAGTTTCGCAGGAAAACTGTTTTCCAGATCCTTGAAGTATCCCCATTCATACAACACCGGAACCCCCATCATCTCCCAGTGACCACTGGGGGTGTCCTTGCCGCTGGACAGCTCTTTCGCATGCCCGTAAGCCCCGACAATGTCGACATCGGTGTTCATACCGGCAGGAAATTCACCTGCCGATTCCTGAGCTGCATGCACTAACCCCAGGCTGGACAGTACGGGTAGCTGTAAAGGCCCCTGACGGCCAGTGTCAGCCTTGCCTTCAGCGCAGGCTTTGGCGATATGTCCGATGGTGTTAGACCCCTTGTCTCCGAATTTGTCAGCATCCTCCGTGGCACCAACACCAAAAGAATCCATGACCAGAACAATAGCTCGTTTCATCTGCGACACCTGAAGCATCTCTGTTCATAATGGTTCATTATTACCCAGATTAGTGGTGTTCGTCGCAGTATTTTGATTGTACTGAGTACGTACGTTTTTTGATCAATCATCCGGGTTTGTTATGAACAATTCTGCTATTCAGGCGACTCGCCACCCTACAGAATCATCCTGCCCTCAGCACCGGATTCTCCGGACGAACAAAGACATTCCGCCCATCATCAACCAGACCCCGGGTGACATGAGTTTCACCCTGTTTTGAAATGACCACCGCCTCAATGCCCGCCTGTTGATTCAGACAGGCAACTGCATCACTGACAGAGGGTAAAAAGCCAGCGGTACTCCAGATATCACCCGCAACAGAATCTCTGGAAATAATGGTAACGCTGGCTATATCGGTGACAACCGGCATTCCCGTCCGGGTATTCAGCAGGTGATGATAACGTTGCCCGTTGGCATAAAAAAATCGTTCATTGATCCCGGAGGTGACCATCGAGGCATCATTCAGCGCGACAACACGAGAGATTGCGCCCCGGTCTGACAGCGGGTTTTGAATACCCACATTCCATGCCTGACTGGCATTATCCGGTGAATGGCCAATGGTCAGGACATTCCCCCCCAGGTTAATAAAACCGTGTTGAACACCCGCCCTTACCAGTTGCCTTTTTATCTGATCTGCAAAATAACCTTTTGCCACCGCCCCTAAATCGATCTCCATATCTGGCAGACTCAGGTAAACCGACTGCTTCTGTTCATTCAGGATAATATTTTGAGGATCAGCCAGGGGGAGTTTTGCTGATATTTCTTCACGCCCCGGTACTCTTGCTTCTTTAAAACCGATACGCCAGGTTTTGACCAGCGGCCCAATGGCAATGTTAAAGACATTGTTTGTGTCTACACTCATCGTCCGTGCTGTTTTTATCAGTTGAAACAAATCCGGCTGAACAACCACAGGCTTGATCCCTGCGTTTTTATTCACCCTCATCAGTTCAGAATCGGGCTGATTCACGGTAAATCGCTGTGCGTAGTGAGAGAGCCTGAGATAAGCCTCCTTAATTAACTGCTCGCCCTCTGGATGATAAAGCACCAGGTCAATGAATGTCCCCATCATCTGGAACCGGGTTTGATAGCGTTTCATTGTCGTTTGTATATCAGGGTAGGATTAAGCTGAAATCGTCGGTAGAGTTTGTCAGCTCCTCCCCTGCCAGGGGGGAGAAGCTGAGGAGGGTCACCACTCAATACAATTAAACAAGAGCGACGGCACTGTCACCGGCAATACGACCAAAAGTGAAGATATCAATCAACGCATTACCGCCCAGACGGTTACCACCGTGAATGCCACCCGTCACTTCACCGGCAGCGTACAAGCCCGGAATAACATCACCGTCTTTATTAATCACCCGCGCCTGAGTATCAATTCTCAACCCGCCCATGGTGTGGTGAACCGATGGTTGACGTGGGGTTGCGTAGAACGGAGCCTGTTCCACTTTCAAGCCAAAAGCGCTCTTGTTGAACTCAGGGTCATGACCCTGTTCAACACAGGCGTTGTACTGCCTGATGGTGCTGGTCAGTTCGTCAGCCGGAACGCCAATTTTCTCAGCCAGCTCTTCAAGCGTGTCGGCTTTAATAATGATGCCTTCTTCGATTTCCCGTTCGATAGTGTCATCGCAGGTATTCGCAGCCCTTTTACGAATTTCTTCGTCGGCAATCATGTAGATAAGACCACCGTTATCAAAGAATGCCTCAGACAGCACATCACGGCTTCCACACTCATCAATAAAGCGCTTGCCCTTCTGGTTCACAAAGACAAAGTTCTCAGGGGGTACAATCAGGCCGGTCAACAGCGCGCCGGATTTCGGATCACCCACCGGCATTAACTGAACAAACCCCATACCCACCAGGTCGGCACCGGCTTTTTCACCCATCTCAATGCCATCGCCCACCAGCGCAGGAGAGTTGGTGGTTTTGATGTCATCGGCAATATCCTGCCAGTAAGTGTTGTACTGTTTGATCATCCGGGTATTGGCACCAAAACCACCGGAAGCCAGCACAACACCGTGACTGACCTTCAATACCAGTTGGGTACCGTTGGCCTGTGTCGCTTTAACACCTACAACCTTACCGTCTTCAATCATCAAATCCGTTACCCGGGTATCGGTTATGATGCGACCTTCCTGCTCCAGAATGCGCTGTTGCAGTTTCTCCACAAACTCCACACCCTTGTGACGATTTGGCTTGTGGGCGCGACGCCACAGTGCGCCAACAGGAATTTCAACCACGCTACGGTCAAAATCAACGCCTTTCTCAGTCAGCCAGTCCACAGACTCCATGGCACGGCTGGTCAATGTTTCCACCAGGTCGTACTGACCATAGATGGCATCACCATTGCGGTCGGTTCGCTTACCGCCAAGATAGGTCTGAATGCGATGCAGCTCAACAGAGTCGAACAGGTAGTCTTTACCACTGTCCACATCAGCAAAATACTCACCCAGCTGCTCTTTAAGGACTTTGAAATCCGCCAGGTACTCTGCTGCAAATTCGGATTCCGGCGTTTCAACAATGCTTCTCAGGTGGTCGGCTTCCCCCGGCAGAGCAGGGAAGTCATTCTGCCATGCTGGCTCAGCCGCATTGATCCAGCCGCCGGTACGAACCGTGTTACCACCAATCGCAGGGAATTTTTCCAGCAGAATAACCGACTTGCCTTTATCAAGGGCCGTCAGGGTTGCGCTCAGGCCAGCACCACCGGAACCGACAACCACGATATCCACCGTCTCTTCAATAATTTCAGTTGACCACTTAACCGCTTCCCTGGCTTTACAGCGAAGTGCCTCCGAGTGACCGCCCGCCAGGTCAACCGCATTGGATACACCGTCAATAACCGCCTGACTACTCACCGTTGCCCCCGAAATCACGTCAATATTCAGGGTCTGACCATCGAGAATCTGTTGCGGAATACGCTCAAAGGCTGGGTTGGCAATGCCATCGGACTCTTTTGATGAGTCAACGACAATATCCAGAATCCTATCTTCTGAAAAAGTCACAGTGACCGGCAAGTCACCATTATGACCCTGACCACAAGCGGTATATTCACCTGGCTCGAAACGTATCTGAACATTTTGCAGCTCTTTAATGCGTTGATGTTTCAATGCCTCAGCCGCACTGTCCACAATCATATAGTCCATGATGCCCCAAAGAGGGGTTGGGATCTGCAACGCTTCCTGCTGGTTAATATCAGCAAACTCAGCACAGGGCTTATTGTTCAGCACTTTGGTCGCCCAGGTCGGCTCAACCAGATAACCTTTGCCAACACTGACAGCATCGCAGCCTTCTGCAATCGCTGTTTCAGCATCAGAACGCTGGGCAATACCACCTACGCCTATCACCGGAACCTTTGCGACATTGTCACTCTTAAGCTGGTGATATTTAGTGATCAGCGGCTCTTTATCTTCCGGATTGACAATGGAGTTGCGCGCCCAGCTGCCCATGGAGAAATGCAAATAATCCAGTCCACAGGATGCCAGTTTGTCCAGCAGATACAGGGTGTCTTCAAAACGGATTCCCGGTTCTTCAATCTCTTCCGGTGAGAAGCGATAACCGATAATGAAATCGGTTTTCTGGTGGAACGCAACAATCTGTCTGGTTTTTTCCAGAATCGCCAGCGGGAAGGTGGTGCGTTTCTCGATATCTCCACCCCACTGGTCATTTCTACGGTTGGAGTGCGGGGAAAAGAACTGCTGAATGAGGTAGGTGTTGGCACCGTGAATCTCTACACCATCAAAGCCTGCCAGAACAGCCCGGTTAACTGCGTTGCCGAAACGTTCAATCATGGCTTCAATCTGCACCCCGGTCATTTCAAGCGGGGTTTCAGCATTATCACGCAGTGCTGCAACAGGGCTTGCAGAAATGGGTTGTTGACCGCCATTATACTCAGGTGCTGCCATACGGCCCGCATGGTAGATTTGCAGAATGGCTTTTGACCCTTTCGACTTGATCGCTTCAGCCAGCCTTTTCAGACCTTCAATTTTGCTGTCCGTATCAATACCTAACGCCCCTGGAAAGGCACGACCATAATTTTCAACAAAAGCACTTTCAACGATAATCGCAGCGGCATCACCCGCTCTTGAGGCGTAGTAGGTGATCATTTCCTCGGTTACGCTGCCATCAAAAAAAGCGGACTGAATCGTCATCGGTGCCATGACAATACGATTCTTGAGACTGGCTCCTGACTGGAATACCAGTTCATCGACTAGGTGAGTCATCAATGTTTCCTTATTGCAAATAAAGGCGGGTAACTTGTTTTGGCAGGCTGTTCAGTTTTTGGCAGCGCTCGTCATCCGCCAGAGTGTACTCCGACAAACGACTTCCTGAACCGATGCAGGTCATTGCAATATCAGATTGTTTGCGCTTGGCTCAGAGCTGGATAGACCCAACCCGCTGCCGCTCGTGGCGTTAACGCTTAATTATTTGAGAAACCGAACGATTACTGATTAATGCCCTTATAACTTGTCTGGTCATTCCAGGCATCCCGGTTAAGGACAACCGCATGCGAAATAAAATAGAACTGGCTATTCCCCCTTTACTGATGGCTATTGGTTTAGCGATTTCAACTTGTGCGGCCTTCTGGTTTTATGAGATGGAAAAGGAAAGCCTGATCATCGCTTTTCAGAGGGAAGTTGACCTGAGGGCCACGTCGCTGCACCGGGAGCTGACAGTGAACTTTGAAGCCCTGCGCGATCTGGGGATTTTCTTTGAAACAAGCCATGTTCCGGATCACGACGAGTTTAGAACGCTGGCCAGAGAAATAATGAAACACCTGCCACACATCGACGCTCTTGAGTGGATTCCAAAGGTCACCCCCGACAATAAAGCAGAAATGTTGCAGTCGATCAGGAAACATTATCCGGACTTTGAAATTACTCAACACCAGGAGCAGGGTGTCATGGTGTCCGCAACCCCGCAGGAAGAGCATTTTCCAGTGTATTTTGTCGAGCCTTATAAAGGTCATGAAATCGTACTGGGATATGATCTTTATTCCAACAAAACCCGTCGCAAAACACTGGAAACCGCAAGAGACACCGGACTGCCACAGGCGTCAGCCAGCATCGCACTGGTTCAGGACAGGTCTAAGCAAAAAGCATTTCTTGCGGTAATGCCTGTTTACCAGGGAGCCAGTGAAAGCCTTGCCGATCGCAGAAAGAACCTGAAAGGGTTTGTGCTGGGCGTCTATAAAACCCATGACATTTTTGTCCAGTCTGAAGTTGAGGGCCAGGCTTCTGATATTCACATGGTTTGGATGGATAACACCGGGCAGAAAGCTGAAAAACTGGGTGAAAATTTTTTTGAAATCGAGCATGACGATCATGAACATCACGAGCAGCCCTTCCACTACGAAAAAAGGCTGCCTCCCTTACTGGGTCGGCAATGGAGCGTAACCTCCCACCCAACCCACCACTATCTTTCTGACAATATCTCCCCTCTTGCTTATCTCGTTTTCCTGTTCGGAATTCTCTTCACCACGGTCATCACAGCCTATGCTGGCCTGTTAATGAAACGCAACAGCACAATTAATCGTAAGGTGGCAGAACAAACCAGAGACCTGTTGGAAGCCGAGCAAGCCCGCAGAAACTTTGAGAATAAACTGATTGAAATGAACAAAATGGCATCGCTGGGAGAAATGTCTGCCGGTATCGGCCACGAACTCAGTCAGCCCCTTGGCACCATTCTTCTGAAGTGCCAGATGTTGCCAAAAGCCCTTGATAAGCGAGATTACGCCAAAAGTATCAAATATGTGGAAGATATCCGGAATCAGGCCGTGCGTGCCAAGGAGATTATGGATTCTCTGCGCATTATCAGTCGTGATGCCAAACCTGAAGACAAAACCAGTATCGAACTCAATCGGGTGATTCGTAAGGCAGAAGTACTGATCAAAGAAGACCTGATCATGAATGGCATTACACTGAAAAAAGAGTTGTCTCAGGGCATTTATATCTATGCATCGCCAGTACAGCTGGGACAGGTCATTGCCAACCTTCTCGCCAATGCCCGGGATGCCCTGGAAGATGCAGAAGAGAAAATCATTACTCTGCGCAGCTACATCAAAGAGGGTAACGGGGTGCTTGAAATTGAAGACACAGGTTCAGGCATTCCGGAAGAGTATCAGAGCAAAATTTTCGAGCCATTTTTCACGTCCAAGGCTATCGGTAAAGGCACCGGGCTGGGGCTGTCCATGTGTTACAGCATGGTTCAGGAGAATGGGGGCGAGATCAGTTTCAGGACCGCTGCCAATAAAGGCACCTGCTTTACCGTTTCCATCCCACTGACAAGGAGCTAAGCCATGACAAAAAGGATTTTACTGATTGATGATGACCAACCCTTTCGGGAGTCTGTCAGGGAGATTCTTGAATCTGAAGGTTTTCAGGTAGCGGAATACAGTGATGCCATTTATGCCGTACCTTATATTAAAGAGCCTTTTGATCTCGCCATTACCGATATCATGATGGCGGAAATGGACGGCAACCAGCTGGCTCACACCATACGCAAGGACAACCCGAACCTGCCGGTTCTGGGCATGACCGGAGGAGGGCGTATTGGCGATGCGAATCGCATCAAGGCATTCTGCCCACCCAAACTGTTTACCACTATTCTGAGCAAACCGTTTCTGGCAGAAGAACTGCTGGATGCCGTCAATAACTCTATGAGCTGATACAGCCCGGACACCATCGGGCCAAAAACATCTCAGTAAGCGCCTGTATCTTCCTGAGCTTCCTGCAAACCAAGTGCAGTCAGCAGGCTTCCGAGCAGGCTGCTGGCACCAAAACGATAGTGGTCACGGTT
The DNA here is from genome assembly GCF_025562715.2 of Endozoicomonas gorgoniicola. Classification (NCBI taxonomy): domain Bacteria; kingdom Pseudomonadati; phylum Pseudomonadota; class Gammaproteobacteria; order Oceanospirillales; family Endozoicomonadaceae; genus Endozoicomonas; species Endozoicomonas gorgoniicola. The sequence continues at coordinate 4,857,430 of NZ_JAPFCC010000001.1, forward strand.
AATCCACTGCGCACCCATAATGTCTGCGGCAATAGCCAGATGCTCAGCAGCATCTTCAGCAGTACGAATGCCACCGGCAGGCTTGAAACCCACGTTCTGCTTACCGCTGTCACGAATCGCTTCGAGCATGATGCGGGCAGACTCCGGCGTCGCATTAACAGCCACCTTACCGGTAGAGGTTTTAATAAAGTCAGCACCCGCTTCGATGCTGATCTCGCTGGCACGACGAATCAGTGCCGGGTCTTTCAGTTCGCCGGTTTCAATGATGACTTTCAGCATCACGTCACCACAGACTTTTTTGCACTGAGCCACCAGCTCATGTCCCACGGTTTCATCACCGTCCATAAATGCTTTGTAGGGAAATACAACGTCTACTTCGTCTGCACCATAGGCGATGGCAGCACGGGTTTCAGTCACGGCGATGTCGATGTCATTGCCACCAGCCGGAAAGTTGGTCACTGTTGCAACGGTCACGTCATTCAGACCCAGCGCTTTCAGGGTCTTTTTGGCAACCGGCACAAAGCGGGGATAAACACACACGGCAGCCGTATTGCCAGCGGCGGTTTTCGCCTTGTGGCACAGGTCGATAATAACCTGCGGCGTGTCGTTCTCATTCAGGGAAGTCAGGTCCATCAGCTGAAGTGCCTGGCGACTGGTAGCGGTGAGGTCGGTCATGTGTCTTGTCCTATGGAAACGGCTAAAGCCGCGACAACAGAGAAGAAAGGGTTGGGAAAGGTGCTGTTATCCGGCCAGAATATTCTGCCCTGGCATTCTGTCGGAATTTCACATGCAAAAAACCCCTGTACCAAAGTTACAGAGGTTTTTGCTGATCATCCACCTGAGCCTGCTTTTGAGTGCAGCCTCATTCGCTTCTGCCTGCAGATTCTGAACTACGGGAACAGGCAACAGTGTAGTTCAGATTGCATAGCTGTTGCGTCAGGCAACCAGGCATGTTGCGCTGCGCATCGAAGCGATGTATGTAGAGTAGGGGATTCGACCCGGTACGACCATCAACTTATTTTGTATGCTGATTCTTTATTTTTGCATCGGAATACTTTGTGATCACCCTGACTTTCCTCATTGCGGTTCGCAGAATGACGGAATAAGTTATATCCTTGCCGACAATCTCCCCCCCTTTATAAGTAGTAACTCTTTATGATCCCAACGGACTCACTTGAAATCGTCAGGGCTGTTGCCCATTTCAGAAACTTCACCGCTGCAGCAAAACACTTGCACAAAGTACCCTCTGCCATCAGCTATACCGTGCGTAAACTGGAGGAACGTCTTGATGTTCAGCTGTTCCTGCGGGACAGCAAACGGGTAGAACTGACACCGGCCGGTGAACACTTTATTAAACACACAGACCGCCTGCTGCTGGAGCTGGAAGAGCTGGAAATGAGCACCCGGCAAATGGCCACCGGCTGGGAGCAGGAACTGCGCATTGCCCTGGACAACGTGGTGAATCAGGGCATGGTCTACGACCTGGTAAGAGATTTTCAGGCAGTGCGCCCGGAAACCAACCTGACTATCAACACCGAGGTTTATAACGGTTCCTGGGATGCACTGTTTCATAACCGCTGCCAGTTGGTACTGGGAGCGCCTAAAATCATACCGGATAACATTCTTAACAATGACCGTTTTGAATGGAAACCCATGGGCAGTCTGAGCTGGGACTTTGTAGTGTCTCCCGATCACCCTCTGGCAAAAGTCAGCGAGCCTCTGACTCAGGATGTTATCCGCGAGCATACATCAATCTGTATTCAGGATACCTCACGGGTGTTCCAGCACGGTTATAACCTGTTGCTGGATGACCAGCAGGTATTAACGGTGCCCAGTTTCCGAATGGCTATTGAGTGCCTGGTGAAAGGATTGGGCTCAACCATTCTTCCCTCACATTTTGCCAAACCTTATATCAATGCCGGGCAACTGATACGCTGCGAAGTCGTGGATATTCCCATGAGCGATGGCTGCTTTCTGGCCTGGAACAAGGAGAATATGGGCAATGGTCTAAGATGGGTGCTGGAATGGCTGGGCGAAGAAGACTGGCTGAATAAAATCTGGCTGCAACACGATAACAACAAACCCGTGGGTTATCACGTACCCTGAGCTTTAATATTTTATCGGAAATTCGCACAATACACCCATCAAGCGGCGGGATGAGGGTGGAGCTACTGGTGTTCTTTCGATCCGGTTACTACACTTTGCCTGCCCGAGTCGTTAGCAATATCTAATTCAACCTCCTTTTGGCTGGAAAAGCTATGAGCAAAACAGTTAAATCCTGCCTTCTTTTGGCATGTTTACTTTTTAGCTTCAGACTCTACTCCAGTAATGATTTATATCCACAGCATCCGGATCTGTTTTCTTTTAGACTGGCTTCGGAAACCTGCATCTTTGATCTGGAAGGGCTGTCAACTGCGGTCCTGAACTCACTGACCTATACCGTAATGCCATTATTGCTGCTGATCCCGTATAAAATGGTCTATCCAGTATTTCGCCTCCCCAGGACAGCAGCAGATACCATAATGTTTGGCTGGAAAATTTACTGGCCGGTATCCTGCCTGCTATACGCAGGCCGGACACTGTTTGATTACGCGCTCTATTACAGGCGTATCGCAGCTGGACAACGCTCCCTTCCCACCACTATGCCAGTTTATATTGATGATCCGGAGTTGTCCGAAAAGCTCTATCTCCGGGTAAAAAACGGCCATGGATCCAGGACACTGACCCTTAGGCTTCTTAAAAATGCCAACCCTTCTTTCATGGAAAGCAGCGACCAGCCACCCGTTAATAGCTGGCATGATCTGGCTGGCCTTATGTGGAGAGAGTCTGTCGACCGCGTGGATATTACCCTTGTAAATTCATCAGAATTTCCGGAGATGAAAGAGTTATTTGTTGTCATCAATAAAAATACCCCTTTCTCTTCAACCACTCGCATTCTATTGCCAGAGACTTCCTTTGCCTGGGTGATGGATTGCTTTAGTGAATCATGCGACCACCTGCCAGAAAGTGATTCTGCCATTTACAGTCTTTTCTCATCCAGTCTGCTCATAGAGGTTATAGAGTATTCCCTGAAAATACTGCCAATCCCCATGGATAGCCCACCCCATTCTCTGGAGCTTCAGCCCCAGCACCGTATAAGCTCCCGGGATTCCAGTACTTTTATAGTCTCCCCACTTCAGGAAGTTTCCAGTGAAGTGGGAAGCATCGTTTATTCATCAGCAGGAAGGCACCCGGGCTCAGGATTTATTTTTCTGGCGACGCCATCAAGAACCCGGGAAATGCTGATGACCCTGAGTCAATCTGAAGATATGGCGGCCTCTATCAGTCACCAAAGTATTTTTGATACATCGTTTTTATACCGCCTGATCTCTTATACACAACTTATGCAAAACCTTTATAACGCCGACCGGGACACCTGGGGAACTCAGGGGACAGAAGAGCCTGTCCGGGATGTACTCCGTCCAGTCAGAACCAGTGCCATTAAATCCGTTGTAAACAGACTACTGGCTCACCGCCATAATAAACACTTTGATACCAATATAATTGACTTTTTAATAAAGCTCCTGCCTCTTCATGGCCAGATCCTCTATATGAACCAGCCAACAACATCAGAGGCTGGTTTATATGAAGCCAGCCCTTCCGCAGAACAACAAACCGGTCAGCCAGAGGTTCAAAGCGCAAAGCCCAAAAAATGCACCAAATGCCGTAAGAAAAAGCCTTTTATTCCTCCTGAGCCATCTTCCACATCACTTAAATTTGTCTGTGCTGATTGCAGACCAAAAACACGTCCGGCTCAACCTAAGCTGAGTCTGAAAGTAGCGATGTTTGGTAGCGAGTCACCGGCAGTCACCCAAAAAGAATTAGACTCTTATTTAATGGGGCTGGATACGCCAATAGCATTGAACAAACTTTTCGATACACTGAGCCATGAAGAACCAGAAAAAATAGCTAGTGATTTTGAAGCTCTTTCGGGAGAGCTCTTATACTTTATTGAAACTTTATTACCAAAAAAAAATAACTGGCAACGTAGCTATTCAACATTAGGACACAATCAGTTTTCGCAAATCAAACAAAAAGTGAGTGATTTATATTTTCGTGGAGAACTTATAAATACCAGTAAAATTCTTAGCTGCACGGCAATGCTACTTGAAATTTTCATACAAATTGTTTATGAAAAAACACCTGTTATTATTAAAACAATTTATGGTAGTTATAAGAGCTCAATGCCATTAAAGTCCCCTGTTACGGTTATGGCTATAATCAATCATCTGGCAAACCAGCATAAATTATTACAAGAAATCATAAGCCTTCCGGATAAGGATAAGTCAGAGAATGCAAAAGAATGTGTTCAATCTTGTGTTTTATCAATGATACGAGCTATCTGTAGTTTCGATAAAATTTATTTTTATATTTTAAATAATCCATGGCAACCTAGTATGTTCCTCAGCAAAAAAAATGCAAAAATCAAAAATGAAAGGATACTATTTACTGAACTAATCGAGCATTTCTTTGCAAAAAACAGAAAACCTTTTGACAGGTTTACAGGACAGGGAGGACAGCTATTTATACTCTCTCAGAGGCTGTTTTTCATGAATTATGAAAAATTGCTCAACATTCTTCCACCCGAAAAAACTTATAATAAACTTGAATTAGAAATAAACAGAGCCACTCTTTTTTTATTGACTTATGCAAAATTTCATGAAGAAAATTACAGTTATGCCAACAGATTATTTTTAATACTAGATGATATATATAAAAGAACAAATCAGAAAATAGTGCGAAGAGAAACAATGAACGGCGTAGAGTTTTATCTAAAATCACGCTTTTCTGATTTAAGGGAAAATGAAAATATATTAAATGATAAATCCTATAAAAATATGCAGGATCATATTGATCAACTTTATTCATTTATAGAGAAAAATGCATCTGAAGATGATTCAGTAAAAATTGTACAGCTCTTTATGATACTAGAAAAATATAAAAAAGATTTGGAACTATGGTCAAAAAAAATAAGTGATAAAGAAAAAGTAACTGAAGGAATAATAGATGAATTTTGGCTAAATGATGCAAAAATACTATCTCTAAAACTCAAAAGTATCGAACAACTAAAAACATTACATCAGCGAAAGAGTACAAGACTTCACCAAAGTGAACACCACAAGACCAAAGAAATAGAAAGTGGTGATGATAGTGATGATGATAGTGATGAAAAGAGTTATGAAAAGAGTTGTGAAAATAATGACAGGGAAAATATTCATGTTCCGGGACAAGCGGAAAAAACAGAGAAACAGAAATGGGAAGAATCTTATTATCGGGCAGGCATAGCACTTAAAAACAAAAATTATTCAGAAGCCGAAAAGCATGCCAAAACAACAGTGAGTTTAGCAGTTGGCTATGATCAAGTCATTTATGCTCATCACCTTAATGTTGATGTAAAAACCGCTAAAATCAAGAAACTCACAGCCCAAATACGTAGTGAACAGAAAAAAATGCGTAGCTATGAAGATATGATTTCCAGTATTGACTACTTAAAGCTAGAAGAAGCGATAAGGGAAATTAAAGGTAGAGCAGATATTAAAGGATTAAAAGATATTTTTAACTTACTAAGTGAAAAAAATATAAAATTTCCAAGTCGTGACATGCGTTCAAACTACCATAAATCTGCAAATAGAGTCATAGATTTATTTAAACAGATTACAAGCAATGGCAAAGATGATAATAACTTGCAAAACCTTTTGGACGAAATCATGACATTCAGTCAATTACTATCAAAACATAATCAAACCACTTCAAAACAATTAAATTTAAATATAGCTTTTGCCCTTGATAATCTTGAGGAATTAACCACTCTGTCAAATAACATTTTAACAATGAAAGAAGTTTTTTTATCAGTAAAAACAAAGAGAAAAGACTATTTCAGTTTAATTAATCAGGCTACTCCAGACTACACACCAACTGCAGGTGCATCAAGCAAATCAAAAGATACTATCAGTGAAGATTTAGTTTTAGAACAGTTAAATGATATACCCCTGGATGCCTCTCTGATCAACAAAATGGAGAGTATATCAAAGGAGCTGAAAGCTCATCATGCAAATACTTCGAATAAACAGGAGTAACCTGAATCTTTCACACTGAACTTGTCGAGGTGCGATGTTTCTATCCTTCGACTGCCTTGCCCGATCCATTGCCGATACAGGCAGAAAAGCATCTGGTAAAGATAGACCAGTGGTTTGCGTCTTTACTGACACTCAGCCCGGACTGAGTTGTTTAAAAACGGCTTTTTAAGGCATTAAACTGACGTTGCCCTGATCGAATAACCTCCACCAACTCATCAACACTGTAAGCGTCAAATTTGTTCGCATCATCAATCAGAGAGGGTGACAGGCCTTCCCTCATCAGTAGCCCGTTAACCAGAATGCATCCAAATGTTCTGCCGTTACCATCTTTGAATGGGTGGGTAAACTGGAGATTTCGGCAAACTTTGGCAATACAGAAAATCTTCTGTAATTCTTGTTCCATGCCCTTCTTGGATGACTCTTTTATTTGTTGCAGCTCTGCTTCAAAAGCCTGGCAAAATTCGTTCGATAATTGAAAGCCTCTGTTGTTCTTATGGTCATGCACAACCACCAACTGCAGACCTGGACGTAGTTCTATTTCAGGGTATCTGTTCTTCCTGGCCACTTCCCGAATCTCATCAACTCCCTTTTCGGTAAAATTCTTAATCCTGTCGTCGTTTACTAAACGTTCATGGCCGGTAACTGGCCACCCCGAAGCATGAAAATATTGAAGCCTTCATCCAGACTTGGAGTGGGCGGCAAGGCCTGATCATGGTCGACAAATTTTTCAGAGGCTTTTGACCCTGAACCTAAACTGACCTGGACGGATCGCTCGTACCCCTAATCGTTTCCCGCCTTACGACGTTGAACGGATAGTAAAAAGACCTCTGCTGATCCTCGGCTTATGGCCCACGATCAATCCATCAGACCTTGCCATCTTCCATGATCCATAGGGAGATTAGTCTGATGCAGTCAATTTTGAAATGTTGTGCTGGCCTCGATGTTCACAAGATGATGGTCATGGCGACTGTTCAGACCGAAGATGAAAACGGCGAAATCAAAGAGATCACTCAGTCGTTCAAGACGTATCGACGTGAACGCAGGAAGCTTCGCGACTTCCTGGTGAAACATCAGGTTGAGCTCGTAGTCATGGAAAGTACTGGCGTTTACTGGAAATGCGTTCACGAAACTCTGATTAAAGCAGGCCTCAAGGTCTGGGTTGTCAATGCCCGTCACGTCAAGAATGTGCCCGGTCGCAAGACTGATGTCCAGGACAGTCAGTGGCTGGCAACACTGGGTCGGTGTGGTTTGCTTCGCCCCAGCTTTGTACCGCCCCCTGATATCGAGCAGCTGAGGTTGCTGTTTCGCCGTCGTCAGAAACTGGTGGGGCAGCTTGCCGGTGAAAAGACCCGTCTGCATAAAGTTCTGGACGATGCCGGCATCCGTCTCGGTGGTGTAGTGAGTGACATACATGGCAAGTCCGCACAGGAAATGATTCAGGGACTGATTGACGGCCTGCCTCCGCAAGAGCTGGTGAAGTTTGCCCGTGGCAAGCTGAAGAGCAAAACCAAAGAGTTATTCGACAGCATGGAAGGCTCGCTGTCTTCAGCACATCTGACAGTGCTTAAGAGCATCCGGAAACATATTCAGTATCTGGATGATGAGGTTGCCGAATTGGATGCGGGAATACGCAATATTGTACAAACTCAGTACCGGGAACCCTGGCAGCTATTGCAAACCCTTCCGGGAGTCGATGAGATCGCAGCAGCAGGGTTGATTGCTGAGATCGGTGATGACATGAGTGCCTTTGGCAGCCGGGAGTCTCTGGCATCCTGGGCAGGCCTATGTCCGGGCAACAATGAAAGTGCCGGTAAGCGTAAGAGTGGTAAAACTCGTAAGGGCAACCAGTCCTTACGACGGCTGATGTGTGAGATCAGTCAGGCAGCTGTAAAGACCAAAAGCCAGTTCAAAGGCAAACATCAAAGCCTGACCATTCGCCGTGGATATAAGCGCAGCATCATTGCCATCGGACATAAAATGTTGCGGGTGATCTACTGCATCCTCACCAGGCTTACGCCCTACAAGGATCCAGAGATTGATTACGAAGCACTGACGGTTCACAGGAATGCACCGCGCTGGTTACAGATGCTCCAGAAATATAATTATCTGCCAGCTTTAACTAAAGAATAAAAGCTCATCAGAGGCTGCGAGTAAGAACCTTGCCTGTCGGTGAGGATGGAGTGCTTTGCGAGTTCGGAGCACTATTTTCATAGTAAATAGCAATAAGTTCCTTCTTCCTTAAACTCGTCACTAATAATGTTGCCGCTTAGGCTGGAAAGCACGTCAGATGTTGCCAACCGGTGAATCTGTTTAATTTTATCGATTTCAAGTTTGCCGCTGCCGAGTATATCACCGACGCTTCTGAAAGCCTTTAACATAGCAGCTGCGTAACCTGGCTCATTTTCATAGCAAAACATTTTTAAACCATACTGTTTCCAATGTTTCTCATCGATAAAAAGTCTGTATAGCTGCTCTACCCTGAATCCTCTGCTCAGCTCCGAACTATCAAGCATTTCCTGAACTTTGAATGACTCCTGTTGGGCGTTATAAATGCCTTTTAGAAGTGATAACAATCGGCTGGAGACAGAGCGTTCACCACTTTCTATATTGTCAATAGCCTTTTTTATTTCCTTCAGGTTCATCTCCGAAAGAAGAATGCTGCAAGCTTTAAGCATGAATAACCTTGTCCCATCTGTATACTGATGATATTCGGGCGGATGCTCGGCAAAACAAATCAGCTCATCACACCTCTCAAGGATATTCTCTTGGCTGGCCTGATGCATCGACTCGGCTAAGTTCCTGTTAGCAGTTGGAAGCACCAATGTTCCGCAATTCTTCTGACGAGTTGGTCAGTATTTAACTTTACTGATGCAGTCAGATCACGCCTCCAGGCTAGGTAATGCGGGAGATAGCGGGTAGCAACACCATGAAATACACCGCCAATCCATGTTTTTAAGTTACTGTGGTAAGCATTGACATGCTGAATGTGGTAAATACCTTCGATAACATGCTGGCCAGCAGAAGTAACCAGCTCCTTGAACTCAAAACCAAGTTTCTCAGCAAGCTTTTCGTGGGCAAGGTGTGCATCGGCACAGACCGTACCTTCAATCGATATGCGGCCGTTTAAATGACGGCATAGTTCATTAGCACTTTCGTTTTCGAGTATGCCATCTACAGTGTTCTTCTCACGATCTCGAGCCACTAAAACCGGCACCTTTCGCGCTTTATTGGGATCATTGCCACGCTTCCGCGTAGGCCTTGGCAGGTCTTTTCTCTGACCTTTGAATGACTCTCGAAAAAAAGTCTCGTCTAATTCTGTAATGCCTTTGAGCTCTTCTGCCTGATCATTATTTATGACCTCAAGGAAGTGGTGACGCCAGCGGAACGCTGTTTCAAGACTAACGCCATATTCACTGGCCGATGCTCGCAATGTCATGGAGTAAGTCATCCCAGTTAGATAGTCATTCCATTTTTCGGGGTATCTAAGTCTTGCTAGAGGCGTACCAGAGAAAGCGTTAAAAGTAGCTTTACATGTCTTGCAACGGTAGCGCTGACGCTCGTTTTGAAAACCCCACCGACCAATATCATGTCCTTGGCACTTAGGGCAAACTGGCTGTTCTGCAAAGTGAGACAAAATGCAGGTTTCAAGTTCAGATGTAGAGTTTTTAGTATTGGAGGAGTATTCGCTTTCTATAGCGACAGAACCAATGGATTCTTCTGCTTCATCAGAACCTATTTGAGCATCTGTCATTGCTCTGCTGAGGGTTTCATATTGCTCAAGGGTTAATGTCGAAATGGCATCAACAAAATTCTTAAATATCTCGAATTGCATAACGCTGTGCCTGAAAACTAGAAGGCATGGGAAGTATAGCTCATTCAACTGCTAACACGAACTTAGCCCATCGACTCTGAATCATAAAGTGACAGATATTGATCCAGTCGTGTTACAAAAACACTTAACCATTGACCCCACTTGTTATGGATATCTTGAGCTCTAAGTAACTCACAAACAGACCGACTTGTATCTACATACTCCTTAAAAGAATGATCAAAATGCTTAAAATTTTCAAAAGATAAATTGGTTATCTTCCTTTCGTTCAACTTTTTACTCAGCATTCGGGGTTGATCCGATGGCTCCCTGTCAATTGCGCTGGGCTGACAATAACCAAAGACGAACCTCCGTTGATCCGGCGCGTGAAAATAATTGACATTATCACTGTTTATTGGGGCTATTAAGTTGCGAATTGAACTAATCATTTGTCCCTCCCTTGCTCATTATAAGCTTCAGGGGGTTAACCCGGAAGCAACTCCAGAAACCCAGACATGGAGGCTTTTCCTTTATGTCCGGTTACTACATAAACTTCGTCACATCCTGCATAATCCTTAAGGCCGATATCAGTTTTTTCACAGACAGACTCTCTCAGCTGTTGAGTCATTTTCTGCACGTCATCCTCGTTCGGGTCGAGGTCTGTCTGCCTGCTCGCTCCGGCGGCCTGTAGAGCCCATGCTTCAGCAGCTCAGACATGCCACCGAAATCAGGTGGGTAAGGATATTAAGACGGGTGTGGCCAGTGGCGCAGAAGAGCTTCGTTAGACAGTTCATCTGCCACCGGCCCTATGATTTCAACAGGTTGATGACAGGTTGAAAAAACCTCCTGCCCGGAGAGGCCAATGCCCGGTCCGGCAATCTGTTGCAACACTTCTGCACTGCCACCATAAACCACCCTGCGAATGCCTGCCCAGTAAATAGCTCCGGCACACATGGCACAGGGTTCTGTACTGGTATATAGGGTGCATTCTTTCAGGACGTCAGGTGTTAACTGATGGCTGGCATGACTGACCAGGTTCAGTTCAGCATGACGGGTCGCATCATTTTCAGAGATGACGGTATTTTCCGCCTCTAACAGAACCTTGTCGTCGTGTACCAGCAGGGCGCCAAATGGATGATTACCTTTATCCATTGCATGGTTTGCCAACTCGATAGTCCGGGAAATATAGTGGCTATGCTCACTCATAAGGCTCAACTCAGTCTGTTACAAAAGGTGTATAGCGCAGATTGAGTTTAGCCCTGATTTCCCGACAGTCCCTCCCCGGAACCGGTTTTCGACGGTTTTAGTACAACCGTATTTCCTACACCTATAAAGGTGACACCCAGCAGGGCCATAAGACTCCACTGGTAACCTTCCACCAGTGAAGACAGGTAAAGGGCAATAACCGGATAAACGACATCAATAAAAGCAGCCCGGTCTGACCCGATTCTGCGAATCAATACCACATACGACGACAAGGCACCTACAGAGCCAAACACTGCCAGATAGACGAGAGAACCTATGTATTCTGTAGAGAAACTGAACTCTGGCACAACGCCCTGTGCCAAAGCAATGAGTGCCACCGTTGCAGAACCATAAAGCATATTCAGTGTGATCGTTGGCAGCATGGGCAAATTATCTTCTTCATTACGTTCACAGGCGACACAGCCAAAGGAAAGCAACAGTGAAGCCAGAATAGCTTCCAGCATCCCCTTGCCTGCGGTATCGATAATCGATTGATCATCCAGTTCCGGCAGCATCAGCAGCAAAACACCAACACTGCCCAGAATGCCAGCCGCCACGACCTTTGCCTCAGCCGGCTTTGCCAACCATAGACGTCTGATCATCACGTTAAAGTACAAAACGCTGGTGCTTAATACGGCGGTCAGCCCGCTGCTGATATACCGTTCACTTTCATACAGCAGCCAGTAAGAAATACCACACAGGCAGGCTCCCTGTATAAACAGCCGTATATGCTGGGAAACAGAAAAACGGCGAAACCCGGTTCGCAGACAGCAGTATGCCCCCAGCATAACCCCAGCCAGAAGAAAGCGGTAAAACACCGACCATAGACTGTTAACACCTAACTGGAAGGTAATGGCAAACCAGGTTGACCCCCAGATCAGGGAACAAAGCAAAAAAAGCAAAACTGTGTTCATAATCCGATCTCAAGTAACTCCCCTGGGCAATAAGCCGGTCAGAAGGGATATTTTCTGGAATCATAGAGACTGATGAAAGCTGGAAAAGTTCCTTGAAAAGGAGGAGAAAAAAGTGAGTTTCCCCGGAACAAAACAAGCTGCCGGGTATTGAATGAAGGGCAGTAACAGGATTGCAAACCCGAAGCGTTATCAACGCTTCGTTTAACAGGGAAAATTTACGACAGCGGCATTCTTATGGGCAGAGAGTCCGGTTGTCTATGGGCAGAGAGTCCGGTTGTCAAAAATTCTTACTTTGAATAACAGTAAAACACCCTGAAACATCAGAAAAGAGTTTATTGTCAGTATTCTGCCTGGGGATGGCATACATATTATCTGGTGTTATAGCCAGCCCCTCTATACGGATTGTCTGAGAGTTCCTCCGTGGGGAAGGGGGGTTAAATAACTGAAAAATATATGCGCCGGGAGGCCCCGGGTTAGAGCTAGTAGGAATTGACGAAAAACCAGACCAGGAAGCCGATCCCGATGAAGCTTCCGCTACAGTTGGGCCGAGCCCTAAACTTCTTAATCCTGCACTTACTTTTCTATCGAGAAAATTGCCAGCCCGATCGAACCAGGTCACGCCGGCAACCAATATCTTTTGCGGAATCGTCAATTGCTGTTCGGCAGCACGCCTTCCGGTTGCGGCGGCTGCACTATTATTTCCTGATGCGAAAGTATTTCCTGATGCGAAAGTATTTCCTGATGCGAAAGTATTTCCTGATGCGAAACCTCTTCGCTGCTGGCGATTGTTATGTAACGGGGGAAGGTGGCGGTGTAAATAATAATCTCCCTGTACAGTCCTTATTAAATACATACCGGGTTGTTCATTTCGTCTGTCGCCAATAGTGTTCCGGATTTCAGCAAGAAAAGAGATATCTTCCTTGACCTCCTTGAGGTCAAGGATTATTTCGTTGTCATCGCCATCGTGTGAAACAGAGTAGAAGTGCTCAACAACCCGGGTGATTTCTCCATAACAGACACAGGGGAGGTAAAAAGCAACTATGAACACGAAAATAGTATACCAGCACATCGCTACCCGTCTCTGTGATAACCTACAAACCGCAGAGCAGTATAGGTGTTCTGGCGAAGGTTATCTGGCTGTTCGATGCATGTTAACGGCAACTGCAACCTGCTCAGTGCAAAGAAGGGGTCACCTCTGGCTGATGCGCCGCTGGTCCGGTTTCCCCCAGAAAAATCACCTGCAGGTCATGGCACTCATTCAGCAGCCACTTTTTGGCCTCAACGGTCATATCCAGAAAATCGTAAAACTGATCGTAGGTCACACCTTTGGTGGTAATCAGGGCATCGCTGGACACCAGTAACGCACCGCCATTATCCATGATTTCCATAAACAGCTTCATGGTGGGCAGAGAAGCGTTAAACCGTCCCAGTTCAGCATTCAGTTTCATCACCGTGGACAGTTTCAAATCCATTTCTGTACTGAACAGAATGCCATAAGGCTCAACAAACAGGCGGCTGTCGAGTACACCATCCAGCTGTTGCAGAGCCGAAATATGCAGGCCGTCGCAGCGGTCACACATCCAGAACTCATAACCGGCCTGTCTCAGCCAGGCTTCAATCTGTGCGATGTCCGGTATTAAAAGTTCATGCATGCAACAGCGTCCTGTAGAGGGGTTCATTCAGAAGGCGCAGACCATACCTGATTTTGCCAGCAGAGGCGATAGCAAAAAATTTCTGTTAGACTGCGCGCCCAGATTATGTAATAAGGCTTTGCTATGCGTTTTCTGGATCAAGTCCGTGCGGCTGTACGCAAAAACAACTCTCTCGTTTGTGTCGGCCTCGACCCTCTGCCTGAAAAATTCCCGGCTCATATTCAGGAGCTGGACCAGTCTGTTTTCGAGTTCAACAAGTACATCATTGATGCAACTCATGATCTGGTCTGTGCTTATAAACCCCAGGCAGCTCACTACCACGCCCGTGGTGCAGAAGACCAGCTGTTGATGACCATTGAGTACATCAAAGATAACTATCCGGATATCCCGGTCATTCTGGACTCCAAACGGGGTGATATTGGCAGCACCGCTGACCAGTATGCCAAAGAAGCCTTTGAGCGCTACGGTGCCGACGCTGTTACCATTAACCCTTACATGGGCATTGATACCGTAGAACCCTTCACCCGCTATGAAGACAAAGGCACCATTCTTCTGTGTCGTACGTCCAACCCCGGGGCCGGGGCTATTCAGAACCTGAAGATCGGTGACCAGTTCCTGTATGAGGTGATTGCTGAAACCGCCATGAAAGACTGGAACAGCAATAACAACATCATGCTGGTTGTAGGAGCCACCAACCCGGATGAACTGAAACGTATCCGTGAAATCACTGGCGACATGACCTTCCTGGTTCCAGGACTGGGCGCTCAGGGTGGTGATGTTGAAGCGACGGTCAAAAGCGGCCTGAACAGTGAAGGCGAAGGTATTATTGTTAACTCATCCCGTGGCATTATCTACGCGGGTAACGATGAGAATTTCGCCGAAGCTGCCCGTGCAGCGGCCATTGAGCTGCGCGATCAAGTGAACCAGCACCGATAACAAATCGCTACACTCCGGAACTCTGTCAGTTCCGGAGTGTCTGCTAGGATGTAAATCAATTCGGTAACAGATACGGAATTCAGATCATGCGTCGATTACAAAAGCTATTCAATAACAACAGACAATGGTCAGACTCAGTCCGCCAGAAAGAGCCAGACTTCTTTGAGAAGCTGTCACAACAACAGGCTCCTGAGTACCTGTGGATCGGCTGTTCCGATAGCCGTGTGCCAGCAAATCAAATTACCGACCTGCTTCCCGGCGATCTGTTTGTTCACCGTAATGTTGCCAACCAGGTTGTTCATACCGACCTTAACTGCCTGTCAGTTATCCAGTACGCTGTGGACTACCTGAAGGTCAAGCACATTATTGTCTGTGGTCATTATGGCTGTGGCGGCGTGGCAGAAGCCACCAAAAACAGCAAGCTGGGCATGATCGACAACTGGCTGCGCCATGTTCAGGATGTAAAACACAAACATAAGGAAGCTCTGGAGCCTATTTCCAATGACCAGACCCTGGTCAACAGAATGTGCGAGCTGAATGTTCTGGAGCAGGTGGTGAATGTCTGCCAGACGACCGTTGTGCAGGACGCCTGGGACCGTGGACAGGACCTGGCAGTACACAGCTGGATTTACGGTCTTAAAGATGGCCTGCTCAGGGATCTGGGGATGTGTGTTACGGCACCTGAGGAGCTGGAGCCACTCCACAGCAGTTCGGTGTCCGCCATTGTAGATAAAATTTCGGACGCCTCTGAAGCAGAGCAGCTCTGAAACCTCCTGCCCTGCCACCTCCTTGCTGTGTTCTCTCTTAGAACACAGCTCTCACCAAACAATGATTGCGTGACGTTTCGGAGCCATTCTGGTTTCTCTCGCATACACTTACTACTCTTCTCCCTTGGTAATTTACAGATTGGCAAAAACAAGAGGAACACAGCCCATGGAGACTGAAAAATACCCTGTCTTAATGCGCTTTATGCACTGGCTGATGGCCATCACCATTCTGGGGATGATCGGCAGTGGCTGGTTTATGGCAGGTCTGGACCCGGACGTAGCGCCCTACAAATACGACATTTATTTCTGGCACAAATCCTTTGGCGTACTGTCTATGCTGCTGATTGTTGCGCGGATCATCATTCGCCTTTCAATCAAACACCCCAAACTGTCTGAAACATTGCCTTCGTTCGAAAAAGCACTGGCAAAACTTGCCCACTTTTCGATGTATCTGCTGATGATAGCGGTGCCTGTCAGTGGTCTGCTTATGTCTGAATTTGGCGGCAAACCCATTCCTTTCTTTGGGCTAACCCTTCCTGAAGTTATCGAAAACAATAAAGAAATGGCCGGGCTGCTGCATAGTATTCACACGACCATTCCCTTCGTTTTTCTTGGAATTATTTGTCTGCATATTCTGGGTGCTTTAAGACATCGTTTTATGGATTCTCCAGAAAACGATGTTTTGAAAAAAATGCTCTGACAGAACTGAGCCGGAACCACTATCTTGAAAACTCCCTCCGGCTCATCACTAAAACACAGGGTAAGTTTGTACTAACAAACCTTCTGCCATTGTGAACCCCGGCCCTTGCCGATGGGTTCCAGACGACCCTGTTCCCGAAGCCCCTGAATCACTTTCTTCACCAGCTCACGACTGACGGTAGGAATCTGCAAACAGATATCCGCCACAGAAAATGGTTCTTCCCGCTCTTCAATCGCTATGGTGATCAACTGTGATTTGGGCGCCCGGCTACTTTGTCCCTGCAACGCTTTTACGCGGACTTCCAGTTCCTCAAAAGCCTGAATCAAAGCATCAAGAAAAAAGTTAATCCACGGCATTGGGTTGTGCGTGCCTTCATGCCAGCCTTTTACGCTGCGTTGCATCGCATCAAAATAGGCCGTCTGATTCTGAGACAAGATTCGTTCCAGGCTGATAAAACGCCCGACATGGTAACCGTTCAGCGACAACATCATTAACGCCAGCAAACGGGCAATACGGCCGTTGCCGTCACTGAATGGATGAATACAGAGAAAATCCAGTACCGCACAGCTGATCACCAGCAGCGGCTCAACCGTACGATCCAGAGCGCCATGATACAGCTCAACCGTTTTTTGCACGGCTGCAGCCGTTTCAGCCGCTGGCACTGTACGATAAAGCACCCCCTTGATGATTCCGTCAGCATCACGCTCGACAATATCCTTGTTCGTCGCTTTCCAGCGTCCACCCTCGTGGGGTAGATAACTGTAGAGCAGGGCATGCAACTGGCTGACCAGGCTGACCGACAGGTTCGTGTGTTCTGCCGGATCGACCACCATTTCCAACACGTCATGATAACCGGCCACCTGACGTTCAACCGGCGTTCTTGGTCGTATTTCCTGTAAGACCAGTTTGCGGATGACCTCTCTCGGCGCAAGGATATTTTCCAGACTGTTGCCATACTCCACCGACTCCAGCGTCGCCACCTGCCGCAGAGTATCAAGCACTTCGGGCTGCTGGCGAATAACCAGCGGCTGACGCCCCAGGAACTCTCCAAGCCGACGAAAGCGAGCGAGTTGGGCAGCCGTAAAGCGGTATTCAGATAAACGTTCCAGACTATTCATACATCGAACTCAGTAGCAATCACACAGGCTAAACAGATAATTATCGTTTACAACTCTTAGTAAAGATAACAAAAACACAAGAGTAACCAATAATTTCAGTAACCTCTAGCTTTGGAGCTAAAACCACATTTATCGTGTAATTAAAAGGTATTATTGATTATATTGCACTTCATTGTGCAAATAATCAGCCACTCTGTCAGCCCAGCCAAACCGTTTTATAAGATCTGAAAAACGTTTGTCCAGCGATGCTCTTAAAGACAGGGGCTGACCACTGACCGGATGCATAACTTCCATTTCAATACAGGCCAGCAACAGACGGTCTGCACCAAAGTGTGTAGCAAAATAACGGTTGTGGTTTCCCTTACCGTGTTTTGCGTCTCCTATAATCGGGTGCGCAATATGCTTCATATGACGACGAATCTGATGTTTTCGCCCTGTTTTCGGTCGGGCTTCAACCAGTGAGTAGCGACTCTGTGGATAACGGTCAATCGCGACAGGTATCTCAACTGTTGCCAGTCTTGTGAACTCCGTTACAGCGTCCTGGGCAGGCTTGTCCTGCTGTGCTTTACGATCCGTCATCTTATCCAGCTCTTCTTTGAGGGCATGGTCTATAACACCAGACTCCGGAGCGTAACCGCGCACAATCGCCAGATAGTTTTTTTTCACACTGTTTGATCCAAACTGCTGCCCCATCTGCTTCGCGATTTCCGGAGACAATGCGAACAGCAGAACACCGGATGTTGGTTTATCCAGCCTGTGCAGTGGATAAACCCGCTGACCAATCTGATTCCTGACTTCCTGCAAGGCAAAACGGGTTTCATGCCGGTCAATCATGGAGCGGTGAACCAGTAATCCTGAAGGCTTATTCACAGCAACCAGGCAGTCATCCTGATAAAGAATTTCCAATGGCTTATCGTGTTTTTCTAAATTGTGCTTTTTGGAAAGGGGTTGTGGTGTGTCTTCACTCATTTTCTGTTTTCGTAGCCCGTAGCCCGTAGCCCGTTGCAATATTTGGTGCTTACATAACTTCGAGGTCAGTCAGATCGGCACGCATCAGGTCATCCCTGCCCAGATCAAAGCCCGCCACAGCAACATGTACCTGGAACCAGCTACGCAGCTGTGCGGCGTTCCGCTCTTCCGGCCAGCGGGCCGGGTCTTCTTCCCAGGCAGACAGTTCGTTTTCCATCATATCGCGAGCGTTCTGGTCAATGATGATGTTCAGTGCCTCTTCGGTATCCTGTTCGTCCAGAAGATAAGCGCCACCTTCCAGAGACCAGTCTTCAGGCAGATCGGCACCAAGGGATTTAGGCTCTTCCTCAATTTGAGTGGGTGATTTATTATATTCTGAAGCACTCAATGCAAGGATGCACCGATGCGTGATAAGCAACTCTATTCTCAAATACTGGGTATTGAGTCTCCTTGGTTCGTTTCTGAAGTTGAATTGTCATTACAGGATCAACAGGTTCGGGTATTCATTGAACACAATGGTAAAAAGGCCTGCAAATGCAGTGTTTGCGATAAGCCCTGCTCTGGCTACGACCACATCACTCAGAAGTGGCGTCATCTGGATACCTGTCAGTTTCAGACTATTCTAGTTGCCAGGGTTCCACGGACCCAGTGCCCTGAGCATAAGGTGTTAGCCATCAATGTGCCCTGGGCTGAATCTGACTCTCGATATACAGCTCTGTTTGAAGCCCTTGTTATTGACTGGCTAAAGGAGGCAACTACGAAGGCAGTTGCACGACAAATGAAGCTTGGTTGGAATGCCATAGACGGTATTCAGCAGCGTGCAGTGAAGAGAGGACTGGCTCGTCGTGATGCTAAGCCACCAAAACGAATCGCTGTTGATGAAACCTCATTTCAAAAGCATCATGAATACGTCACAGTGGTCACTGACCACGACCAAGGCGTTGTTATTCACGTTTCTGATGACCGTAAAAGTGACAGTCTCAACGAGTACTTTGACACACTGCCCTATGACCATAAAGAGGGGATCGAATGCGTGACGATGGACATGTCCAAGGCTTACATCAAGTCAGTCAGTGAGAATGTTCCAGACGCAGATCAGAAGATTGCATTTGATAAGTTTCACGTTGCTCAGTCTCTGGGTAAAGCTGTCAACAAGGTTCGGATAGAAGAGAACAAAGCCCTTGTAAACCAAGGTGTAGAGCTGCTTAAGGGGACTCGCTACGACTGGCTGACTAACCCTGAAAACATGTCTGAAGAGCAGTGGGATAACTTCGAACCACTGAGAAACTCGACACTTAAAACAGCTCGCGCCTGGGCCATCCGGCAAATGGCAATGAGCTTATGGAATTACAAGTCCAGAGCTTGGGCAATCAAGGCCTGGAAGAGGTGGCTATGCTGGGCGCAGAGATGTCGGCTTGAGCCCATAAAAGAAGTTGCCAGAACGGTCAAAGAGCACTTGTGGGGTATCATCAACGCTATTGTCCTTGAGGCTAATAACGGTCGAGCAGAGGGAGTGAACAGCAAGATTCAGAGTTTGAAGAATCGGGCTTGTGGCTTTCGAAACCGTGAAAGATATAAGACAGCGATCTACTTTCATCTTGGAGGCTTGGACTTGTACCCCACTGGCGTACATCGTTGAAAACTACCCACTTAAAACAGGGAAGAACCGGGATTTAACCCAGTCGATAAATGGCTGGGCAGGTTTCAGGCTTACAACACAGCGGTTAATGAACTTCATTTAACGTTCCTCAAAACAAATCATCAGATGCTGCAAGGGTAACGCTGAAACAAACATCAAGCCAACCGCATTTGTTTCATTCAGACAAATTGTCCGGCGCAATGCCCGGATGCCCATGCCCATTGAAAGTTATAGCCTCCCAGATGACCGGTGACATCCAGTACTTCTCCGATAAAAAACAATCCTAGCTGTAATCGGCTTTCAAATGTCTTAGACGACACTTTGCTTGTGCAAACGCCGCCCAGAGTCACTTCTGCTTTTTTATAACCTTCAGTACCTGCTGGTTGCAGTTCCCAGCTTTCAAGCTCGTTTGCCAGTTCTTCCAACTCTGAGTGACTGTAATGACTAATGGTTTTACGACCACTTTCGGTTAGAAGCCTTAGCTTACCGTGTTCACACAGAGCATTTGCCAGGCGTTTTGTCAGATGCTCAGCCAGGATCGTCTGGGTTTCTGCCTTTGCACGGCGTTGTTGTGCTTCTTTTAAAAAATCGTAAGCAGTAACAGCAGGTAGCCAGTTTATAAAAACACTGTCGTTTTCTTTCCAGTAAGAAGACACCTGTAGAATAGCGGGACCACTCATCCCTTTGTGGGTAAACAATACATTTTCTTTAAAAGACTGACCATTGCAGGTAGCTATGACTTCAGCACTGACTCCTGACAATTCGGCAAACTGTTCCAGCCATTGTTTAGACATGACCAAAGGTACAAGGGCAGGGCGAGTCGAGATGATGTTATGCCCAAACTGTTCAGCTACCTGATAGCCAAAGCCCGTAGCTCCCATCGTTGGGAATGACAGACCACCTGTCGCAACAACAAGAGACTGGGTAGAGAAGTGACCGGAAGATGTCTCCAGACGATAAACCGGCGCTTCGCCATTTTTCTGGTGGTCAATACTTTCTATTTTTGTTCTGGTACGAATAGTGACACCGGCCCCCCGACACTCATTCACCAGCAGGTCAACGATTTGCTGTGAGCGATCATCGCAAAAAAGCTGCCCTAATGTTTTTTCATGCCAGGCCACCTGGTATTTATCCACAAGCGCCTGAAAGTCCCACTGTGTATAACGGGAAAGCGCTGATTTGCAGAAATGACCGTTATCGGAGAGGTAGTTCCCCGGCTCGGTATAGAGATTGGTGAAGTTGCAGCGACCACCGCCTGAAATGATAATTTTCTTGCCGATCTTGTTGGCATGGTCAAGCACCAGAACCCGCCTGCCTCTTTCACCCGCCGTCAGGGCGCACATCAAACCGGACGCACCAGCGCCAATAACGATGACATCGTATTCAGACAGCAGAGGTTTTGATTGAGGCATATCGTTTTACATTCCCGAAACAACTAAGGCTGCGGACTATATACAACCTGCTTTTATAAACCAAGGAGCATAAACCGTTGTCTGTGGTGTTTTTCCAAACGTTTCTCTATCAACCTGTTTTCGGGAAAACATCCTCCAGAATAAAGTATTCCTTGCGGTTCCCCTCAGACAAGGAGGCTTCCAACATTCTCCGGGCAACCTGCTGACCGGTTATTGGACGGTACTTTCTTAGAAAAGGTATCCTGCATAAAACGGGCATGATATAAGCTGCAATGCCTTCACCAAGTCTTGGTTTGTCCCGGCTACCCAGTAACAGTGAAGGCTGGAAGATGCTGATCCGTTTGAAGGGTAGCTCTTTAACATCGTCTTCCAGTTCACCTTTCATCTTCATGTACGCTGCAGAACTTTTGGCATTTGCACCACTGGAACTAATGAGCAAATAGTGGGGGATATCATTTCTGGCAGCTATTTTGGCAACCTGTAACTGGTAGTCGTAATCAATGCGTCTTTGTTCCGCAACTGAACCAGCCTGTTTTCTGGTTGTCCCTAAACAGGAAAATAAAGCGTCACCTTTAAATAACCCGGAATATCGATCCAGTTTTTCAAAGTCGATTAAATGATTCTGGTGCTTGTCTGATTCCAGTTCCAGAGCCCTTCGGGTCATGGTTACAACCCTTTCAAAAGCATCACTCAGTATCAGTTGCTTAACCAGTTCTTTACCAACCAGCCCTGTAGCACCAATAACAACAGCTGTTTTTGCCATATTGATTCCTCCCTCAAGCAATACAAACCAGACTGTATCATTGATCAGGCTTCAGGCGTCGTATTCAGAATGAATATAACGGTTGCTTTTATTTTCTGTCCTTTCTTTTTCTTGTACACATCAGACTTTTCTTATTTTTTCTGCACACAGCAAAAACCCCAACCGATTTCTCGACTGGGGTTTTCACAGCCTTGAGCGAACACTTGAAACGTTCCTGACGTTTCGAAGTGCTTCCTCCATTCATGGAGGTCGCTCAAGGTAAATTGGGTGCCTGGCGATGACCTACTCTCACATGGGGAAGCCCCACACTACCATCGGCGATGTGTCGTTTCACTTCCGAGTTCGGGATGGGATCGGGTGGTTCCAACACTCTATGGTCACCAGGCAAATTCTTTTTTGAGTTGCAGTTTTTCCGCTTTCCGCTTTCCGCTTTCCGCTTTCCGCTTTCCGCTTTCCGCTTTCCGCTGCCAGTTTAGGCTACTGCAAACTCTGGAATCCTGTTCTTAATAAGCTGTATTTCTTGCTTCACACTCTCGTGTATGGCGACCTCCATGGATGGAGGAAGTGCTGAAAATCGTCTGGAACGATTTCAGTACAAATCGCTTTGGCGTTATATGGTCAAGCCTCTCGAGTCATTAGTACGGGTTAGCTCAACGCCTCACAACGCTTACACACCCCGCCTATCAACGTCGTAGTCTTCAACGTCTCTTATGTGGCCTCAAGGGCCAAGGGAAGTCTCATCTTGAAGGGGGCTTCCCGCTTAGATGCTTTCAGCGGTTATCCCGTCCGAACTTAGCTACCGGGCAATGCGTCTGGCGACACAACCCGAACACCAGTGGTTCGTCCACTCCGGTCCTCTCGTACTAGGAGCAGCTCTCCTCAAACTTCCAACGTCCACGGCAGATAGGGACCGAACTGTCTCACGACGTTCTAAACCCAGCTCGCGTACCACTTTAAATGGCGAACAGCCATACCCTTGGGACCGGCTTCAGCCCCAGGATGTGATGAGCCGACATCGAGGTGCCAAACACCGCCGTCGATGTGAACTCTTGGGCGGTATCAGCCTGTTATCCCCGGAGTACCTTTTATCCGTTGAGCGATGGCCCTTCCATTCAGAACCACCGGATCACTAAGACCTACTTTCGTACCTGCTCGACCTGTACGTCTCGCAGTCAAGCTGGCTTGTGCCTTTACACTAACCGCACGATGTCCGACCGTGCTTAGCCAACCTTCGTGCTCCTCCGTTACTCTTTGGGAGGAGACCGCCCCAGTCAAACTACCCACCACACAATGTCCCCGGTCCCGGTAAGGGACCTGGGTTAGAACCTCAATATTGCCAGGGTGGTATTTCAAGGTTGGCTCCATGCAGACTGGCGTCCACACTTCAAAGCCTCCCACCTATCCTACACAAGCAACATCAAGATCCACTGTGAAGCTGTAGTAAAGGTTCACGGGGTCTTTCCGTCTAGCCGCGGATACACTGCATCTTAACAGCGATTTCAATTTCACTGAGTCTTGGGTGGAGACAGCGTGGCCATCGTTACGCCATTCGTGCAGGTCGGAACTTACCCGACAAGGAATTTCGCTACCTTAGGACCGTTATAGTTACGGCCGCCGTTTACCGGGGCTTCGATCAACCGCTTCTTCCGAAGAATAACAGCATCAATTAACCTTCCGGCACCGGGCAGGCGTCACACCGTATACGTCCACTTACGTGTTAGCACAGTGCTGTGTTTTTAATAAACAGTCGCAGCCACCTGGTATCTTCGACCAGTCCCAGCTTAGAGAGTAAATCTCATCACCAGAACCGGCGCACCTTCTCCCGAAGTTACGGTGCCATTTTGCCTAGTTCCTTCACCCAAGTTCTCTCAAGCGCCTTGGTATTCTCTACCTGACCACCTGTGTCGGTTTGGGGTACGGTCCCCCTTGACCTGACGCTTAGAAGTTTTTCCTGGAAGCATGGCATCAACCACTTCCCGGCCGTAGCCGGTTCGTCATCAGTTCTCGGCATAAGTGGACCCGGATTTGCCTGGGCCCACAGCCTACGACCTTAAACAGGGACAACCATCGCCCTGCCGGCCTAGCCTTCTCCGTCACTCCATCGCAGTCAAGGGGGGTACAGGAATATTAACCTGTTTCCCATCGATTACGTCTTTCGACCTCACCTTAGGGGCCGACTCACCCTGCGCCGATTAGCGTTGCGCAGGAACCCTTGGTCTTCCGGCGAGGGAGGATCTCACTCCCTTTATCGTTACTCATGTCAGCATTCGCACTTGTGATACGTCCAGCATGCCTCCCGGCACACCTTCAACCGCTTACACAACGCTCCTCTACCGCTCGACAACTCTTTATAAAAAGAGCATCGAACCCGTAGCTTCGGTGAATAGTTTGAGCCCCGTTACATCTTCCGCGCGAGCCGACTCGACCAGTGAGCTATTACGCTTTCTTTAAAGGGTGGCTGCTTCTAAGCCAACCTCCTGGCTGTCTGGGCCTTCTCACATCGTTTCCCACTTAACTATTACTTTGGGACCTTAGCTGACGGTCTGGGTTGTTTCCCTTTCCACGACGGACGTTAGCACCCGCCGTGTGTCTCCCTTGATTGCACTCATCGGTATTCGGAGTTTGCATGGGGTTGGTAAGTCGGGATGACCCCCTAGCCCAAACAGTGCTCTACCCCCGATGGTGAGACAAGAGGCGCTACCTAAATAGCTTTCGAGGAGAACCAGCTATCTCCGGGCTTGATTAGCCTTTCACTCCTATCCACAAGTCATCCCCTGGCTTTTCAACGACAGTGGGTTCGGCCCTCCAACCAGTGTTACCTGGTCTTCAACCTGCTCATGGATAGATCGCCCGGTTTCGGGTCTACACCTTGCGACTGTTCGCCCTATTAAGACTCGGTTTCCCTACGGCTACCCTATGCGGTTAACCTTGCCACAAAATGTAAGTCGCTGACCCATTATACAAAAGGTACGCAGTCACATGCCTGAGCATGCTCCCACTGCTTGTACGTACACGGTTTCAGGTTCTGTTTC